>NZ_QVFV01000003.1:0-300000 GCF_004212215.1 Leptolyngbya iicbica LK
ACAACGAGGCGACTCGTTCATCGAACAAGTCGCCCAAGCCATGGTGCGGCAAAATCGCGCTGCTTAAATCGACGCTAAACACGTACGCGCTAACCCATCCTACAAAAGCTTTGAATATTTAGGGCGCTTTACTTACAACCTCACGGTTGTTTCTGCCCTGACCCTAACCGAAGCTCGAAGTCGCCAAACTAAGCCCTACATCTAGAGTCTCACGAGCCGAATCGAATCGAAAAAACTCTATCGGTGCCATCTTTTGACCATGATAAAAACGATCAGTCACTATCAGTAAACAGCGCTAAACAGTCCCATCATCAATTCACTCAATATGGCCGACTTTTAATCTGCTAATAATCTTTGACTGCCTGTTTTCATCGTGGCGGCATTACCGAGTCGCAAAAAAACGCTAGAAATGTTTAAATTCCCTCATCCCTGAAACATTCATGGTCAGAGCAAATTCGAACAATCACTTTTTGCAAAAAAACGCTACGTCATGAAATAGCCCACGCAGCCTTCTGTTACGGTCTGTTAAAACTTTCCGGGAATTGTTTCTGGCTGAACTACACTTGTGACCCCTCTCAATCTATTTAAGACAAAAATGCGCCGTTGACTGCCTAATAAAAATTAGACAGTTATCCTTTTTTTCTGAATACGCACTTTCCAAAAAAGGATTTGTAACAAAAGGCGGCAAGTGGTGAGTGTTTTAAATAACATCGTGGGTATCCTCACGGGTGTTGATGGTATTTATGAGTTTTGGATGAATGGTGCCGTTGATGCAGTCAGGGTTGATGTTGATGGTGGTTTGCGAATTCCCCTTTGTGCGAGGGCTGTGGTGATCGTCGCTAAATGGGAGGGCGAGATTCTGGCCGACGCTGAATGTTTAAGCTGATGTAAGGGCAAGATGGGTTGGGAGAACGTGCTGAGTGCTTTTTCGGACGTGTTGAGCGATGTTGTCCCTAAAAGTTTCCTCGTTGTTGGCCAATAGGTGAGAGTCATCTTGGTGTTGATTTGTCGCCGCAACTCTTGGGTCAAGTTGGCTTTAAAACATCAGTGTGGGGCAGTCGCTAGAGAAAATCTCTGTCGCAAAAGCAGTGTGTGGGTGTGATTTTTGGTGTGATCTTTGCAGAAACCTCTTATACACTTTGGTCAGCATGATGCCTGAAATCAGTGAGTAGGTGTTTGACTAAAAAGAGTGGATTCGGTGTGCAGGTTGTAGATTTTTTTGGGATGCGAATCATGGCGAATAAAACGAAGTCTATTGTTTTTGTTGATGCAAGTATTGAGGCTCCTTTGCAGCTAGCTGCTGGGATTGCTCTTGATGCTGAAACCTTGATTTTGCCTCCCGATGTCGATGGTGTGGCCTACATCACCGCTACCCTACAGGCTCACCCGACTGCGACCGAAGTCTTTGTGGTGGCGCACGGTGCGCCAGGGCGACTCTCGCTCGGCAATGCTGAGCTGAGCTTGTCAACGCTGCCTCAGTATCGCGATCGCCTCCAACAATGGACAGCTCAAACTGCCATTCAGGATATCCACTTTTACGGCTGCCGAGTCGCTGCGGGCGATGCCGGAGCCGAGTTTTTGGCCGCCATCCACACCCTGACCCACGCCAATATTGCTGCTTCTACCCACGTGCTCGGCCACGCCGCTCGCGGCGGCGACTGGACCCTTGATGCCTTTTGGGGCGAAGTCGAGCGGCGCCAACTCCTCACCGCTGCTGCCGCTGCCGCCTATCCCGGCACCTTAGCTGCGAACAACGATATTCAGAATGCGATCGCCCTCACTCCAGGGACGCCTGATGTGATCGGCAACGCGCTAGCCAATAATCAAGTCGGTGAGCCGATTCACGATGCCACCCCAGGGGCGACCACCTTCTCCAACGACTCCGTCTGGTGGACTTGGACCTCCAACGTCGATGGCCTGGTGAACATCAATACGGCTGGGAGCTCTATCGGCACTGTGCTAGCGGTCTATAGCAGCCCGATCGCCGCCACCGATCCAACCTTTACCTTCGGCAGTCTGACCCCCATTGCCAATGATCTGAGCGCCTCTAGTAGCGACACCACTAGCGTCAGCTTTGAAGCGCAAAATGGGGTGATTTACTACTTTGCAGTTGATGGCACAGGCTTTCAACAGACGGCCAACGATACCACTGGCATCACGATTCAGCTCGATGTGCCACCGCAGATTGCCCCGGCGCAGCTGTTTACCGTTCCCGAAGACAATAGTGCTGCCCCCAGCGATGGCACCGACAACCAGGTGAACTTGGTTGACCCTGCCGTGACGGTGGATACGTGGGCGATCACCAGCGGTAATCTTGACAATGACGGCGATGGCAATCTGGTGTTTGCGATCGATAGTGCGACTGGGGCCATCACCGTTAATGATGCCGATGACCTCGACTTTGAAGCCTTTCCGCAAAACTATGAGCTGACTATTTCGGCGACTAATGGCGCTGACACCGATACCGAATCGGTGTTTGTGCAGGTGACTGATATCAATGAGGCGCCCACTATTACCAGCCTGAGTGTGCCAGCAGGCACTGTAAATGAGGGGCAACTCTTTACTCTGACAGGGCAAGTTGATGACCCTGATATCAGCGACACCTCAACCGTGCTCATCGAATGGGGCGATGGCACCACTAGTACAGTGGCGGCTGATGGCACTGGTGCGTTTTCGGCCTCTCATGCCTATGCCGACGATACTGCCTTTACTGCAGGCTTCATTAAGGCCACGGTTACTGATTCCGGCAGCCTGACGGATTCAGCGACTCTTGATATCTCAGTGGAGAATGTGGCTCCCACGGTCACACCATCTATTGGCCAAACCTTTTCATTGGCGGAAGACGGCACGAAGAGTTTCTTTCTCACCGCTACCGATCCGGCTGGGGCGTTAGATCCCTTTACGTGGAGTTTCACTACACCCCCCTTATCAGCAGGAGGAAACCTCGTCATCAACCCGGGTGGGGACGAGGCAACACAGTTCTTTACCTATACGCCGCGCGCCAACTTTAACGGCACCGAAACGTTTGCCATCAAGGTTGACGATGGTGATGGCGGCACCAGTACGATTAACTTCACTGCCAACGTCACGCCAGTTGCAGATGCGCCGACCAGTTTCAAGTTGGCCACTTCGGCGGCCACCATTGATGAAGGCGACTCCATCATCCTCAGTGGTAGTTTTGTCGATCCTGACGTCGGGGACACCTTTACTGTCACCATCAACTGGAATGATGGCACCGCCCCAACCACCTTGAATTCGTCGGATTTAACCTTCAAAGCGGCGACGAATACCTATTCCTTTAATACGGGCCATGTGTTCAATACCAATGGCACCGTTGCGATCTCGGCCACCGTGGTTGATAGCTTTGGCAAAGTCGCGAACGCCACCAAGTCCATCATTATTGAAAACACGCCGCCTGAAGTGAGTCCGATCAGCAGCTTCCTCACGATTGACGAAGACGCTACAGGCACTATTACCCTTTCCGCTGCAGATATTAGCTCTGAGAGCTTTACCTGGGAAATTGATACTGCTCCGACTCAGGGCACCGCTAGCTTTGTGACCAGCGGCACGGGTGACACGCAAACCTTGTCGTATACGCCTAACCCTGATTATTTTGGGGGCGACAACTTTATTGTGAAGGTCACCGATGAAGACGGCGGCATCTCGTTTGCCAGCATCGGTGTCAACGTTAACCCGGTCAATGATGCGCCGATTAATCTGACGGTCACGCCCGATGTCAGCAGCATTAATGAAGGCGACACCGTCACGCTGAGCGGTAGCTTTGATGATATTGATAACTCCACTGAGGTCGATCTCGATGACGTCCACTCCATCACGGTGGACTGGGGTGATGGCACAGTCGAAACCTTCAATGACACGGATGTCACCATCTTTACGAATACGGATCAGACGACGGTTTCCTTTGCCGGGCTGACTCATACCTATCTGGATGAGGGCGATGGGACCTATGATGTCACGGTTACGGTGACCGATAAGGCCGGAGCCACAGACGACTTTACTACCGAGATTCAGGTGGCAAATGTCAGCCCGACGCTGGTTGATCCGGCTGCATCACCGACTAACCTGGGGCCGGTCACCGAAGATAAATCGTTTAATTTCACCGTCAAAGCGAGCGATGTCGGCACTCAAGATACGCTGACCTGGCAAATTGTGTCTGGCCCGAGCAACGGAACACTGACACTCGGCACAAGCCCGAGTAATGGAGTCCGAAATCTCACTTATACGCCTGATGCCAACTATGACGGAGATGGTGACGGCGCGACTTTTAACGACGATACCTTTACGTTACAGGTCTCTGATGGCGATGGCGGCTTTGAAGACTTGGTCTACAACGTCGGGATTACGCCGGTTGCCGATCGCCCTGACATTACCGTCAACAGCTTCACCGTGGTGGAAGATCAGGTGCTGCAAGTCACGGGCGATGTGCTGAATGCGATCGATGATGACACCTTGCCTGCCAATCTCAACTTCACGATTACAGGCACTGACTCAGGCAGCTTCTTCTACAACGACGGCACCACGGTCAGCGCAAAAGATAACTTCACGCTGGACGATGTTTTCCAGGGCAAAGTCACCTTCCTGTATGAGAACGCCAACAATACTGGTGCGCCAAACTTTACCATTACGGTCTCTGACGACACCACGCCTACCCCACTGACCGATATTGTGGCGGGCAACATTGTCAATTTCACGGCTGTCAATGACGCCCCAGAACTGGTCCTCGATGAGAGTACTGATGACCCGGCGACTGTTGATGTTGTTGAGATCGACAACTTTGTGGTTGATGAAGGCGGGCAGCTAAAGATTTCGAATGCCCTCATTAGCGCCACTGACGAAGAATCTGGCCCGGCTAATCTGACCTTTACGCTCACCAATATTGAAGGTGGCGATTTCATTGTCAACGGTCAGGTCAAGACGAGCTTTACCCTGGCACAAGTGAATGCCGGAGCTGTATCCTTCCGCCATGATGGGACTGAAATTGCCCCTCTTGCAACCATTAGCGTGACCGACGGTAATGGGCTATCGTCACTGCCACAAACCATTCAAGGCATTATTGATCCGGCTGGATTCGTAAATGATCCGCCCACGATTTTGGTCAACAATTTTAACGTGGTGGAAGGGGAAGAACTGCTCATTACCACCAGTGTGTTGGATGCGATCGATGTCGATGCGGCTACTCCTGCGCCTGACATCCAATTCACGATTTCCGGCCCTAATGCTACCAGCTTTATCTTTCCAGGAGATACTGACCCGGATAATGACGCTAGCACGGTCACCTTCAATCGCTCCGATATTGTGGCGGGTGAGGTCACCTTCCTCTACAACGGCGAAACGGCCCCCGTCTTTAGCATCACGGCGAATGATCAAGACCCGAATGTCACTCCCGCTGAAACCACTGTGGCGGGGAATGTCACCTTTACTGAAGTCAACGACACGCCAGTCTTTTTAGAGCCAGTTAATCCTGCGGTGACGCCAGTCGTCTTTGAGCCGAGCGATGGCATTTTGCCTGACTTTACGGTGAAAGAAGGCGGCAATGTCGCGATCAATCGACTGATCATTCGAGCGACCGATGGCGACTTTGACGATCGCAACCTCCAATTCACTGTCTCGAATGTGCAGGGGGGCGAATTCCGCTTGGTAGGCAGCTCCAATGCAGTTACCACGTTTACCCAAAACGACATCAACTTGGGCCGGGTGCTCTTTGTTAACGATGGCACCGTAACTGATCCGAGCTATGACATCAGCGTCACCGATGGCGTCAACACCGCTACGGCCATCGGCGGTGGCACTGTTACGGCAGTCAACGATGCGCCCGAAATCACGGTCAATAACTTTACCGTTGTGGAAGATCAGGTGCTCTTAGTCGATGGCAGCGTGTTAAATGCGACTGACGAAGATAACCCTGACCCGAATGACCTCACCTTTACGATTACGGGTAGGGATGCTGCCAGCTTTATTTTTGCTGGGGATACTGATGCCACCGACGGCATTAGCTTCAAGCTTTCAGATGTCTTCCAAGGCAACGTCACCTTCTTGTATGAAAACGCCGATAATCTCGGCGCGCCCAGCTTCAGTATTAAAGTTGCGGATTTACAGCCGCTGGCAGATACGGCAGCAGGCAACATTGTTAATTTCACTGCGGTCAATGACGCCCCGATTTTAGATGGCACTCCGCTAGATGATACGGATTCAGATGATCTGACTCCCATCACCGTCGATGAAGGCGGACAAGTTACCGTTAATAGCGTCAACATTGGGGCGCGGGATGAAGAATCAGGGGCCGCTAACCTGACCTTTAACCTGACGAATATTGAAGGCGGCGACTTCATTGTTAGCGGTCAAGTCAAGACCAGCTTTACCCAGGCACAGGTCAACGCTGGGGCAGTGTTCTTCCAGCATGACGGCACCGAAGTGCCACCGGCTTACACGGTGACCGTGACCGATGGCGGAGGTCTATCGTCTCCGCCACAAACCATTCAAGGCATCCTTGACCCGACAGGACTCGTCAACGACCCGCCCACGATTTTGAAGAATAACTTTGTGGTGACGGAAGGGGAAGAACTGCTGGTTACGACGAAGGTGTTGGATGCGATCGATGTCGATGCTACGGTTCCTGGCACCGATATTGAGTTCACCATTACGGGTGCCGATGCCAGCAGCTTTATCTTTGCGGGCGATACTGATGCGACAGACGGGATTACTTTCAAGCGCTCCGATATCGTAGCGGGTGATGTCACCTTCCTCTATGACGGTGAAACTGCCCCTGTCTTTAGCATCACGGCCAATGACCTTGACCCAGATGCCGCGGGTGGCGCGAAGGTCACGGTAGCGGGCAATGTGACCTTTACCGAGGTCAACGATACGCCCATCTTCCAAGAGCCGGACGGTGCGGGTGGCTTTGTCACCATTACCGACGGTACCTTGCCAGACATTACGGTGAATGAAGACGGTAATGTCTCAATCACGCGGCAAATTATCAAAGCGACCGATGGCGACTTTGACGATCGCAACCTCCAATTCACCGTCTCCAATGTGCAGGGTGGCGACTTCTTCATCATTGGCAACGCTAATCCAGTCACCACCTTCACCCAAAACGACATTAACTTGGGCCGCGTCTTCTTTGAAAACGACGGCACCGAAACTGCCCCGAGCTACGACATCAGCGTCACCGATGGCGTCAATACGGCGACGGCTACAGGCGGCGGTACTGTCAATGGCGTCAACGATGCGCCCGAGATCACCACCAACGTCTTCAACATTACCGAAGGCGTTGAGCTGGTCATTACCCCCGACGTGCTCAATATCACTGATGTAGATAGTCTCGACAGCGAAATCGAGATCACGGTTGCGGGCAACACCGGCAACCCGGTCGCGGGAATCGATACTGATGGCGAGATTAACGCAGCTTTTGCTGTCAATGGCACCCCTGCAACGACCTTCACCCTCGAAGACATCATCAATGGCGACGTCACTTTCAAATACGAAGGTGAAATTGAGCCGTCCTTTAGCATCACAGTCACAGATAATCGGGCTGGCGTGAATCCAACGCCCATTCCGTTAGCTCCGGTTGATGCCAACATCACCTTTACCCCGGTCAATGATGCTCCAGAGCTGACGCTCGACCCAGCAACGAACATTCCGATCACTGAAGATGCATCCCTGGCCATTACGGACACTTTCTTCAAGGTCGTTGATGCTGAGGTGAAAGCTGGACTGCAACCGCTAACCGATCTGGTTTACACCGTTGATGCCACCACCAACGGCACTTTCCAGCTCGACGGCGTTAACGCCACCACCTTTACCCAAGCGGATGTCGAGAATGGCGATGTTACCTTCTTGCACAGTGGCGAAACCGCCCCTAGCTTTACGGTCACCCTCAATGACAACGGTGCCCCCATTGATGAAGAGGTCACCGTAACTGTTGCGCCGGAAGACTTTAACTTCACGGCAGTGAACGACGTGCCCGAACTGGTCAACAAAAACCTGACTGTCACCGAAGGCAGCACGGTGACTCTGACAACGGCCAACTTAAGCGCGATCGATGTTGAAACCAAAGCGCTGGATCTTGAATTCACAGTCTCCAACGTGGTCAACGGTAGCTTCAATAAGACGACCTTCACGCTGCTAGACATCATTCAAGAAACGGTCACCTTTACCCACGACGACACGGGCGAAACCCCCACCGACAATAAAGCACCTAGTTTCGATGTCACCGTGACCGATATCGGAGCCGACGCCGGTGCGGCCTTAGCCGACAAAACGTCTCCGGTATCCACGATTAACGTCACCCTGATTCCGGTCAATGATGCTCCTGTGCTGATTCCCGATGGTGATCTGCCCGGTAACCTGGGCAATGACCCCTTTGCCATTACCGAGGGGGCGCTGCTCGTCCTTGATGCGACCAACGTAGCGGTGAATGCGGCCATTTTTGCCAGCGACACCGACACCTTGCCCGAAGATTTAGACTTCACGGCAACCAATGTTGTGGGCGGGTTCTTTGCTTTGGCGACTGATACCAGTACCCCAATCACCACCTTTACTCAAGCTGATATCGACAATCGACTGGTCGCGTTTAAGCACAACGGCACCGAAACCCAGCCCAGTTTTACGCTCGAAGTCACTGACGGCACTAGCACCGATCTACAAAACTACGTTGCGACCCTTGTCCCCGTTAACGATCCACCGGCAATTACGACGAATACCCTGACCATCAGTGAAGATGAGCAGGTGCTCCTGACCATCAGTGACCTCAAAGTCGTTGATCCAGAAAGTGGCCCTGCCAACCTCAAATACTCCATTACGAACCTGGCCAATGGCTCTTTCTTTATTGACGATGGCTCCGGTGCCTTCGCGACTGAAATTGCGACCAATACGGTGGATGCCTTTAGCCAACAGCAGGTGATTGACGGACTGGTCGCCTTTAAGCAAGGCGGCAGTAACGACGCTCCCACCTATACGCTGACGGCAAAAGACAATGGCACGCCTCAGGGAGTTTCTGTCGCCAGTGATGCGGATATTAACTTCACGCCGATCAACGACGCCCCTGAGTTGGCAGCCGGCACAACGGAAGGACTATTCGCGATTTCACAGGGCCAAAAAGTCACCATTGATGGAGCGACTCAGCTCAGCTTTGTGGATGAAGAAACCTTTGATGGCACCACTGGTGACCCGGCACTGCTGACCTACACCATTGATGCTGTTAGCAAAGGCACCTTCTTCTTGAGTGGTGCGGCGTTAGGCGTCAACGATACCTTTACGCAGCAAGACCTCAACCTGGGAAGCGTGGCCTTCCAGCATGACAACAGCGAGTTCGCGCCCAGCTACACCGTTACGGTGAGCGACAATGGCGTTCCCGCACCCGTCCAGTCCACTTCCTTAGAAGTGGTCTTTAAGGACGTCACTGATGGCGGCACCTTTACCAATCTACCGAATGCTCCGGAGTTGCTGATCAATGCCCTCACCATCGACGAAGGGCAAACGGTCGAGTTCACCACCAGCAATCTCAGTGCCGAAGACTTAGATTCGCCCAATCTCGACCTGGAATTCTTCATCACAGACGAGACCAATGGCACGTTCACCGTTGATAACTCAACTGCTGTTAATGGGGACTTCACTCTGCGCGATGTGGTGGAGGGGCGAGTCAGCTTTGAACATGACGGCTCGAACGATGCGCCGACTTACAAAGTCGAGGTCAAAGATGCTGGAGGCACGGGACTGACTTCCGGCGTGGAAGCTGCCGATATCACGTTCAATCGTGAGAACGACAATCCCACGTTGATCAGCCCCGATGGGCCGATTCCGGCGACTGATCTAGAAACGGCCAATGACTTGGCACAGTTTACGTTCACTGTCGAGGAAGATGGCATTTTCGGCCTCACCCTGGATCAAATTAATGCGGCGGATGAACTGGGTGAAACCGCACAAGAAAATTTGACGTTCGAAGTTGCTGAGGTGAAAGGTGGCTTCTTTGCCCTGTCAACCAGCTCGGATACCCCGATCGCTGATAACAAGTTCACCTGGGTGCAGGTTGAAAATGGCGACATCGTCTTCAACCACGATGGCTCTAACGTGGTTCCAAGCTATGAGCTGACCGTTTTTGACGACGAGGGCGGCAGCACGACCGCTACTTACGAGGGCACCTTGACCGCCATCAATGATGTGCCCGTGCTCAAGGCGGCCCAGCTCAGCCTCACCGAAATCGACGACGGCACTGGTACGCCCATCACGGCAGCCAACCTGCTGTTTGAAGACGAAGAGACGGCCCCTGCGAATCTCAACTACGAGATCATCAGCGTTGGTCCCGATGGGGCGACCGATGCGGAAGATGCATTCTTTACCAGAAACGGTACGCGGCTCAATGTTGGGGAGTCGTTTAGCCAAGCCGACGTCAACAATGGGCTAATCGCCTTTGTGCAGGCTGAGGTAGACAACAATGCCGCGCCGACCTTTAAGTTACAGCTCAAAGACCAGGTGGTGCCTGGTGATGTCACTTCCACGGTCAACGCTATTGATATCGAGACCGGAGTCAACTTTACGCTCAACTTCACGCCAGTCAACGATGCGCCGACACCTGATCCATTTGTGATTAGTTTCCCGACGGTGGTCGAGGGTGGCACCATCAATGTCGTGAGTGGAGTTGCAGATCCGCTGGCGGATCCGCCTGAGGTGCAGATCTTTGTCGAAGACGAAGAAACGACGAATCCGGTAGAGCTGGTTTACACCGTCGATAGCATTGCCAATGCGAACTTCCAGGTGAGTGGCAGCAATGCGACGACCTTTACCCAAGATGACATCAACAACAATCGGGTCACCTTTGTTCACGATGGCAGTGAGTTAGAACCGACCTTTACGCTGTCGGTGCAAGACAATAATGGCGGTACCGGGGCCAATACGCTCACTCAATCCGTCACTCCTATGTTCCAGTTGGCTAACGAAGCGCCAGAGCTCACGAAGAATACGCTGAGCCCGATTGAGGGACAGGAGATCACCCTGACCACTGACAATATCTTTGCGAGCGATCGCGAAGACCTGGTCACACAACTCAAATTTGAGATTTCTGATGTGGTGGGCGGCACCTTCTTCCTGAATGGTGTAGCGCTAGACGTTGTCGATGGTGGCGATGGCTTTGGCCAATTTTCCATTGCGCAGTTAGCTGCAGGTGAGCTCACCTTCAAAGATGACGGTAACGAAGATGCGCCCAGCTACAAGGTCAACGTGATTGATAGTGAGGGCTTGGCACTGGCGGCACCCGAAGCGGCCACCATTGACCTGTCCCAGTTCCCGGTGAATGATGCGCCTGAGATTAAAGTCGTTAACTTCCCCATTGTGGAAGGGACGCTGTTAGAACTCGATCTTGATCTCCTCGATACGGCCAACGCCAACCTGTTTACCGCGGATCCGGACAATACCGATGCGGAGCTGACCTACACCGTCAGTAACCTCACAGGTGGCCAGTTCTTGCTCTTTAACTTGACCACTGCGGCGCTAGATCCGACCAGCACATTCACCCAAAAAGACGTGATCGACGGCTTGGTCAACTTCCAGCCGGACAAAAATAGTGAGGTGGCCCCGAGCTTTACGCTGACGGTCAGTGACGGCATTGATGGCACTGACTCGGTCAACGTTTCTGTTGCGAGTGGCAATATCACCTTTATTCCGGTCAACGATCCGCCGGTAGCGGTTGCGAATAGCTTCACTACCGATGAGGATACGAAGCTGACTGGGCTGAATGTGACCGCGAATGACACTGACGACAGCGGCACCACCCTGCAGGTCACTGAGATCAACGGTCAAACGGGGACGGTCACTACCACCAAAGGGGCTACCGTTGAAATTGTTGGTAACCTGATTAACTACGATCCAACGACATCTACAACTTTCCAAGCGTTGGCAGTCGGGCAATCCGGCACAGACACCTTTACCTACACGATCAATGACAATGACCCTGACTTAACTGATGGCAAAACAGCTATTGGTACGGTGACGATCGCGATCGAGGGGGTAAATGACTTGCCTACTCTGGATACGGCGAGCTTGACTGCGGCAGCGACTGAGGGCAGCCCGCTTAACCTCAACCTTCTGACGGCGGCGGGAGCGAAGGATGTCGATTTTGGCGATGTGCTTACCATTAGTGACGCCAGCGATGGCACCTTCGGTACGGTCACGTTCACCAATGACATCCTGACGTATACCCCAACGGGGAATCTCTTAGGGGGCGAAGTTAAAGAGGATACGGTCACCTACACAATCAGTGACGGCAACGGCGGCACCGTCGATGGCGAGCTGAAAATCACCCTGACAGGCGTCAACGACCCACCTGTTGCCGTCGCCAACAGTGGCTCTGGCTTCCGCACAGTTGAGTCAGCGGCCTTTAGAACCGGTAATGTGCTAACCAATGACTTTGACCCTGAGGGCCAAGCCATCACCTTAAAGAGT
Source organism: Leptolyngbya iicbica LK (assembly GCF_004212215.1). Classification (NCBI taxonomy): domain Bacteria; kingdom Bacillati; phylum Cyanobacteriota; class Cyanophyceae; order Leptolyngbyales; family Leptolyngbyaceae; genus Leptolyngbya; species Leptolyngbya iicbica. The sequence goes on from NZ_QVFV01000003.1 coordinate 12,457, forward strand.
GTTGACACGACTGGGTTGCGAGGCTTACTCGTCAACCGGGGCGATGGCACCTTTACCTATGATCCCAACGGGGTGTTTGATGCGCTACCAGTGGGCAAAACTCGCAATGATGTCTTTAGTTACACCATTGAAGATGCTCAGGGGGCAACTGATAGCGCTACCGTCAGCATTCGGATTACCGGGCAGCTCAGTTCCTTCCTCGATTATGAGAAGCAACTGAAACTCCAAAACCTGAATGCCGTGGCACCGGGGAATACCTTCGGCGTGTTTCCCCTGGCCCAGCTCTACGACGAGCGATACTATCTCAATCAAAACCCACAAGTTGCGGCTGTTGTCGGCCCAGGTTTACCCTTTAGTTCTGGCTTCCAGCACTTTGTACAGTTTGGCTTGAGTGAAGGGCGCAACCCCAGTGTGCTCTACAACGAGTCGTTCTATCTGGCGAACAATGCGCAAGTGCGTCAGGCGGTCAACAATGGTATTTTCAGAAGTGGTTTGGAGCATTTCCTCCAGTTTGGTCACCGCGAAGGCCGAGACCCCAGCGCCTTCTTTGACCAGAGTGATTACTTGCTTAACAACCCCGATGTAGATAGGGCCGTAGATAGTGGGGCGATTCAGAGTGCCTTCCAGCATTACGTCATTGCTGGGGTGGATGAAAATCGCTTGCCCGCGTTGTCACTCTTTGATGCCCAGTACTATTTGGATACGAATCCTCAATTAGTACAGGCGGGCGTTACCCGAGCAGGAGCATTTGACCACTTCCAACAATTTGGTCAGTTTGAAGGGCGACGAGGTAGTGCGGCTTATCGTGAATCGAGCTACCTGTCATTTAACACAGACGTTGCTAACGCCATCAACTCTGGAGCCCTGCCCAATGGCTTCCAGCATTTTGAAGCGGCGGGCCGCTTTGAAGGACGGTTTGTCTTGCCCGTTTAAGGGGGTAGGGGCTTAACGTCAAAACGACTCCACGACCCAGACTCGTCTTTTAATAATTGGCGGGGCTGGGTCATTCTTATTCAGCCATGTTGGTGGTGAGGAAATGTTCTTTTATGGGTAAGCGATCGCCCCACCATCACAACTCTGACTTCCTTTTCTGAATACTAAACTTGATTTTTGTAGATAAATCATTATCATGATTACGGTCGATCCTGTTCAGTTCTTGGTAAAGATCTAGGACGATCTTTAGAGACGTATCGGCAATAGCGACTCATCGCTTTGACCTGATGCCAAAGTGCAAGCAATCGATGACGTCTTTTGTTGATTTTGCAGTCTTAAATAAAATGACTTTTGACCAATTTAGGTTGAGCTAAGGTTGCGAAACGGCGTGACTTCTTGTGACGACGTGAGTTCACTCGTTGATGTCTGATCAAGCAAATTTGCTTTAGCTGAAGCTATGCGAATACTTGCTTGAGTACTTGTCACGCTAATACCATTACGAACGCTATGGCAGCCCGTAATGCCGATTGTAATGATGGAAGCCTTATTTTTCCGAAGGCCCTGGTAGCCTGAATGACTTTAGGGAAAGCCTGGCAGAGCTTATATCTATAGACTTTGTCACGTTTCTCTACAGTGCCAAATTTGATGAATGGCCTATTTTTAGGGCTACTTCGACTGTGTTAATTATTGCAGGATGCTGCACTCAACTCTACGAACTCTGTCAGTCTCAAGAAAGATAGTTACGAAAATGATCTGCCTTAGGTGGGAACCGATATTTGGTTTGGCCTGATATTTAGAGACGACTTCAAATTCTGCGATCGCTGAAAAACTACTATTGCTGAGTTGTTGCGCTCCATAAAATTTATGTGCTCAAAGCCGCTCACTTTTTAAAAGTTGAGCTAGAGTTTATGTGGCTTTTTACACACAAGTAATTTGAGTCTACTGTTGGGTGTTTGTTAGGTGATCTAATTTTTGAGTGAATTTTTATGAGCGTTGATTGTGTGCGAATAGTCACCTAAAAGGCTGCGATCGAAATCGAGTTAAATCTTCCACTGCATTGAAATTCAAGAGTGAATCCCATGGCTATACCCATCATCCAGAACAATATTCTCAGCATTGAAGAAGGGAATACCCGCACACTATCGCTGAACAACTTGAATGCCACTGCAGGGGACGCGGCACTGGATGAAATTCTCATCACAGTTGAGCCGACGTCTGAGGGCTCATTGGCGGGGACCTTTTTGCTGGATGGCCTGCCCACACTGAGTTTCACCCTTGATGATGTGGATATGGGGCTAGTGGAATTTGAGCATGACGGCTCGAACTTTGCCCCCAGCTACAACATCATCGCGAGTAATGACGGTGATGTGTCTGCCCCAGATCTCGCGCAGGTATTGTTCGACGCGGTGAACGATTCTCCCGATGTTGAGGCCAATGCGCTGACGATCGCCGAAGGCGGCACCGTCGTGTTCAACCTTGGGGATACCGTCAACCTCCTAGTGACTGATGAGGAGGGAGAATCAACAGCCGCCGAGCTTACCTACGATATTCAGTCGGTCACCAACGGTAAATTTCAGAAGTTAGAAGATGGCGTATTCGTTGACTTAGGGGTGGGTGACGATGCGTTTACCCAAGCCGATGTTGATAACGAGCTGATTCGATTTGTCCATGATGGCAGCGAGCTCGCGCCCACCTATCGCCTGCGCGTGGTGGATAGCGGTTTGCCGGGTGAGGGCTTTGATAAGTTGCCCATTGGCCAGTCGATCCGGGGCAATATTACGTTTGAGCCGGTCAATGACGCGCCGACTCTGACGACGAATACGTTGACGTTATCAGAAGGCGATACCGTCACCATCACAGCGGCTAATTTGGCGGCCACTGATGTGGAAGAGGATGACGCGACCCTCACCTTCACAATTACCGCGATCGCGGGCGGACGATTTGAGCTGCTCGACGCTCCTGGTGGCAGTGTCGTAGACGTGTTGGCGGCCCCCGGGCAAGCCCCGGTGGGCTTTACGCAACAGCAGGTGAGCGACGGACTGGTGCAGTTTGTTAACGATCCGGCGACCGATACGGCTCCCAGCTACTCCGTGCAGGTCAGCGACTCTGGCCGAGTGTCGGCAACGGCTGCTCCGAATCCTGATCTTGTGCAAACCGACAGCGGCGCGATCAGTCAGGGTGACGGTATTACCTTTGCCCCGGTCAACGACGTGCCCATCGTCAAGTTTCCCAATGTGGATTCAGCGCTGATCGATTTGGCTGAACAGACCCAGGTCACGCTGTCCAACAACGATTTGAGTGTTGAGGACGAAGAGTCGACTGCGGCCAACCTGGTTTACACCGTGACGGATCTAACGGAGTCACCGAACGAAGCAGCTGGTGAATTTCTCCTGGAAGATGTTGACACTGGAGAATCCAGCCCGACGCTAACGTTTACTCAGGCCGACATTGATGCAGGCTTGGTGTCCTTTAACTACTTTGGTGATAAACAAGCTCCCAGCTTTGAACTCACTGTGACCGATGAAGGCGGCGAGTCTGTCGTAATTGCTGGTGGTGAGATTTTCAACTTCTTGCCGAACAATGATGTGCCCCAGATTGCGGATGATCTAAGTCCTCTGGCTCTGCCGGAAGGGGAGATGGTGCTCATCACTGCGGCTAATCTATCGGTTACTGACGAAGAATCGACAGCGGCAGAGTTGACGTATACCGTCACCATCAATAATTTGGACCCCGACCAGCCCGATAGTTTCATCATCGATGGCGTAGTGGAACTCGGCCCCGAAGTCACGTTTACACAGAAGCAGATAGATGACGGACTGGTGATATTGGTGCATGGGGGCTCGAATTTTGAGCCCGATTTGACCATTAGCGTGACCGATACGGCAGTCGGGGGCGATGCGAATACGATTCCCGTGTCGTTGAATATCGCCTTTGAACCGCTGAACGATCTACCTGTTTTGGAGCCCCTGGCGTTGTCCCTCACTGAGGGAGGCACTGTGCCCATCACGGATGCAGTACTGTCCGTCAGTGACGAAGAATCGGGGGCTGCCGACATCACTTACACCGTCGATGCGGTGACTGGCGGACAGTTTTTGCGCTTGTCGACGGAGCCCGGTGGCGAGCCGACAGTGGCGACCACCTTTACCCAAGCCGACATTGACGCTGGGGATGTCATCGTCTTTGAGCATGATGGCTCGAACGATGCGCCGACCTTTAGCCTGGCGGTGAGTGATGGCGAAGATGCGATCGCGATCACCGACGCCGATGGGCAGATCAACTTTACCGCCACCAACGATGCTCCAGTCCTGACGAATAATACGTTGACGGTGCCCGAGGGTAACCCCGACAATCTGGTGGGCATCACCCTGACCGCCGACAATTTGTTGACTGAAGACGAGGAAAGCGCTCCTGAAGGCTTGACGTATACCGTCACGATCGCCGATAACGACGCCGAAAATCCTGACTTCTTTCAGGTGGATGGCGTCAGAGAGATTGGGCCAGAAGTCACCTTTACCCAAGCGCAGGTCAACGACGGGCTCGTCCAGTTTGTCCATGGCGGCTCCAACAGCATCGCAACGCTAACCGTCAGCGTGACGGATACCTTCCCCGAGGGAGAGCCGATTACGACGCCCCCCGTGCCCTTGAACGTCGATTTTCAAGCGGAAAACGACTTGCCCGTCGTGGTCAACAATCGCCTGGCGATTAATGAGTCGGGTTTGGTGATTTTCGGTCCCAATAATTTAAAAGTCACGGATGAAGAGACCACGGCGGCAGCGGATCTGGTATACACCATTGAGGCTGTGACCAACGGTGACTTTGAACTGCGGGATCTGGATTTGGGCACGGCCACGAAACTGACCGTCGGGCAAACCTTTACCCAAGCGGATATCGATGGTGGACTGATTCAGTTCAAGCATGACGGCGAAGAAGCGGCTCCCACCTACGAACTCAGCCTGGTCGATACGCCGCTAGAGCCGGGCGGCCCGGTGAATGAGGTCGCGATCGCGAGCAAGATTACCTTCGAAAATATCAACGATGACCCCACCTTGACCGCGAACGCGATCGAAATCGATGAGGGTGGTTCCGTCATTCTCACGCCGGATAATCTGGCGGCCAGCGACCCTGACAACCTGGCCAGCGAACTCCGATTTAATATCACCAACGTCCAAGGCGGTACCTTTACCTTTGATGGCCAACCGTTGGTCGAAGGGGCCAATTTCACCTCGCAGGATCTGCTGCTCAAAGAGCTGAAGTTTACGGACAATGGCGACGAAACTAAGCCCGCTTACACGGTGACTGTGCTCGACCCTGAGGGCGGCGTAACCACTGGCGATGCTGCGGTCACCTTTAACCCCGTCAACGATCCCCCTGAAATCACCGTCAATACCTTCACAATCGCCGAGGGCGGCATCTTAACGCTGAATGACAAAGACACACCAGGCGTGGTGAATCTGGCAGCGACGGATGATGAAACGGCGGCGGCGGCGTTGGTCTTTACGCTGAGCAATGTGCAGGGCGGTTCGTTCGTAGACTTTAATGCGCAACCGATCACCGAGTTTACGCAAAGCGTCTTGAACCAAGGGGAAATCACCTTTGTGCAAGATGGCAGCAGCCCCGTCCCCAGCTTTGACATTACCGTCAAAGATGCCGCCGGCGAAACGGTCACCGTCGCCGCTAACGTTGACTTTATCCCCGTTAATGATGCGCCCGAGGTGCAGGTGAGCACCTTTGCGGTCACTGAGGGCGAGACCGTCACTCTGAGTTCAGAAACCCTGCTCACGTTGGATGACGAAGGCGAGAGCGGCCCCGAAGATTTGACCTATAAAATCACGATTGCCGATAACGACGCCGAACAGCCCGACGGCTTCGAAGTCGATGGTGTGTTGCAAACGGGGCCCGAAGTCACGTTTACCCAGGCTCAAGTCAACGACGGACTGGTGAAGTTTGTCCACGGTGGCTCCAACACGATTGCCGACATCAGTGCCACCGTGACCGACGCCTTCCCCGCAGAATTTGGCGAGCCGATTACGATTCCGGTAACGCTGGAAATTGGCTTTACCGCCACGAACGATCCCCTCGTGGTGGAAAAGAACAGTTTGACCATTAACGAAGGGCAAACGGTGACGCTGACCGAAAATAATCTGCGCACCACCGACGAAGAAACCGCGCCGGAAGATATCCTCTACACCGTCGTTGCCACGACCAATGGTTCCTTCCAGCGGCGCAATCTCGATCCTGACGACACGGCGACGACGATTCCGGTCGATGGCACCTTTAGCCAGGCCGAGATTACCGCAGGCTTGATTCAGTTCAAGCAGGACGGCGCAGAAGCGGCTCCCACGTTCTCGCTCAAGGTGGAAGACACGCCCCTGGCCCCCGGTGACGAGACCAACAGCATCACCTTTGATGGGGTGATTGCGGCCTTTGAGAATGTGAACGATGCCCCGACGTTGACCGCCAATGCCCTGACCGTGACTGAGGGGGGCGAGGTCACCGTCACCCCGGCGAATCTGGCGGCAACGGACCCCGACAACTCACAAAGTCAACTGCGCTTTTCAATTGGGGCAGTCACTGGTGGCGAGTTCTTCTTGGATGGGGCGCTACTGGCCCCAGAGCAAAAATTCACTGCGGCCGCGATCGCCTTTGGTGAACTGACCTTTAAAGATGATGGTGACGAGATTGCCCCCACGTATACCGTCACGGTGACCGATCAACAAGTTGATGGCACCACCGTCGCTCCGGCTGCGGTCACCTTCAACAAGGTCAATGATGACCCCGACATCACAATCAATACCTTCACCATTACAGAAGGTAAGCGGCTCACCCTTAACAATCCTGATACGCCTGAGGTCATCAATCTGGCCGCCACCGACCCCGAAACACTAGCGCCCAATCTGCTGTTCCGAGTCAGCAATGTGGTGGGGGGCCAGTTCTTTGATTTCGCCGCTCAGCCGATCACCGAGTTTACGCAGGCGTTGCTCAACGCGGGCGAAGTCAGCTTTAAGCATAATGGGTCGGAAACTTCGCCAACCTTTGACATCACGGTCGTCGATGCGGATGGCGGCACCTTTACTGAGGCGGGCAACGTCGTCAGCTTTGTGCCCATCAACGACCCGCCGGTGATTGGCAAGGCCCAACTGACGGTGACCGAAGGGGCGACCATCACGCTGACCGGCGACAATATCGCGGTTGACGACCCTGATACCCCGTCTGAAAACTTGATCATCACCGTTTCGGGATTGTCGGGCGGCTCATTCAACTTAGTAGTGGATGGTGTCGTCACTGAAAATGTCACCAGCTTTACCGAAGCTCAAGTGATCGCGGGTCAGGTGCAGTTTGTGGATGATGGCGACCAAGTCCAGCCCAGCTTTAGCGTCAGCGCGAGCGATGGTGAGTTTACCAGCGTGGCCGTGCCCATCACGATTGTGGAGTTCCTCAACATCAATGATGCGCCGACGGCGGTGCCCGATCCGAGGCCAGGTAATGGTGCGGCCTTCACGACGGATGAAGATACGGCCTTTGTCACGGGCGATGTCTTGGCGAATGACACGGATGTCGATCCGGGGGATCAGGACAATCTCTTTATCTCAGCGATCGCGGGCCAAGCTGTGGCGACTGGCGATATTACGCTGGCCTCTGGAGCGATCGTGTCCCTAGCCGATGGTGGCACGATTAACTACAACCCCAATGGCGCGTTCCAGTTAGCCCTCGGTGAAACCGACACCGACAGTTTTAGCTACACCGTCAGTGATCCCAATGGCGGCAGCAACACCACAACGGTGACCGTCACGATTACTGGGGTGAATGATGCCCCGATCGCCAAGGATGATCCGATCCCAGAAGATGAGGACGATCTGGCGTTATTTACGGCTCCTGACAACGCCCCCTTTACGACTCGCCCGTTGACCGACAATGATGAAGACGAAGATGGCGATACCCTCAAGGTCACCAAACTGAATAATCTGGCTGCCGTGGTGGGGATACCGGTGACCCTCGACGACACCGATACGACGACCGCCACTTTGAACGCTGATGGCAGCATCACCTACACGCCACCTGAAATTTTCCGGATGTTGGCAGTGGGAGAGACTGCCACCGATAGTTTTACTTACACCATTGCAGACCCAAGCGGGGTCGAAAGCACGGCCACGGTCACGATGTTGATCAATGGCGTCAATGAAGCGCCGACTATCACGAGTGAGTTGGTGACCTTTGACACCACCGAAGGCAACGCGATCGATCTAAATCTCCTTACCAAGGCTGGGATTACAGACATTGACCTCAATGACAATCCCAACCTGACGATTAGCAGTGTGAGTGACGCAAGTTTTGGCACGATCACCAATAATGGCAGCACCCTGACCTATACCCCTGGGCAAAGCCTCATCGGGGGGCAGGTCGCAACCGAAACGCTCACTTACACCGTTAGTGATGGCAATGGTGGCGAGGTTGATGGCACCGTCAACATCAACATCACGGGGATTAACGATCTCCCGATCGCCCTCAACGATAGCGGCGCGGGCTTTAGAACCGATGAAGCCACGGCCTTCACCACGGCGAACGTCTTGGGGAATGATTTTGATCCGGAATTCAAGGCGGATCCGAGCTTAGGGCAACTCGAAATCATCAATGTTGATACGTCGAACACGCGGGGCTTAATCGTCAATCGCGGCAACGGGACCTTTAGCTACGATCCCAATGGGGCCTTTAACTTGTTGCCAGTGGGGCGCAGTGCCACCGACCAATTCACCTACACCGTGCAGGATGAACAGGGCGCGACGGCGACGGCGACGGTCAGCATTACCATACGCGGTCTGCTCAGCACCTTTATTGACTACGAGCAACAGCTCCAGCTCGATAACCCAGCGGCAGTGGCCCCAGGAGAGTTCATTGATAGCTTGCCCTTGGCCCAGCTCTTTGACGAGTCTTTCTATCTCAGTCAAAACCCTGATGTGGCCTCTTTGGTGGGTTCGAGGTTTACCTCGGGCTATCAGCACTTTGTGCAGTTTGGCATTAACGAAGGACGCAATCCCAGTGTGCTGTTCAACGAATCGTTCTATCTGGCGCGTCATGGAGACGTACGCAATGCGGTGGCGACTGGGGCGCTCAGCAGCGGTCTGTCCCATTTCCTGACCCGTGGTCACCGAGAAGGGCGCGACCCCAGCGCGTTTTTTGACCAAAGTGACTATTTGTTGAACAATCCCGATGTGTCGCTAGCCGTCGCTCAAGGTCGATTGACGAGTGCCTTCCAGCACTACATTTTGACCGGGGTTGATGAAGGGCGCGTACCGAGTCTCGCCCTGTTTAATGAGCAGTTCTATCTCCGAAATAGCCCAGATGTGGCAGCTGCAGGCACGGATCCTTATGAGCACTTCATCGACTTTGGTCAGTTCGAGGGCCGACGACCGAGTGCGTTGTATAACGAGGACAGCTATCTGGCCCTCAACCCAGATGTGGCTGCCGCTGTGAATGCGACACCAGGCTTCACGGGCTTCCAGCACTATCAAGAAATCGGCCGCTTTGAGGGGCGGCGCGTGTTTGCTTAGGAATGAGGATCAAATCACCCCAATGGTTGTAAAAGCAGGCAGCTTGTCTGCTTTGGGATAGCCGTAGTGGCTGTTTAGCGTTAGTTCGGAATAGCTGGTCCCCTCCGATGGAGGGGTGCCCGGAGGGCGGGGTGGGTCAGATATCGGTCATGACTTGACTAACCCACCCCAACGCCCCTCCCCAGAGGGGATTCAATCCCGGCGGAGAGCTTCACGCTAAACACTTACTAGCTGTATCGGCTATCCCGATCGCTGCTCGTTCTCTAGCGAAGGACTGCTGCTGAGAAAACCCGATCGCTTTTTTTAGATATCGCTCTCGAGAGCGATCAGTCTCTTTGGCTCGCGTGCTGGTAAAACTGGGCGCGGGTCATATTTGATATAGGCGTGGGACGAGTTTTCTCAACCGTGACCTTTTGGGAACCCACAAAATCGCTCTAAAATATTGACAAAATCGTTTCTTTTTCCGAAATCGTTGTTATCATCATTGGCGCTTCTACCTATTCGTTCACGATAAATTTGATGACGCCAGGTTTAAGTGTGCGATGTTTAGGGGTGCTTTAAGCAAGTGCACCCTCGTCTCTGGCTCTACAACAGTTCCAACAGCATGGTTAACGCTACTGTCAATTCATCGGCTGATAGTCTGTCCACCAAGGTGTTGGCGGCTGCTGGGCAGTTTCGGGCGATCGCCCTCTGGCTCAATGAGCCGCTCATTCCCGAAGGCATTTATGCCCAGGTGAGCCAAGACAAACGGCCTGGTTGCATTCAAATCACGCTTGAGTTTGAGCGCACCCCCCTGCAAAAACCGCTGACTCAATATGTTTGTCACCTCATCTGGCAGCTCAATTCACCCCTGATTGAAGGCATTCATCTAACCGCGCGACCGATTGGTGGGCGCAAGCTGCTTTGGCAGCAGCGCATTCGGGTCATGACACCGGCGTTGAGAGAGCGTCTGAAGCGTGAACAAGGCGCGGGAGCAACTTCCGCGATGATTCCCCCGACTTTAGTGCAGCGGACCGCTTCTACTCCCAATATTCCAGGCTTTGGCTGGCCGGTACTGGCTGACCAAATTAAGACGATGCGTGCCTTTATGCTGACGGGGTCAGCCGTCGCCGCGTTCGTTTTTGGCTGCATGGTCGAAGTCGTGATGTCGGGTCGGACCGAGCCGTCGCTGCCCTTCCAAACTCGGGCGGAGACGGAGGCGGGCGATCGCCTCCTGCCTGCTGGTCGCGAGGCCCGCAACAAAGGGGCCGAACCGCAGCTGCCCACCTTTACCCCTAACGGTACCCATACGGTGCTGGCTGACCATGCTGCCCCTGATCAGGCGACCAGCCATGCCACCACCGTCGCGACGTCGGTGGCCTATAAAGTTGAGCCCGAGCGCGATCGCCCCAATGTCGTCAATGCCGCCTTGGAACCCGTGGGCGTGCTGAAGCATGATCGCCTAGAGCTGCCTCAAGATCCCACCATTACGCTGCTGTTTGGCGGCGATGTCGATTTAGACGGCTTGCCCTATGACCAGCTGGCCTATGAAGGTCAATTATTGGCGGGCTTGCCCAACTATCGCCAGGCGGACATTGCCATGGTCAATCTACAAGATCCCCTGGCGAGTTCAGCCACTTCGCTCGAAGAAGAATGGTTAGAACGGCAGCGTCCCGATGCCATTAATCTGCTCAAAGAGGGCGGCGTTGATTTGGTTAACCTGACAGGCAAACAAGCGCTTGCCTTTGGGGAGCAAGGATTAGCCGAAACCCTCGATACTCTTGATCGCAACGGTGTCTTTCGTGTCGGTGCCGGACGCGGCCAGCGAGAAGCCCGTCGCCCCGAAATTGTGGACGTCAAGGGACAGCGGATCGCTTATCTGAGCTACGACCGTGACTTTACTTTGGCGGCTGATGAAACCCTCGGCGGCGTTAATGCCGTCACCATGAAAGAAATCGTGGCGGATATTCAGGCCATTCGAGATGAGGTGGACTGGTTGGTGGTGAGCTATCGCTGGTCAACGGAGCCACCCGCGACCCCCGCCGAATCCCAAACGAACTTGGCTAGATTAGCCATTGATCAGGGCGCTGATTTGGTTGTCGGTCAACATCCCCACCAGTTGCAAGGTGCGGAACTGTATAAAGGTCGCCCCATTGCCTATTCCCTCGGCGATTTTGTCTACACCCAGGCCACCGAAAACCCCACAGCGGAAACCGCCGTGTTGCAAGTGGCGATTCGCGCGGGACAAATGAAAGTCGATTTGATTCCCGTCAAGGTGGAAAATGGGCAGCCGCAAAAAGTGAGTGGCGCTGAGGGCGATCGCATCCTGCAAAAAATTTACGCCGCTTCCCAAGAATTTCGAGAGCCCATGCCACCGTCAGTCGTGCTGGACGTGCGGCCCACTGGCGCGGGTGCGGCACCTGTGACGCCCGATGGCGATGGCTTCACGGTTGATGAACCCCTCGAAACGACCCCTCAGTTCGCCCCCGAGCCCGAGCCCACGGGTGAAGCAGAGGTCGCGCCACCGGACGCCTTCGATGAGACGGCCCCCGTCGAGCCTGCCCCCACCTTCGAGGCGGAAGACGAGCTGGACATCGAAATTGAAGAATTTTCCGACGACTTGCTGCAAGAGTGGGGACCCAAAGATAGTCCCAACACAATTTACGAGCCGGAGTCTCGCCTGCCCAGTGAATTCAAACAACCGGTCGAAAAGCCTCAGCCGTCCACTCCGACCGATATTGACAAGCTAGAGCTGCAGGAAGTCGAAATTTCGAACCCTGCCCCTGACGATAAACCGGCAGCCCAGCCCAAGTCGTTGGAATCGCCTCCCGCGATCGCGCCTGCCGCTCCTCCGCCTGCCCCAAAAGATGCCATCGGTCCCTATAGCGAGCCCTTAGTTGGCCCCATGAGTTCTTTGCCGGAGATTACCCCCGAGATGAAACTAATGCAGCATAAGCCGATGGACACCGATGTCAATGCGGGGCTGCCCCAAACCCGCGTTTATGAGCCCCTGAGTCATGACGATGAGCCAGGCGATACGGTGAACATCGACGCTATACAAATGGACGAGATCGCCCAATCGGATCCCTCCTCTTCTCTGTAAGTGCCACTGGAAAACTGCCGTGTCTGATGCAGGCGTGCGGCGCTTATGCAATGTAGTTTCAATAGTGTGCGCTCAGCCTGCGCCCCTTTTTGCTGGCTGAGCTGCATGGTATCCAAACTGTCGCTAAAGATTCAGAATCTTACCGCGCAAATCTTTGGGCGCTTCTAAGCCGTAGCGGTGCAGCAGGGTCGGCACAATGTCGTACAGCTGAGCACCTTCCAGAACCTGTCCATGTTGGGGCGATCGCGGATCATGGAAAATCATCAACCCAAAGGGTGCATGATTCGCATCGTCTGGCCCCGTGTCGTTTTCCACGGTATAAAGGTCGCCCGTGCCGACACTACCGACCGATCGCCACGCCAAATCATCAAAATACACAATCAGATCAGGCGCTCGACCCCGCACTTTTTGGTAAATCTCTTGGGGCCGAAATACCTTGACATTCAAGGGGTCGCCGGTCGGAGTCGTCAGTTGGGATAGTTTAGCGGTGAGTTCTTCCCGTAGCGGCTCGTAATCAGTCATGGCAACGGTGCCCTCGGGTTCGCGCCCCTTGACATTGAGAAAAATGCGGGCATAGTAGCCACCGGCGCCCCAGACCTTAGTCTGGCTCCAGTCCACCGACACTTCATTTAAGGGCACGGGCTCAGGGGGGAACTCGTTAAGGGTGAGATAGCCGTTTTTGATCAACCATTCGTTAATGCAAATCCCGCCCATCAAAGGTTGCGCGCCATGGTCTGAGACCACTAGCACCGCAGTATCGTCGTCACAGACCCGCAGCAATTCCCCAATGCGCTGATCAACGTGGACGTAATAGTCATGGATTGCGTTGGCAAAGGGAGAGTCCGGTTCATATTGCGGATGGCGCGGATCCATCGGTTTCCAAAAGGCGTGGTGAATGCGATCGACCCCCATATCCACCAGCATGAGGAAGTCGGGTTGGTCTTGGGCAATCAACTTTTCCGCCAGGGTAAAGCGTTGGTCGCACAGCTTAAACAGATTGTCTAAAATGCGCGCTTTGTCATCCGAGCGAAAGTTGGGCACATCCATCATGAAATCGGGCATCCAATTGCGGATTTGGTCGCCGAGTTCGGGCGGGTGGGTAAAGGGCACCTCGGTGCTGGGGGTCAAAAAGCAGGAGACGAGGCTACCATTCACCGGATAGGGCGGTGAGGTGCCGGGCACGCCCAAGGCGGCCACTTGCCAGCCGGCGTCACCGAGCCAGTCCCACAAGCGAGGAAACTTTACTGCACTACCGTCGGAAATGCCCATGCTGTGGTAACCGCGATCGCGCCGATTGCGAAACCCATAAATCCCCAGCTCGCCTGGATCCCGCCCCGTCATCATGCAGCTCCAGGCGGGCACGGTAATCGCGGGAATGCTGCTTTCAAAGCGACCATAGCTGCCCTGAGCCATCAATCGCTGCAGGTTGGGCAAATCCTCCCGCCAGCGATCGAACACCAGCGAGGGTTCCATACAGTCCAGTCCGATGATGATGAGGCGGGGCGTTGGCATTAGCTTGGTTACCTTGTGAAGCTGTGCCTATTCTAGAGAACTCTGCCGCCATTCATTGACCAGAGCACTTAGCCACCTGGTCTGCGGTTAATAAGGCGCTTGCCGCGGCTGAAATTGCATCGGGTTGAAATCAAAGAGCTCGGTCGCCTGGGACAAGCCACCGTGATGGATGCGTCCGGCCAAGAGTTTGCCGTGCTCTGCCCAGACTAAGCGATCACCATCCAGCTCGGCCCATTCCCAATCGGGATAATTTTGGGTCGTGCCCGAGGCGGGATGGCGGAGTTGATGCTCGTCCCAATAGCAGCCTTTGCCGACGGGCGCTCCCACTTCGGCATGGGCGATTTTGCGCAAGCGCCAGCCGTGACCTAAGGGCTTTTCGAAAATATCTTGACTCTGCCACTTCGCTATTTCTCGCTGCTCTAGCAATTGCCAGCCATCTCGTAGCAAACGGGGATAGTAAACCCCAGTACATTCAGCACCAAAATAAGTAGAGGGCTGAAACTTCAGATCGCGGCGCAGTTTGTTGGCATGGTTGAACAAGGCTTCGTCATGACAGCCATTGAGCCAGTAACGGGTGTGGCCGGTCCACAAGCCCCCGCCCTGCCAACAATCGCCCTTAGGAAATAGCGTCAATGCCTTGAGGTAAGGCGCTTGGGAAATCGCGGTCCACGATCCTTGCGCCTCCGATTGCCAGTGGCCATTCATGGCAAAGTAGATCAGGTATTGGCCATCTGGCGAGAGATCGCTGCGGCGCTCATAAATACGGCCTTTGAGCCATTGCCCTAGCTGAAAGGTATCTTGGCGGCGATCCCACAAAATTGTCGCTACCTGTTTAGACGGACCCCGCCGAATGATGACCCCCAGTGGTGCCTGCGGAGCCAATAAACCATGGATGCGAGCGGGAAACTGGCGCATGGGTCAGGCATCAGCCCTCATTCATCAACGGGTGGATGCGGTCAGTCTTCTTGCGATCGCAATGATTTCAGCTCTTGTTCCAAGCTTTCGATGCGGGATTGCAGTTGTTCATTGGCGGTCAAGAGTTCCTGCGATCTCGCACTCAGATACGGATCGTTTTCCCACCAGTTGATGCCCATTTCACGTGCCTTATCGACTGATGCGACCAGCAAACGAATGCGAATGGTGAGCAGTTCTGTCGAACCGACCGAGACGGAAATGTCGCCTGCAATGACAATGCCCTTGTCTAGTACTCGTTCTAAAACATCGACCAAAGTGGAACCTTGGGTCGCGGTGGCCATTTGGCGATTGGCACTTGAAGAACGCGATAAAGATTGGCCAGTCATGATTGCCCTTTTGTGCAGCAGTGGTTCAGAGACCACAAACAAAGTTGGAAAATTTTATGAGAGAAGTATTTGATTGAAACCCTCAGATGATTGAGTGAGATCGCCCCAATTGTGAGGCACTGACCAAAAATCATGGCAAATCATTTACGTGCCTTAAGAAAACTAGCCAGGGATCAGCATCAATGACAACTCATATTTACCCACTTGGCGAGCACTTGCAATGGCGGAATCTAGGACTCCTCTGGCACTAAACCATAAATCGCTGGTTTGCCCGCACCGTTTTGTTTTTGTAAGTAACCGGCCTCGACCAGAGATCGCAAAGCATCGACTGCTTTAAACCGCGTCAAAGAAAGTTCCGACTCAATTTCTGACAAAGAGGCCGATTCCCTCGCGGTCAAAAAGGTCAAAATGCTGGACTCGATTTCGTCGAGTTCTGGGGCTGAGGCACTATCATCACCAGCCTCATCAGCCTCCTCTGAAGCCTTAGCCGATTCTTTAGCCTTACTTTTTGTCGTAGATTTGCCCTTAGAGCCCTTCGTCTCGACTGGCTTATCTGCCTCGGGTTGGGGGCTGACATCAGTGCTGTTACTCTCTGGGCCCAACACGTCTGCGCTGGCAGTTAACTCATTAAATAAATCCCATAAAGTATGGGTTGCCGGCGACAGTTCATTGGTGACGCGAGATAGCAGAACATCACTACAGACGTCTCGAAAATCAGCATCTTCCGTCATCATCGCGACGCCATGCTCATGGCAAATATTGGCGATCATCAAGCTAGGTCGCAGGCTCGTTGCGCTGTGGTTCCCCATTTGGGATTTAAACGCTTTGACCAAGCGTACGATCATCAGCGCATCAGCTGGTTCAATCCCAACTTTTTGGATCAGAATTTGCTGCTGAGTGAGCTCGTCAGGTTCGGGCATGTGGATGGTAATCAAACGATCCAGCAGGGCATCTTGAGTGCCGTGCACCCCCGCATACTCTTCGGGGTTAGAGGTGAAAATTGCCCGAAAATGGGGATTGACCCGCAAATATTCTGGTCGATGACCGCTCGGGGGCAGCACCAGCAATTTTTCTTCTAGGGCCGAGAGTAAAACGTTGTTGACCTCGGGACGCGAGCGGTTGAACTCGTCATACACCAGAGTGAACCCTTCTCGGCAGGCTAAGGTTAAGCGCGAATCGACCCAGTTGTGTCGCAGTTCATCTTCAACTTTCACGACACTGTGGATATAGTTGTCGACGACCTTTTTGCGGGTATAGCCAGACTGATTGCCAATCAAATCTGAGGTCTTGAACTCATCGTCACCAAACACCAGCATGATGGGCCGACTTAACAGATCAGCGAGGTGCAGGGCGAGGGTCGTTTTGCCAGTACCGGCAGGGCCGCGCAGGTGTACCGAATACCCAGATTGGAGATACCGCAGGGCACGGCGGGCAATGCGTTCGACGGCGGGGGTACTGACAAAGTTGCGGGGGCGGGCTTGTAGGACGGTGCTCACAGAACGGCTTCCTCTTGAATACGGTAGGTTCTATCTTTTTGAACGATGAGCTCTTTTTGAATTAGCGATCGCAGGGCATCCACCGCTTGGAATCGATTAATTCCCAGAGTGGATTCGATTTCGGTCAAACGCGCACCGTCATTGTGGTCTTGCAAATACTCAAAGACCGCTTCTTCGGTGGGCACAGCAGCCTTAGCGGGAGTCGCTTTTGGCGCTGCCGGAGCCGGAGCTTTAGCGCCATTTGATTTAGCCACCGATTTCATCGTTGCTGGTTTAGTGGCAACCGGTTTTGCTTTTGTAGGAGACTTGCGGGCCGCTGCCGGTCGACTTTTTGCTGCCGATTTCGGTGGTTTCGGAGCCGCTGGCGCTGCTTGCGGGACGGCATCACCCCAGACAGACTGCCTTAAGTCTTCGCGAAAGTCGCGCATCTGCTGCCGATAAACCGTGAATTCTTCGCGCAGGGCTTCCACATCTTCTGTTAATGCTTCGCGATCGCGATGCCGCTGAGCCCGATCAACGACTGCCGTCGCCTCTCGATTTTCCTTGATCTCCGCCAGATAATCGGCAACGACGTCTTCGAGTTCAACGACATATTCAGACAAGGCTTGCGCTTGGCGACTGCGCATCACGGCGCGATCGTGCATGTGACCCGCCAACTTTTCCTGAGTGGCTTGTTGCAGCTCAAACAGGTCTTCTTGATTGGCCGCCCGTTGATCTGCCACAGCGCTGCGCAGCTCAGCATCAAACTCCTTTAATTGCTGAGCGGTTTGCCTGGCCATCGCCCGACGTTGTTGCTCGACTTGGGTCAAATATAAATTGGTTTCGTCCTGCACTGCGGCATAATGCTCAGCCAAGGACGCTCGCATTTGAGCAGCGTCGGCTTCGCGGCTCTGCTGGCAGTGCGCTAATTCTTCCAACACCGTCGCCCGGCGCTGAATCACTTCTTCTTGGCGCGTCGCACGCGCTGTTTCCCATTCATCTCGGAGTGCCGCCACAGCCGTCATCTCCCTAATAAAACTCTGCAAAGTGTGGTGAAAGATCTCTACCGATTTCTACAAGGGCTTCACTCCATATTTGGAGTAAGAAAAAACATCTATTCGGCAACCTGTGAAGACCTGATAGAGAAGACTTCACGAGGCTAGAAATCCTGTGTGAACGAATCCCACAGTTCAGCTTCAAAGATGGGAAAACCAGTAGACAAACTCGAACAATCTCAAACAATGAATGTTTGGGAGGAAGCAAGCGGTATGGCCAACTCCTCCCAAACCAGGTTAATTAAAACCGTAAACCTAACTAGGAGGCAGGAACGGCAGCTTGAGCCGTCAAACCAACTGCTTCGGCATACTTCAAATAGGTCTCGACAGAGGCGATGACAACGCGAGCTTCAATGGCTAGCAGCTCAATACCAACGAGCGATACGCGAACCCAAGCATCAACTACGATACCTTTGTCGAGAATCCGATCAACAACTTCTGCCAAGCTGGACGAAGAGTTTACTTTTTCAACAGCCATGGTGATAAACCTCAAAATCTGTTTGATTCAGGAAATGTGAAATCTGTTGTTCACAGGCTCAAGAGAACTGTGCAGTGGGAACAACACACTTCATGTTTTGCACAGATTTATGTTGCCCAGCCGTTATGAGAACTCACCATGATTTACAGATCAAAATCATTCAGCAACAAACCTTGACAATGTCAGGGCACGCCCGGGCAGATTTTCAGGGGACGCTCAGGCACGTCTCACAAATACTGTTTACGATTACTTCAGCAGGGCTGTCGTTGAGGCAGTCGCTAGCTTGTTCTGAAAGTCAGTCAGCAAAGCGTTTTATTTTCCTTGCGGCATTCCTAACCTATGAATACTACCGACATTTTGCGGCTCGTCCACCCGGCGATCGCCGTTTTCTACGTTTTCCCTCTGATTGGGATTGCGACCTACTTTGCCTTACAAACTCGCCAACGCCGCTTGGCCGCATCCACTAAACAGAAATCCAAAATCCCCCCAGTTGTTGGGGCGGAACACGTCAAGATCGGTCGCTGGCTTGCTGCCTCGGTGGTGGGCATTGCCCTCCTCGGCATGGCCCATCCCCTCATCAAAACCCTGATTCGCACGAATGCCTTTGCCGATAACTTATTTCAGGTCTTTTTTATCGCTGCCATGTATGCCTTTACGGTGGCAACTTTGGTATTGCTGTATCGCGCTAAAAAGCCTGTTTGGCGTGCTGGCTTTGCCACCCTCTCCAGCATGGGGTTGATTATTTTAGGCTGTCAGGACGGCATCTTTCGTCGCACGAACGAATGGTTCATGTCTCATTACTACTACGGCATTGTGGCGGCTGTGTTGATGATTGTATCGGTTGCCATCTTGCCCGAGATTTATCGCTCTAAAGCTTGGCGCAACAGTCACATTGCCTTGAATATGGTCGCTCTCTTACTCTTTGTGGGCATGGGCATTACGGGAACCCGTGACCTGTTAGAAATTCCACTCTCCTGGCAGGAACCCGTCGTTTATCAGTGCGACTTTGCAAACAAAACCTGTGAGTAGCAGTGCCTGATTGGTTGGGTAGCAGAGTGCCTGGGTAGCTGGGTGGTTGGGTAGCAGAGTAGTTGGGTTAGCCAAGTAGCTTGAGGGCTCGATAGCTAAACCCCCTGCCACCCTCATACCCTCACACCCTGCCACCCTCACCCCCTTCCCCAAGCTTCTGTAACGCCGGACGATCACTCTCGCGATCGCCCCTTAAAATGCAGGCATGTTAGAAAAACGACTCCGGTATTGGGCGGGCTGGCCGTGGCTCATTGGCATCGGCGGCGGGCTGCTGTTAGCGCAAGTCATCGCCTATTTTTGGGCTGAGGGGCTGTGGTTTCAAGATGCAGGCTACAGCGATGTGTTTGTGCTGCGGGTGCGGAGTCAAGTGTTGCTGGGGGGGCTGGCGACTGGCCTAAGTGGGCTGGTGCTTTGGGGCAATTTGGCGTTAGCGAATCGGTTGCCCACACCCATTACCAGCGGCCACTCGCATCGCGAACGGGAGCGATCGCGCCAAACGGGTATCGGCCTGTTTCCCCTGCTGCTACTGACGGGTGGCCTGACCCTGATCCTGGGCATTCAAATGCTGTATTTGGGGCGCGTCGTCACCAGCTATTGGGATCTCAGCTCCTCGGTTTACAATCCTGCGCCGCCGCTGCCGCTGTGGGCTAAACCGGAGGCGATCGGCGCGGTGCTAGTGCAGTTAGTGACTTATCCCTGGCTGTTGGCGGCGCTGTTGGCGGTGGTGATAGCCTTCATCTTTTTGCCGCAAATCTGCACGGCGATCGCGGCCGTCTTTGCCAGTTTTGCCCTCGGCCTCGCCCTCTCTGAACAGTGGACAAAGGTCTTGACGGCCATCAATCCCGTTCCCTTTGACGCGGTTGATCCCCTCTTTGGTAATGACATCGGCTATTACGTGTTTCGACTGCCCTTTTTAGAAGTGGCGGAATTCTGGTTCATCAGCCTGATGTTCTTCACGCTGGTCAGCGTTACGCTGATTTATCTACTGTCAGGCAATAGCCTCAGTAATGGTCGCTTTCCCGGTTTTACCTCGCCTCAACAGCGGCACTTATATGGCTTGAGTGGCTTGCTGCTATTAGCCACCAGTTTGAACCATTGGCTGGGCCGGTTCGAGATTCTCTACTCTCCTCAGGGGGTAGTGTATGGCGCGAGCTACACCGATGTGCGGGTCGGGTTACCCGTCTACACTGCGCTCAGCATCATTTCCCTCATCTTGGGGATGGGGATGCTGTGGCGATCGCTCTTTTGGACAGTGGGTCTGCGTGATCTCATCGCTTGGGCTGGCGAGATTGCCCATCGCCAACACGCAACGTTGCCGCCGGTGACTCAACGGCCACTGACAACGCGCCCGCTAATTTGGGGCTTGGCTGTTTACATGGTGCTGGCTATTCTTGGGGGCTTGGTGGTGCCGCGCCTCGTGCAGCAAATTGTGGTGCAACCGAATGAATTGCAACGGGAGCGGCCGTACATTGAGCGGGCGATCGCGCAAACCCGCCAAGCCTTTGACCTGGCCGACATCAACGTGCAGCCCTTTGACCCCCAGGATAATCTCACCGCCGACACCCTCGAAGATAACCGCCTCACCCTCGACAATGTGCGTCTGTGGGATACCCGCCCCCTGCTGCAAAGTAACCGTCAGCTCCAACAGATTCGCCTTTACTATGAATTTGCGGATGCGGATGTCGATCGCTACTCCCTCATCCAAGACGACAGTTCTACAACCCTGCGGCAGGTTTTGATTTCCGCCCGTGAGTTGAACTTTGAGCGGGTGCCCGAAGTGGCCCAAACCTGGGTCAACGAACACCTGGTCTACACCCACGGCTACGGCTTCACTATGAGCCCCGTCAACACCGCCGATGATGACGGTCTGCCCACCTACTTTATTCGCGACATCGACCATACTCCCAGCGACGAAGCCGTGCGCCGCAGCATTCCCGTCGGGGCACCCCGCATTTACTTTGGCGAATTGACCAATACCTACGTCATGGTCGATACCCAGGTGCAAGAGCTGGATTTTCCCAGTGGTGACGACAACGCTTACAACACTTACAGCGGTAATCGCGGCATTTCTCTGGCGAATCCGCTCACCCGCTTGCTCTTTGCGTGGCATCTCAAAGACTGGCAGATGCTCTTTACCGAAGACTTTACGGACGCGACACGATTGCTCTATCGTCGCCCCATCAGCGATCGCGTGCAGACCATTGCCCCCTTTCTGCGCTTTGACTCCGATCCTTACCTCGTCGTGGCAGATATTGGGAATGACAGTGAAACCTGGGGCACCAACGCTTCCGCTGCGGGCATGACGCCTCCCGACCAGCCCAACTATTTGTACTGGGTGATTGATGCCTACACCACCAGCGATCGCTTTCCCTACTCTGATCCGCTGGAAAACGACTTCAATTACATTCGCAATTCAGTGAAAGTCGTCATCGACGCCTACAGCGGTGCGATTCGGTTTTACATGACCGATGCCGACGACCCCATCATTCAAACCTGGAGTCGGCTGCTGCCCGGCATGTTTGTCCCCATTGCCGACATGCCCCCGGCGCTCTTCGCTCACGTGCGCTATCCCCAGGATTACTTTCAGGTACAGTCCAATCAGTTGATGACGTACCACATGACCGACCCGCAGGTGTTTTACAACCGGGAAGATCAGTGGCGTGCGCCCAACGAAATTTACGCCAACGAAGCCCAAGAGGTGCAGCCCTATTACCTGATCATGCGGTTGCCCGATCAAGCGGAAGAAGATTTCATTCAACTGCGACCCTTTACCCCCGCCCAGCGGAATAACCTGGTGGCGTGGCTGGCCGCGAGTTCGACGGGCGATCGCTATGGCGAAATGCTGCTCTACCGCTTCCCCAAACAAGTGCTCGTCTTTGGGCCAGAGCAAATCGAGGCCCGCATCAACCAAGATCCCGCCATTTCCCAACGAATTTCCCTGTGGAATACTCAGGGATCGCGGGCGATTCAGGGCAACTTGTTAGTCATTCCGATCGAGCGATCGCTGCTCTACGTTGAGCCCTTGTATTTGGAGGCGGAACAGAATAGCCTGCCCATCTTGGCTCGCGTCATTTTGGTCTATGGCAACCGCATCGCCATGGCCGAAACGCTGCCCGACGCCCTCGACGCCATCTTCAATCGAGAACGAGAAACTGCCGCGCCAGTCATTCGCGACCTGGAAGCGGACAGTCAGGGCATTGACACGATCGTGCCTGGCCTGCTCGATGAGCCCACCGGGGCTGATGCTGAGGCTGGCGACAGTGAGGTCGAAACCCAGTAAGCTGTTAGCCTTTTAATTTGCACGGTTGATTCAGTTTGAGGTGCGGCTGGACAGGCGAGGACGCCTATCCAACGAGTTTTCCCTGGCATCTAAATATGCAAAGTCGGTAGGTTTTAGCTTAGCCGCTGTTCGCACCCCGTCTCGGCTACATTTCATCGTTGAGGATTGATCCCGAAGAGAATAATCGCGATCGCGGCCAAAGCCGCTGCCACCCAATCTTTTGCGGCCAAACTCTCGTGGGAAATGCTGACGGCTAATGCAATGGTGACCAAAAAGCTCAGGCTCCGCAGCGTCGCCGCCACCGAGACATCAATGGCATTCACCGCGTAGTTAAAGGCCCACACGCTGGTGAACAAAAACGCCGCGAGCAAGGCCGGCCAGAGGAGCGCCGTTTTATCAAACGGTTGTTTTTCGCCAAACGCGAGCCAAACGGCGATCGCGATGAGCAGGCTGAACAAGTAGTAGAAAAATGTTGTATTCGTCGGCCCAATCGCCGCTGTACTTTGCTTGTAGAGATAGGTGCTGATGCCTAAGGTCAGCATTGACAATAGCGCGAGCAATAAGCCGCTTAAACTTGTGGACATAAATCCTCCGTAGACGTGTGCCAAGCCCACCACCCACATGATTGGCGCAGCTTTGGATAGTGAACTACGGAATTGCCAGGATTGGCACCCCCAGGCCTTGGTCGAAACATTGCGGGCTGTAAGTCAGGCTCCGGGGACGGTTCAGTTGAGCTGATAAGGCCCCCGATCCCTGGATCGTGACCTCAGGAGATTGGAAAGTCTGCCAGGGACTGGGGGGCTGAAGAGATGATGTGGAAGATTGGTCAGCCCCATCTGCCGTCGCTAAATGCTCTAAACAGATTCTGTGAGGTAGTTGATGTAGCGCTTGACCCGCTCAAAATCACCCTGGGCAATGCAGGCCATCTTGAGGCTCGATAATGCTTGCCGCTGGAGGGATAAATCTTGTAGGCGAATGGCTGCCTTGAGCCGCTCTTCGCGAGCTTGCAGGGCCTTGGCGGTATCGCCCAAGATATCATAATTAATCGAGAGGTTTTCTAGCGTTTGCACTTCACCGCGATCGTCTTGGAGCTGGCGCACGAGTTGCAGTCGTTCTTGTAGGTAAACGACGGCCCGGGTGTAGTCGCCGATCGCATAACAAGCGCTGTGCAAATTACGCAAAATTTTGTTGACGACCGTTAGTTCCATGCGATCGCGGCTGAGTCGGAGCAAGCGATCGTAATATTCAATCGTTTTCTGTGAATTGCCGAGGGCATGGTAAGCATTGCCCAAATTGCGCAAAATCTGTTCTAGCGCCACTAGATCTTGATGGGCTTCAGCAATTTCTAGGCTCTGCTCATAGAGGTCAACCGCTTGGTCTGACTTGCCCTGCACCCGATAAATGAGGGCTAAATTACCGAGGGCCCGCATTTCAGCCTCGCGATCGCAAACGACTTGAGCTAGTCGCAAACTTTGGGCCATGCAGGTTTCGGCGTTCTCCATTTCTCCCAGATGGCGATAACTGTTACCCAAACAACTCAGCGCTTGATGCTGCAAAGTCTGATCGGCTAACTGTTGCGCCAGCGCCAGCCCTTGACGAGCGTAGTCAGCGGCCCATAGATAATCGGCCAAGGTGTAACACAGATGTGCCATCACGAGCACGACGCGGGCTGCCGATCGCGGCTGCGCCAGGGTTTGAAACACCTGTAAAGCCTTTTGAAAGTCACCTAACGCGGCCACCGTGTTGCCCTGGCGTTGGTGGGCTGCGCCCTGCTTCAAAGACTGCTTAGCTTCGGCAGCCAGACAAGTTCTTTGCTCCGGGGTGAGGGCCTGCTGAGCGAGTTCTTCATGAGAAGCGACTAGGGTCTCTTCTAATAGAAGCCGTTCAACTTCTGGGCTCGGGATGTGTTGCATCGGGGTAACTATACCTTTCTAAGCAGAAAATCTACTCAGAGTCTCTATATCAAAGGTGCTTGAAAATTTGGGGGTGGCTGGGAGGTCGGTGACGCATCGCTCGAGAGGGTTAAGGGGGTAGAAAAATGAAGGCAATATATCTGTGATGTCATCCTAGTTAAAGCGTTGGTGAAGCGTAACCGTGCATATAACCAGACTTCTACGTATGTCCCTAAGCGCTTGATCCGCGTATTTTCGTGGTTTGTTCGGCTTGCAGAATGTGTCTCGAAGAGGATTCGTCACCGGCCTCAGCCCAACGGCTGACCGCATAACCGTCAGGCTGGACTAGGCTAATCATGGAGACGGACGTTCTTTCCGGATTAGCAGGCGGCGATGGTGGGCCAATGGCGAACCCGCAGCGGGCGATCGCATACTAAAGTCAGACCAGCACCAGAAGAGGAGTATCCGTTGACTGCGCCATTTCACTTAGAAAAACTGCTGTTTACCCCGGCGACACCCGCTGACCAGGCGGCGACTGTGGTGTTTGCGTTTCCCAATGAATACACCATTGGCATCACCAGTCTGGGGTATCAGGTGATCTGGGCCATGCTGGCGCAGCGGTCAGATTTGGCGGTGTCGCGCTTATTTACTGATGGACACGAGCCATTACCCACTCAGATTGAGCTGCTGGGCTTTTCCATGTCTTGGGAGCTGGACTACGCCAATATCCTCACTCAATTAGAGTCGTTGGATGTGCCGATTTTGGCGGGCGATCGCGGCAACGAGCATCCCCTGGTGTTTGGCGGTGGCCCGGTGCTCACGGCCAATCCGGAACCCTTTGCGGCGTTTTTTGACGTGTTGCTGCTGGGGGATGGTGAGGTCGTGCTAGATGCGTTTATCGATGCGTATCAAACGGTGCGGGACTGCGATCGCCCCACCCAACTCCGTCGCTTGGCTCAGGTGCCCGGCGTTTACATTCCCGCGCTGTATGAGCCGATCTATGACAGTCCGACGGGGGCGATCGCGGCCATTCAGCCCATCGATGCCGATATTCCCGCCGTGGTGGAAAAGCAGACCTATCGCGGCAATACCCTCTCCACCTCATCCGTCGTGACGGAACAGGCCGCGTGGGAAAACATCTACATGGTGGAGGTGGTGCGGAGCTGCCCGGAAATGTGCCGCTTCTGCTTGGCGAGCTATCTCACCTTGCCGTTTCGCACTGCGCCTGTCGCTGGCGGGCTGATTCCAGCCGTGGAAAAGGGCATGGCGGTGACCGATCGCCTCGGCTTGCTCGGGGCTTCCGTTACCCAACATCCCGAATTTGACGACCTGTTGGACTATCTGAACCAGCCACAATTCGACGATATGCGGCTGAGCATTGCCTCAGTGCGCACCAACACGGTGAATCAAAAGCTGACCAAAACCCTGACGCGCCACGGCACCAAATCCATCACGATCGCGATCGAAAGTGGCTCGGAACGGGTGCGGCAAATCGTCAACAAAAAACTCGCCACCGACGACATTGTGGCTGCAGCGGTGAATGCCAAGGCCGGCGGCCTCAGTGCCCTCAAGCTCTATGGCATGGCGGGCATTCCGGGCGAACTGCCGGAGGATTTGGAAACGACCGCTGACTTGATGTTACAACTGAAGAAAGCGGCTCCGGGGTTGCGGCTCACGTTGGGGTGCAGCACCTTTGTGCCTAAAGCCCACACCCCGTTTCAGTGGTATGGCGTTAACCCGCAAGCCGACAAGCGCCTCAAACGGCTGCAAAAACGCCTCCGGCCCAACGGCATTGACTTCCGCCCCGAAAGCTATAACTGGTCAATCATTCAGGCGTTGATTTCGCGGGGCGATCGCCGCCTCACCCCCTTGCTGTTGCAGGCTCGCGAATTTGGCGATTCCCTCGGCAGCTACAAGCGCGCGTTCAAAGCGTTGAAGGGTGAGTTGCCGCCGCTCGACTTTTACGTTCACGCCCATTGGGAACGGGATCAGCCCCTGCCGTGGGACCACTTGCAAGGTCTCCTGCCCAAAGCCACGCTGCTGAAACATCTGGACAGCGCCACGTCCCATTTTGCTCCGGATACGCCGACCCCAGTGTTAGCCGCGAGCCAGTCCTGAGCGGTGCGGCGCAACGGTTCCGTGTCGCCCCATAATAGAGGTTGGCGATCGCGAGAGTGTCATGACTTTGCCCACGGTAATTATTCCGGGATACTTTGCGGGGGCGGCTCCGTACCGGTCTTTAGTTGCGGACTTAAACCAGCGTGGCATTTGGACGACGGTGGTGCCGCTGACCCAAGCCAGTTGGGTGCCAACCATTGGCGGTCGTTCGGTGCAGCCGATTTTGCAGGCCATTGCTGCAACCGTTGAGCAGGCCAGGGCGGCCACGGGGAGCGATCGCGTCAATTTGGTCTGCCATTCCGCTGGTGGGTGGATTGCGCGGATCTATCTCGGCGATGAACCGTACGATGTGCATCCGGCGGATCGCGATCGGGCCAACGCTTGGTCGGGCCACCGCCACGTGCAAACGCTGATTACCCTCGGCACCCCCCACACCAGCCAAGAGCGCTGGACTCGCCGCAACCTTGACTTTGTCAACCAGACCTATCCCGGTGCGTATCACGCCGACGTGCGCTACGTCTGCTTTGCGGGCAAGGCCATCTTTGGGCAACGGTGGCGCACCTGGTTTACCTACAACAGCTATCAGATTACCGGCGGCGACGGAGCCTGCTGGGGTGATGGCATTACGCCGATTCCGGCGGCGCATTTAGAGGGAGCGACAAATCTCGTGCTGGATGACGTGTGCCATTCACCCAAACCCGGTGTCGCGTGGTACGGCACCCCCAGCGTGGTGGATGAGTGGGCGACTTATCTGCAGGTCGATTCCGTGACCAGCCGATGAACAAGAGAAACGGCTGGGCCGCAGCGCCGTTAACGGCCTAAATTATGGAGTTGATGAATGGCCGCTGCACATTGTTCAGTGGTTTGCTGCAGCAAGACTTTATCGGCCTTGGCCGGCGGCGGCGGAATGGGTTCGCCAATGCGCACGGTCAAGGGGTGCGATCGCGGCACTTTGCTGCCCTTTGGCAAGATGCGTTGGGTGCCCCACAGGCTGACGGGCAATAAGGGCGCTTGGGCTTTGGCGGCAATCAGGGCTGCACCCAGTTTCGGGTTAGGAATGCGCCCATCGGCGGTGCGGGTGCCCTGCAAAAAGACTCCTACGGCCCAGCCTTGATCCAGCTGTTTCAACGCCTCGCGAATGGCGCTGCGATCGGCACTGCCCCGCTTGACGGGATAGGCACCATACAAGCGAATCGCTGGCGCTAACACCGGCACCGTAAAGAGTTCTTCCTTCGCCATAAAGGAGACGGGCCGCCGCACACAGTTCGATAAAATGGGCGGATCAAAATCGCTGGCGTGATTGGCCACCACGATCAGTGGCCCCTGCTTAGGCACGTGCTGTGCCCCTTCGACCCGCCCCCGAAAATACAGACGAAACGTGGGGTTCACTACCGTCCATTTGAACAGGTAGTACAGCAATAAACTGGCAAAAGGCTCGCGATCGCGGCTAGCCATTAGGTGACGCCTCAGGGCTACAGAGCAGTGAGTTGCTCAAGGGTACCGACATTTGTGAGTTGCAAGGTTTTGACCGTGCGCTTGATCAGCCCCGTCAGCACGTTACCTGGCCCGACTTCGATCACTTGCTCCACCCCGAGTTCAGGCAACGAGAGGGAAATCTCGCGCCAACGCACGGAGCCCGTCATTTGCTGTGAGAGCCGCTGCTTCAGCGTTGCTGCATCGGTGGCTGGCGTCGGGTCAACATTGGAGAGGACGGGAATGGTGACATCGCGGAATTCTACCGCATCCAACACCTCTTGGAACTCCCGGGAGGCGGGGGCCATTAAGGGTGAATGGAAGGCACCGCTGACATTTAGTTTGACCGCCCGCTTGCTCTTGACATCTGCCAGCACCGCATCAACGCCCTCGGGTGTCCCCGAAATCACGACCTGGCCGGGGTTATTGTCATTGGCCAGGACCACCCCTTCGGTCTCAGCAATTTTGGCATCCAACTCGTCGCGGTTAAAGCCCATCAGCGCCGCCATAATCCCCTCGGAGGTTTGGGACATGAGTTCGCCGCGCAGCTTTACCAGCCGCAAGCCAGCCGCAAAGTCAAAGGCTCCAGCGGCATACAGGGCGCCATATTCACCCAAACTGTGACCGGCGACGAGATCGGGAGTGTGGCCGTGCTCCTGTAGCCAATCCACCAACAAACTTTCCAGCACATACAGGCACGGCTGGGTGTACAGGGTATTCGAGACTTTATCGTCAGGGCTCTGACAAATCTCGGCGACTGACCAACCCAGGATCTCGTCCGCGATCGCCAATCGCGCCTCGCTGGCAGCGTGGGTCATCAAGTCCATGCCCATCCCCACCGACTGCGATCCCTGACCAGGAAATACCCAGGCTGTTTTCACCATGACTGCCTTCTTGTTTCACGAAACTCAAGATTGTGCATCTCTAACTCTCTCAAGAAATGGCCGTTTCGCAAAGTTGAATATTTTCTCGCTGAGCCTGGGATCACCATAGGGGGCTCCCTGCCAGGGTGGGAGGGGATTAAACGTGCGTGCGCTGCGCGTGTGAATGCGCCGGGGACGGGTACTCTAGCAAGCAAACCGACTAGATGCATGCCACAGCGCACTGCCTTTGTTTATGGATGCTGCCGCTACCCGCTCGACCTTGCCCGATGCGCTCAAAAAATTAGTCGCTGGCTCCCCAGAATGGATGGTGCTGTTCGATCGCGATCGCCGTTACTGTCAAGCGAGTCCCCCCTTGGCGGCAGCGTTGGATGCCAGCAACTTGGCCTGGTTGGGACGACACAATACCGAATTGGCAGAGTTAGCAAAACAGGCTGGCTTGCCCAAGGTCTGGCGTAAGTATTGGCAGCAGGTCGAAGACGCTTTGATGACCGTGCAGCAGCAGCGCAAAGCGGAAAAACGGGTACATGCCCTGCCCAATGAAGATGGTGACCTGCAGCTCTGTGAAGTCAGCTATACGCCGATTTGCGACGCGCAGGGACAGGTCGAGTCCGTGGTGAGCATTAGTCATCCCACGGTGGTGCCGCAGGGCCTGTATGAGTCGGAAGGCAAAAGTCTGACAGCGGCGCAGTTAGAAGCGTATCCAGATGCGATCGTCGGTGCTGAGATGCCCGACCTGACGGCGGCCTCCTTGGCCCATGTGCCGACGCCGTTAGCGGCGGCGGCCTCCCCCCTTGCCTCACGGCTACCGATCCCGGCGGTGGTTCAGCCGGGGCTCCAGGTTCATCAGACCGCCGAATTCCTCCAAGTCGTGCTGGACAATATCCCCCAATACATTTTTTGGAAAAACTTAGATTCGGTCTATCTGGGGTGTAACCAACGCTGGGCTGAGATGGCGGGCTTTAACAATCCCAGTGAGGTGGTGGGCATTACGGATGCTGATTTGCCGTGGACGCCGGAAGAAGCAGCGTGGTACCTGAAGTGCGATCGCCGGGTGATGGCAACGGATACCCCCATGTTGCGCATCAAAGAGTCGCAGATGCAGGCCGATGGCAAACTGAGCTGGCGAGAAACGAGCAAACTCCCGCTACACGACGCCCAGGGTAACGTGGTGGGGCTGCTGGGCACGATTGAAGACATTACCGAGCGCAAAATTGCGGAAGATTTGCTCAAGCAGTCGGAAGCCACCTATCGCAAATTGGCGAAGCAAGAAGAGCTGCTCAACCAAATTTCCCAACAGATTCGGCAATCGCTGTCTGTGGCCGAGATTCAACAACGGACGGTGCAAGAAGTGCGCCAACTGTTTCACGTTGACCGGATGTTGATCTATCGGTTTGACGAGGATTGGCTTGGTCGGGTCGTGACCGAGTCGGTGGAGGCGCCCTGGCGATCGCTACTCGACGAGGAAAGCCAGGATTCCTGTTTTCCCGAAGAACATGCGGCGATGTATTTGCAAGGGCGAGTCCGCACGATTCCCAACGTCGCCACGGCGGAGTTGGATGAATGTCATCGCGACTTTTTGCTGGGGATGCAGGTGCAAGCCAACGCGATCGTGCCCATCCTCGTGCGTGATGAACTGTGGGGCCTCTTAATTGCCCACCAGTGTTCCGGTCCCCGTGACTGGCAAGATGAAGAGATCAAGCTCCTCAATGCGCTCGCCGCCCAAGTCAGCATTGCGATTCAACAGGCTGAACTGTACGCCCAAACCAAACAAAGTGGTGAACTGGCTCAGCAAAAAGCGGCTGAGTTAGAAAACGCCCTACAAACTCTACAAAAGACCCAAACTCAACTCGTCCAGACGGAAAAAATGTCTGGGCTAGGGCAAATGGTGGCGGGGATCGCTCATGAAATCAACAACCCCGTCAATTTTATCTACGGCAATATTCCCCACATCAAAGAACACCTCACCGATCTCACCGATCTCCTAAGTCTCTACCGAGAAAACTATCCCGAGCCGGTGGAAGCCGTCGAAGAGTTCATTGAGGAAATTGACCTGGACTATGTGTTGGAAGATTTGAGCAAAATTTTGAAGTCGTTTCAAATTGGCAGCCAGCGCATTCAGCAAATTGTGACCTCGCTGCGCACCTTCTCCCGGTTAGATGAAGCGGAGAAAAAAGATGTCGATTTGCACGACGGCATCGATAGTACCTTGCTGATCTTGCAGCATCGCCTCAAGGCGAAAAGCGATCGCTCCGTGATTGAGGTGAGTAAAGACTATGCCGATTTGCCCCTGGTGGAATGCTACCCGAGCCAGCTCAATCAGGTGTTTATGAACATTTTGGGTAACGGCATTGATGCCCTAGAGCAAGAAATGGCTACTGGGGCTAGAGCCGACAAAACTGAGCCCCCCACGATCGCGATTTCTACCCAGCAGCTCCCTGGCGAAGTCTTGATTTGCATTCGCGATAATGGACCCGGCATTGACGAAAAACATCGGGCGCGGCTCTTTGATCCCTTTTTTACCACTAAGCCGATTGGTAAAGGGACAGGGCTGGGCCTCTCTATCAGCCACCAAATTGTGACCGAACGCCATGGCGGACGACTCATCGTGATTTCTGAGATCGGACAAGGGACTGAGTTTCAAATCTATGTGCCCTTGGCTCACACCCCGCTCTAACGCTACGTTTCAGCATTTTGTCGGCCCAACAGCGGGAGCGTTGCGATTCAACAACCTAGCAGCGTATTCCTTAGCTCAACTGGGCGCGAAAGCGGTTGATGCTCAGGCCTAGCAACAAGACGGTGAAGCCTACCAGGGCCAGCACTTCGGGGAGTAATACTTCGAGGCCAACGCCTTTCAACAGGAGGCTGCGGGCAATCGTGACGTAGTGGCGCAGCGGATTGAAGAACGAGAGGATGCGGAAGAAGGTCGGCATACTCTCAATGGGGGCGATCGCACCAGAGAGCTGAATCAGGGGCACATTGAAAAAGAAGGAGGTCAGCACCACTTGCTGCTGGGTGCTAGAGATGGTCGCCAGCAAAATGCCAATGCCAATGGCAACAAAAATGTAGACACCCGATAGCATCAGGAACAAAAAATAGTTGCCGCGAAAGGGCAGGCCGAAAATGAGCCGAGCGATCGCGGAAGCCAGCAACACATCCCCCATCAGCAGCACAAACAGCGGTGTTATTTTGGCGGCGAGAATTTCCCAACCCTGGGCAGGAGTCATGAGCAGTTGTTCCAGGGTGCCGACATCTTTTTCACGAATGACGGTGGTGGATGAGACCAGCGACCCCGTCAGCGTCAGGACGACCCCAATCACCCCTGGCACAAAGAACCAGCTGCTCAGCAAGCCGGGATTGTAGAGAAATCGGGTGGCGATTTCTACAGGCAAGTCGGGCACTGCCTGTAAGGATTGTCCATAGCGGTTAATCAGTTGCTGCATGTAGCCGCTGGCAATGCCGGCGGTATTGGCATCGACCCCATCAATGAGGACTTGCACATCCACGGTCTGATCAGCAGCAAGATGGTCAGCAAAATCCGGCGGAATCACCAACCCAGTGGAAACTCGCCCCGTTCTCACCTGCTGCCCCAAAGTCTCCACACTGGGCTGATAAGACTCGATCTGGAAAGTGTCATTGGCGGTTAAGGTGGCGACAAATTCGCGACTGGCAGGGCTGTGACTGTAGTCCACAACGCTGAGGCTGAGGTTCGTCACTTCCGGGTTGAGGGCGAGGCCAAAGACCAGCAGTTGCACGGTGGGAGGAAAAAGCAGAAGGAAGATAATCTGCCGATTTCGGAGGATTTGTCGCGTTTCTTTCAAAATGAGCGACCAGAGGCGGGATTGGCGGAAGGTACGAAGGGGGCGCATGGGTGTGAGGGTGACACGGTGGTTGGGTGACAGGGTGGTTAGGTGTAGGGGCGAGGCATTGTGGGCGCAGCATTCTGAATAAACCCGAAATATGATTTCCACAATGCCTCGCCCCTGCGGATCAGTTCACATGAGGGAAATGTATGGATGCGCATACAGGGAATGGGGCGGTGAATCAATTGGGGCATTGCAGGCGGTGGTAGGTGCAGGGAAGGATGCGGAAAAACAGTCCCCGATCGCGCCGACAGCCTATAGCGCGTACCCAATGCGGCAAACGCCAATCCCCTCCCAGCCTGCCTAAGAATATGCCTGGCAGCAAAAAGCTGAGACAGCTATGCCAACGGCTTCCCTCATTGCCTAGGCAAACATATTCCAGCAGAACACGACACCCAAGGCAACGACCATTAGGGACAGTAAGGTGATGCGACTCCTGAGGGCCAAGATTTCCGCCGCTTGCTTTTCAATAATGGGGGATAGTGACGGCTGGGCCTCTGACAGAGACTCAACCACCTCGGGCGGCAATTCACGCAGAGATTCCACCTCAATCGGTTCCAACTCGTGATTGCGCGCTTCAAGCAGCAAAGCTTTTTCGTCAAAACGGACTTGTCGGTAGAGCCAGTTGGTAATCAGTTCGGGACAGTTGCGCTTAAACCACCGCCAGGCAAAGAGCTTAAACACGGGTTTGCTAAAGGATGCAATGCCTTTGAGCGGCCCTCGCAGGGCTTTGATGCTGACCTTGTCATTGATTAAGTGGATCGATCCCACTTCATATAAGCCATCCAAAATTGCTCTGACAGTGGCTTTCTCGCGCTCAGCTAAGTTAGTCAGCAGTAGATGCGTATTTTGCATCAACTGCTGCTCTTTCTCGTATTCAGTTGAGTTGAGCGAGAGCCGTCGAGTTTCTCCGTTTCGGGAGGACGGCTGGGCTTGAGAATCCTGCATTGGTAACTACATGACAGCGCTGACGATGAGCCCTGATATCAGAGGTTGCCATCACAATGAACAACCTTTATCAAGGTACAACCTTCCCGAAGTTGATGCAGCCTGATGTCGATTCGAGAAAAGTTGCTGAGACAAGTGTCTGACGATCGCACCGACTCCACATGAATGACGAAATTATACTCCGGTCACATCAAGGGGATAGTCAAGATCCTAACGAACTTGCCCAGTTGTCGGGATCTCGGCGGCGTGGATCCGATTGATTTGTAACGGGCCTTTAAGCTGATTGCTGCAAAAAGTAGAGGAAAACCTGGACTAAGTGTGAAAATCGGTAAAATTTGCACAATCTAAGCCCTCATTTCAACGTATCGTCAGACTCGGTCTCCACAATCAGCCATTTATGCAATTAACGCCCCAAGAAAAAGATAAACTCCTGATTTTTACTGCGGCTTTGCTAGCCGAGCGACGTAAGGAAAAAGGTCTCAAGCTCAACTATCCAGAGGCGGTAGCATACTTGTCGGCGGCCATTTTAGAAGGGGCGCGGGAGGGCCGTACCGTGGCTGACCTGATGCATTACGGCACGACCTTGCTAACGGCGGATGATGTGATGGACGGGATTCCGGCCATGATTGATGAGGTCCAGGTAGAGGCGACTTTTCCGGATGGCACGAAATTGGTGACGGTTCATAATCCCATCGTCTAGCTTTTTTTACGGTTAGGGATGGTGCGGGGTGTGCCGCGATCGCCCGCTTACTCATTTTTTTGACTCAATTGCACTGGAGATAGCTCATGATTCCTGGCGAATTGCTGCCTGCTGAGGGCGATATTGAACTTAATGCAGGTCGCGACACAGTGACGCTGGCGGTGGCCAATAGTGGCGATCGCCCCATTCAGGTGGGGTCACATTTTCATTTTTTTGAAGTGAATACGGCGTTGCAATTTGACCGCGCTCAGGCTCGGGGCATGCGCCTCGACATCCCTGCTGGCACCGCCGTTCGGTTTGAACCGGGGGACGAGCGCGAGGTCACCCTGGTGCCTTTTGTCGGTAGCCGTGAGGTATATGGCCTCAATGCTTTGATTGACGGTCCACTTTAAGGGTTGGGCGGTTGTCCAGACGGCATTAACGAATGGCGACAAATCCGGCTTCGCTTAAAAGCTGTTGTCCCTGCTGGGTGAGCAGCAAATTGGCATAGGCTTCGCCCGCTTGCTGATCTTGCGTGCCATCTTCGCGGATGATGACAAATAATCTGCGAGTCAGCGGATACTCCCCACTACGCAAGGCGGCGCTATTGATTTGGTTGCGCTGGGCAGGACAATTTTCTGGCGGCACGTAAGGTTCTGCATAGGGGCGCACCAGTTGTCCCGGTTGGCGACCCAGGGCCAGGGGTTTTACCGTGCACTGACCCACCACTTCGGGGGCCGAGGCGTAGTAAATCGCACCGGGAGTGCTATCGACCAGACGTAAAGCTTCGGTCGTCGTGTTGGCGATGGTGATGCTGCTGGGTAGCGGGGTGCCGCCCAAAACGGTGCCAACAAAAAACTCGACGGTGCCGCCATCGCTGGGGCGAGAAATGGGCACAATCGGCAAATTTGGCCCGCCGACCTGGCTCCAATTAGTGACGCTGCCTAAGTAAATATCGCGCAGTTGGGTGAGCGTGATGCCGTCAACGGGGAGATTGGTATTGACGGCGATCGCCAAGCCTTCCAACGCCACGGGAATTTCTTTAAGACTGAATCCTTGCTGTTGAGCGGCTTGTTGTTCGTCGGGGTTAATAGCCCTCGACGACTGCGAAAACGACAGCTGCTTTTTGAGCAGCATATCGATGCCGGAACCGGAACTTGCCGGAACCCCAATAGGGTCGGTGTAGCGTAGCTGAAACCCTGGAAACGCCTGTTGCATCATCGGATCAACGCTGCCGCGCACGGGAGCCCAGGTAGTGCTGCCGCCATAGTTAAACAAGCCCGCCGGGACGTTTTGCACCTCGTTGAATTGTCCCCCGGTACTGGCCGGAGCATCAGCACCGGAGGGGGAAGCGATCGGTGAGGAATTGCTGCCGCCGATACCGGGCACGTTTAAGCCGCCATCTCGCGTAAACCACCAATAGCCGCCGCCTAGGAGCGCGGCGGTAATCAGCAAAGAGGCGATTAGAACCGGAGTTTCATTCTTGCTGCTCATTGATAACTGTCGAATAAGGCCAAGAGAAGCGTACTTAACGAGGGTAGACCAGGAGCCAGCAGGTTAAGCGCGATTGTTACATGAAGGTAGATAGCAAGCGGTAAATGAGCCGAAAGAGAGTCCCGATCGCGATCGCGGCAAGTCCCGCCATGACCGCCAACACAATCACTGTGATACGGGGCGTGGCACTGGTGGCCAAGATTGCTTGTAAGGGTGGAAACAACAGGACGACCCCCAGAGTCACCACCGCAATAATCACCAGGTCAAACCGCTCAATCACCCGCCGTACTTGCAGCAAAATCAGCACGGCTAGCAGCAGCAGCCAAGCGCCACTGCCCAGCAAAGTAGTGCCGAGTAAGCTCAGCAGGGCGATCGCCAGCAGTCCACCTTCAAACCCAGTAAAGGCCGCACCGCTCAAAAACTCCACTAATGACACCGACGACATCGCCGTCGACTGGGATGCAGAAGCCGCAGGCGAAGCTGACTTCGCTTTGACTGGCTTCGTTCCCTTGGGAGGTCGCGCCAAACCAGGGGGGGCAGCGGGGGGGGCAGGCGCAGTAGGAGCCGCTGCCGATGCAGGAGTTTGCATGGCGGTGTTGGGAGACGGCGCCGCCGGGCTGGTTGCGGCTCGGGGCGGTGGTGGAGCCGCAGCGTTAGCACTTCCCGATGAAGCCGCTTGGCGCAAGGCCGCGAGTACCGCTTTGGCCGATTCGTAGCGTTGATTGGGTACCGGTAACAGCATTCGATCCAGCACATCGGCGATCGCTGGATTGATTTGCGCATGGGCTCGCCACGCCCAGGAATTGTTGTACGAATCGTACAATTCCCCCGCCTCTTTGCCCGTCAGCAGGGTAATGCAGGTCACGGCCAAGGCATACAAATCGGTCGAAGGATACACCTCTCCCCCCGCCATTTGCTCAGGCGGCGCAAACCCAATGGAATAAATGCCCGTGGATCGGCCACTCGGCTTCCCCTGCGCTGCGGTCACCTGTTTCACCGCCCCAAAGTCCAGCAAATAGAGGCGGCCATCGCGATGACGCATGATATTGGAAGGCTTGATATCCCGGTGAATCGTGCCGTTATCGTGGACAAAACTCAATACTTTGAGCATCGAGACCAGCACTTCGATCATGTCGGAAGCGCTGAGGGGGCCACTGCGGGCTAACGCCTGCTCCAGATCTTCGCCATCGATGAATTCTTGAACGAGATAGAAATACTCTTCTTGCTTGCCGGGTTTGAGGCTGGGCACCATCAGCGGAAAGAAGGCATACAGATCGGGAATTTGCAGATGTTTGCGGCCAATTTCTTCCAGTACCGCCGCTTCGCGTTGAAACAAACTTTGCGCCAGGGCCAACTGGTCAGGATTGAGATCCCCAGACGGCTGAAACAGCTTGACCACGCAAGGGCGGAGGTTGGGGGTGTAGCGATCGCGGGCCAAATACGCCGCTCCGAAGCCGCCCTGCCCCAACAGTTTTTCAGGCAAATAACGACCACTCAGAATCAACGGCATGCCACAGGCCGTGCAAAACTTTTGTTGCACCGTGGTCAACGTGGCCGAATTTTCCAGATCGGCAAAATGGTTGGCCGGTCGGGGACAGGTCGGTCGAGTACAGACAATCTCCATAGGCGCTGAGGTAGGCTAGCCAATCGCTAGATAAAGCTTATTCTTCCCCCATAACATTACAAGCCGATTCGCTACTCGACCGAAGCTTTCCCATTGATTTCAGGTAGTGAGGGCACTGAAGTCGTCTGCCCATTCTGCTCAGCTGCCCCTTGCGATAGCTCGATAGCCCGGTTTGTAAACTGGGGCAAAATCTCTTCGGTAAACGCTTCAGCCGCTTTTGAGCGATAGCGATTGGGATTCACAATCACCGAGAGGGTGCGGTTCACCACAACGCCTTCAACGCGACCACGATGCAACATGCCCATCTGCAATTCTTTTTCAATCGCCGAGATGGAAACAAATGCTACTCCCAGACCCGACTGCACTGCGTTTTTGATCGCTTCAATGGAGTTAAGTTCCATCTCAATATGCAGATTCCCCGTTTCGATGCCGCAGCGGGTTAATACCTGATCAATCACTTTGCGAATGGTGGATTGAGAGTCGAGGGCAATGAATTTGAGCTGATACAAATCTTCACGACGAATAATCTCGGCATTCGCCAGGGGGTGATAAACCGGCATGATCAGGGCCAATTCATCTTCGGCGTAGGGGATGATTTCGAGGGATTCTTGCAGTTCGCTGGGCACTTCGCCGCCAATGATGGCTAAATCGACCTGACCATTGGCAACGCTCCACGAAGTGCGGCGAGTCGAGTGGACATGAAGCTGTACCGCGACTTCTGGATAGCGTTGACGGAACAAACCAATCATTCTTGGCAGCAGATACGTGCCTGTGGTTTGACTCGCGCCGACAATCAGGGTGCCTCCCTGGAGGTTTTGTAGATCTTCGATCGCGCGGCAGGTTTCCTGGCATAGACTCAAGATGCGATCGCCATATTCCAGCAGCAAATGTCCGGCTTCGGTGAGTTGGGCGCGGCGACCCCCTCGGTCAAATAGGGGCACACTCAGCTGACGTTCTAAATTCTGAACTTGAAGACTGACCGCTGGCTGGGAAACATAGAGGCTATCGGCAGCCCGTTTAAAACTGCCTTCAGTTGCGATCGCTTTAAGGATGCGCAACTGATCCAAAGTAAACGGAAGATCAGAAGACATAAAAACCTATCCAGAGAATCGAGTGAGACATAGAATTCAACAACAAACGCATGAGCATTTCATCGCAGTCACCCATCAATGCCATCTAGCTTGATGTTTCCCCAACTAATCCTTGGTTAAGGAAAAACAAAAGGATATTCAGCCTCCCTTAGATTACTCGTTCAGCGGATTTTCTCGATACCGCACTGTCAGAAAACTCAGCTTTTTTATGAAACAACAGGTGATATTGAGCTTTTTAAATTTACCTGGGATCGTCGGTCTCGGCCTCATGGACGGGCACTCGCGGCCTTATTTTTCAGGAATAGATCAGTCGCTCAACTTTCAACAAAAAGAAGCGTTAACCCAGGGTATACAGCAGGTCATCAGTACTACGCCGACCGGATTTGAATCATTTGATTTTAAATTTGCTCGGCGCGACGCGCGAATTTATCGCCTCAAAACAGGCGTGATTCTATTAGTCGTTACGGATGAACACCTCGATACCGTAGTTTACAACGACACTGTGGCTCAACTCAAAGACACTTTAGAGAGTGATCCCCACAGTGCGGTCTCCACGTTTCGCTTGCTGGCCGGCAGTACGACGCTCAATCGGCCTACCGAGGGAGGAGCCGCCGATGCTCCGTCTGAGTCTCCAGCGTCTTCGCCCTCGGCACCCGTGGTTGCAAGTGCGCCCGGTGGAACGGCGATCGTCACCTGGGGCAGTTATCTGGCGACCCTCAACGCCTTGACCGATGCGACCGCCCAATATTTGGGCAAAATTGTAGTGGCTAACACCTGGCGCACCACGCGGCCCAAAGACGATCACCTTGATGTGATGCAGCTCGACCGCAACGGTCACTTTAGCGTGACTGCAGAGGCGCAAATTGCACCCGCAGCGTCCATTGATCAAGCTATACACGCGGCTCTCGATCAGTGGGTCAGTACCTTTATCAAACGGTGCTCAATGATCATTCGTGATTATCAAGCATTGGTGATTGAGCAACAGCTGACACCGGAGCAAAGAGCGGTATTGCAGGTCGACCAGGCTCCGGTTGAATGAATTAGAATTGATGCCTGACCGACACTGAAACCCAGGTGTCTAGCCTCACGATACCTTTGGGGTGCCCCCCACTGTTTGATGGCAACTGATTGAAAATTGCCCGACCGCTCATACTTTTAAGGAGAATTCACCCTAATGGTCAAAACCGTACGGTTAGAACCCATTGCTCAGGAAAGCTCTATCCAAACGAATGGCAACCTGCTTTCTGTCTTGCTCAACAAAGACTTAGACGTGCTCAAAGAATGTGGCGGGCGGGGCATGTGTGCGACCTGTCATATCTACGTTAAAGACGGAGCTGATGCCTTAACCCCGATTAACCGTCGTGAGCAGCGCACCTTGGAGGTGATTACCTCGTGTAAGCCCAATTCACGGCTCGCCTGTCAAGCGCGTGTGATGGGTGAAGGGGTGGTGGTGGAGCTGCCGCCCGGTATGTACGTCAACTCTTTGCAGGATATTGAAGCGCTGATTGGTCGGCGGGCCGAGTCCAACTTGCTGCACCCGATTACGGGCGCAGTGCTGGTAGAAGAAGGCAAATTGATTACCCGCTCGATGCTGAAGCAGTTGGAAAACACCGATACCTTCAGAGTCAGCGAATACTATACGCAATCTTCGGAAGCGTAAGGGTTTGCTAGCCTGGATCATCATGGCGGGGATAAGTCGGTAGCCAAAACTAAGCATCTCTAGCGCGGCTAGTTTCGACTCCGCTCAATTAGCTAGACGGGTTGACGTGGGACCAACGAGGGCTGAGCGGAGTCGAGGTCCGGATCGATGGAGAATTCTGAGTCCTGATTGAGACCTGGGATTGGTGCAAATCAGGAATGGCGATCGCCAAAAATGCTAGAGTTTGCTTCTGTTGAATTCAGTCACTCCCCATTTCTGACACGACCCTACAGCTCCAGGTGGAAACAGCGTCACCGTCGCGGCTTGATCGCTGGTTGACAGCGCATCTCCCTGACCTGTCGCGTAATCGGGTGCAAAAGCTCATTGACTGGGAATACGTGACCCTCAACGGCTCCGTCTGTACGGACAAGAAAGCGGCGGTGAGGGTGGGAGATGCGATCGCGGTCACGATCCCTGCCACGAAGCCCTTAGAGGTGAAGGCCGAAGCCATTCCCCTCGACATCCTCTACGAAGACGAGCATTTCGTCATTGTCAACAAGGCAGCGGGCATGGTGGTGCATCCCGCCCCGGGCAACATGGACGGCACCCTGGTGAATGCGCTGCTGGCTCATTGTGGCGACCAACTGACGGGCATTGGCGGCGTCGAGCGTCCCGGCATTGTGCATCGGTTAGATAAGGATACGACTGGGGCGATCGTCGTCGCTAAGTCAGAGCTGGCCCACAAAGATTTGCAAGCGCAGATGAAGGCCAAAACCGCCCGCCGCGAATACCTCGGGGTGATTCATGGGGTACCCGCGACCACTAGCGGCACGGTCGATGCCCCCATCGGTCGCCATCCCCACGATCGCAAAAAGCAGGCGATCGTCCCCGTCCACAAAGGCGGTCGGGAAGCGGTGACCCATTGGCAAGTAGAAGAACGGCTGGGCAATTTCACGCTGATGCGCTTTCAGTTAGAAACGGGGCGTACTCATCAGATCCGCGTCCACTGCCTGCATATGAAACATCCCATGGTGGGCGATCCGGTTTACGGCGCGGGGCGTTCGGTTGGTGTGAATCTGCCCGGTCAGGCGCTCCACGCGGAAAAGCTGACGCTGCGCCATCCCGCAACGGGGGAACTCGTAACGGCGATCGCCCCTTTCCCCCCCCACTTCATCAAACTGCTCAGCGTGCTCCGCAATCGACAGCTATCGGGGTGAATTTTGGCGAATTTCTGACACATTGCCGCAGCAACCAAGGCCAGACCCAGTATCCTGAAAGCCGAGACTTTGCACCTTAGCCGCTGGCACCTGCTTCATGGGCGTCGAAATCCTGATCCTGACGGTTTATTTCATCTGCGTCATCTATGTGCTGTATCAGATGGCTTTGTCTGTCGAAGACAAACTCGAAGATCAGGTGGCCATTGTGCTCCAAGGGGAAGCGCTGCAGGATGCCGTCAATGCCCAACTACAGCAGCAAAATTTATATCAGGCAACTGCCGAAACCCAAACCGTTAACGGCATCTCGGCGTTTGCCATCACGTTTTTCAACGCTGAGGAGCGGGTGGGTGCTGTCGCGCTGCAAGTGATGCCCCAGGGCAAGCGACCGTTGCAGCCCGCCGTCAAAACCTTGAGTGTGAATGTCGTGAATACGCTGCCCGATCAGCAGGTCTTTATCGAATGGGACCGCAGCGCCCTGAGCATTCACGGCGGCTACGCGCAGCGCGTGATTCGCCAGGTGCCCGGCAGCACGACCGATTTGCTGCCGTCGCAAGCGCCAACGGTCGTGAACCCCGGTTTGCAAACCAGTGTCAACATCACCGGAGAAAGTCTCCTCAGCCGCCCCGACAATCAGATGACGTTGGAGGTGGGGCCAGCCCTGGTGAATTTAAGCCAAATCCCCAATATGCCCGCTCCGGCCCGCCAATATACCCTGCAACTGGTGCTGTGGGTGCGATCAACCTTGCATCCCAATGCTCCGGCTTTGCAGATTATTTTGCCCTTCAATTTCCAAATTGAGGTGTTGCCTGATCATGTGGCCCTGCCGGTGTTGAGCTGGTTGCTCAACTTTAATCCCATGGCGCTATTGCCGCGAGGCCGCTGATGACGACTTTGGTCGTGGGCTATGGCAACACGCTGCGGGGTGACGATGGTGTGGGCTATCAGCTGGCAGACCAGGTTGCAGCATGGGAACTGCCCAACGTGAGGGCGATCGCCTGCCACCAACTCACCCCAGAGCTGGCAGCGGCCATGGCTGAATGCGATCGCGTCATTTTCATCGACGCGACCTTGCCCCATACCCAAGTTGACGTGACCTGGCGATCTCTGTCCCCCAGTGATGCTCCCGGGCTGGATGCTCATCGCAGCGACCCGGCTGATCTGTTACGCCTAACCGCGCAACTGTACGACACGGTACCGCTCGCCTATCAGTTACTATTGCCCACTGCGGCGATGGATTTTTCAGAAACTTTGTCCGCGATCGCTCAAGCCGGTTTCGACACGGCATTGTCTCAGTTATGGGACTTTCTCACCGCGCCGTAAACCGTAACTAGAGACAACCGACGCCTGTTCAGTCTGGGAGCCGTGCATTCGATCCATTCGCGCTTGCGCTCGTGTAACCCACCGTCAGCCGCCCTCTGGTGTTTGTTCACAAGCGCCGATGCTGACCCAAGTGCTCGCACCATCTTCCCAGTGCTCTTTTTTC
The DNA here is from genome assembly GCF_004212215.1 of Leptolyngbya iicbica LK. NCBI lineage: Bacteria > Bacillati > Cyanobacteriota > Cyanophyceae > Leptolyngbyales > Leptolyngbyaceae > Leptolyngbya > Leptolyngbya iicbica. The sequence continues at coordinate 55,550 of NZ_QVFV01000003.1, forward strand.
CAAATCGGTGCGTTGTGCTTCAGCGTATCGATCGCATACTGGCAAGCGGCGAATGCCTCACTTCGATGGGGGCACCCCACAGCGACCAAGACACTGATTTCACCGACCAGCAGTTTACCCGTGCGGTGATGAATCACGACGCGAGTCACATCCGGCCACTGCTGCCGCATCTGCGCCGCGATTTGTTTGAAGATTTCCAAGGCCATCGGCTCATAGGCCTGATATTCCAAATAGGAGACGGCGCGGCCATCGGTGTTGTCGCGCACCATGCCGCTCATCACCACGATCGCCCCATTCCGCGAATCATCCGCCAGACGATACACCTCATCTAACGACAGCGGCGCAAAGGTTACGGCAAAGTTGTCGCCCTCAGCTACCGTCGCCTTCGTCACCACAGGCAGCGTTGAGTCTACAGCCACATATCCCTCTCTTCACATGCAACACAGCTATGGGTACAGCATACAAATCCTGGTCGCGATGACGCTGCCATCGTCGGTTAAATGTCAGCGGGTCAAACAACGCGAGTCATGCTACGGCGTTGCGCAGATAGCTCCGTTCATCGCTTTGGCAGCAAACCGAAGGGATTAGATTAGGAAGCAAGATTTTATCAAATCCCAGTTTTGTGGGGCATGCATCTTGACTGCCCCATGACAGCCGAGACGGCTGTCCACACTTCGATTCAATGCCCATGCTTTTCCATGCCCATGCTTTCAACTTTTGGGCTCTCGGCACCTAACTGCGGATTGCCAGACCTCTTGCTACCGGACGTGGCTCTGGCCCATTGTTCGCCTATTGGGATTGCTTTAGAGCCGCCTTTTTCTCCGCAGAAAAGCCGTTGGGAATAGTGAAGCGATCGCGGATATGGCAATAATCATAGCCAGCCAAACGGCCTACTGCGCCAAGCTTGTCAGTGTCAACGTGGTAGCGATCGTCTACCAAATCATCGCGAATAAACATGTGCACCACCTCGCCAATGACCATGGTGAACTCGCCCACTGGCACGATTTGGATGGTTTTGCACTCAAACGCCACTGGCGACTCTGCCACGCGCGGTGGCGCCACGAGTTTGCTCGGGGCCTGCGTGAGTTCCAAATAATCAAACTCAGATTCGCTATGGGGCAACGGCTCAGCTGCCTCAGCAACCTGCTGCACATAAGACGACACCGCGAGATTGATCACATATTCGCCTAGCCCCCCTGCGCTAACGGGGCGTACATTGAGGATGGTATCTTTGTCGCTGCCATCGGGCTTTTTGCTAACGCTAAACATCAGTGCGAGCGGTTTGTGCCCCACGGCGTTGAAATATGAAAACGGCGCTAAGTTCACGACCCCTGCTGACGACAGGCTGGAGACAAAGGCAATGGGACGGGGCACGACACTCCCAATCAGCAGCTTGTAGCGATCGCTCGGGTTCAGAGACTTGGGATCTAGTTCCATACAGTCATCCTTGATAAATTCGCGCAGTTAACTATCAAGACCAGCTTAGTGGTCTTTTTCACTCATCAGAGATCGGTAGACAAATAACATCACCAAACCAATGTGGATTGGCAGATGAGTGCTTGAGTGAATGGTGCTTTCGGTGTGAATGCTTGATGGTGAGACAGTCTTGACGACACCCATCGAGCAGTGCCCGCATTTTCAGGCTTGCCCCAAATTTCAAGGTGGCGGGAGTGGACTTGTTATCAGGCACTCACCGACCATTTAGGGGCCATGCAGACAGATTTATGTAAACCATCCGTATATTTCGTGAGTCGCTTTTGAAGATTTCATGAACTCGCGGGAATCGAAATTTGCAACGGTGTCCGACGGATACTACCGTATGCAAATACAGCGCACTAATCGGCGCGATCGCGACCTATAGGATACAGCTAGAGATACTGTGCTGAGGGGCGGCAACGCTTTCGATAGCTATTGCCAAGCTCCTTGCTCAATATTTGACCCAACGCTAAGGAACCCGGCAGCAAGATATCTGGTCGATGCACCAAAGCTAAGTCTGGGTTTTGGTGGAACTGCCAAAATTAATGAAAATTCTCAAATTTACAGCCTGATTTTTGATGGGGAATGATGATGAAGAATGCGTTTCTGGTGCTAGAGCGATCGCGGCTACCCATTTCAGCCGTACTGATTTCCCAGTTGTTGACCTGGGGCTGTCTCTATCCCGTCTGGGCCCAATCACTGCCGGAGAGTAGTGTTCGCGAAGAAGTTGACCCCGATGCCTTTGCGCCGCTAGAGCAACGCTCAGGTCGCCCGCCCGCCCGTAATTCTCAAACCTTTGATCCGTCACAAAATATTCCCACCTATCTTCTGGGACCTGGCGACGATGTGCGCTTCGATGTGTTCAACGTGCCAGAGCTAACTAACGACGAAAGCGGCAACCGTCTGGTCACCGACAATATCTATCGCGTGCTGGCAGACGGCACCATTAGCCTGCCGTGGATTGGTAGCGTTTATGTCACTGGCATGAGTCTAGAAGAGGCCGCCGCCGCGGTCGCTCGACAGTATGAAGCCTTCATCTATGACCCAGTGGTGACCTTATCTTTGTCAGCCCCTCGCCCGATTCGTATTGCCGTTGCTGGTCAGGTGTTTGCGCCGGGTGCCTATACGACCCGCCAAGAAGGGGCCGCCTCAACAGAAGTCTCAGTGGCCGAACTGCGTACCGTTGCTCAAGCCATCCAAAACGCTGGTGGCATTACCCAACTCGCCGATATTCGCAATATTGAGCTGATTCGGCCCCAACCGGATGGCACCCGAGAGGTGATTCCCATCAACTTTTATGCGCTATTGGTTGATGGCGATCAGTCGCAGAATGCGCTGCTGCGGGATGGCGATACTGTATTTGTGCCAAGGGCAGAAGCCCTGAGCCCTGAGGAGGCACGAACGCTAGCCACAGCCAGCTTTGCCCAAGACTTTATCGAAGTCGCAGTCGTAGGTGAAGTGGAAGATCCTGGACGCATTGAAGTTGACCCAAACACCACTCTGAACCAAGCCATTTTGGCCGCTGGGGGGTTTGCTGATGCGCGGGCACAAACGGGTAAAGTTACATTCATTCGGGTTAATCCGAACGGTACGGTCGAAAAACGCGATATCGATGTTGACTTGGCAACTGGTATCGACGATGCCAACAACCCCCCGTTGCGAGAGAACGATATTGTCCTGGTATCGCGCTCTGGGGTGGCCCGCGCTTCAGACTTCTTGGAGCTCGTTGGCACTGCGGCCGGTGGCATCTTAGATCCCATTAATGGCATCTTGAACATCTTCAGAATCTTTGATGATCTAGAGAATGATGGCCCTGATTAATCACTAAATTGGTTGACTGACACGACGCTGGCACGTGGTGAGTCATAAATGTCAGTTTGGGTTAAGTACTTGTCCCCCGCCGGGAATTTTGAGATTCCCGGCGGGGGACAAGCCAACTGAAAATGGACTTGCTCAGGGGCTCCAAGACTCCTTTTGAGTCCGTCTTAACGGACTTGTGTGGTGAGCCATGGCAATTTATTCCCTGGCGGATGAGCCGTGAAGCTTAACCCGAACTCAGGTGAATGAAGTGTGAACAGCCGTCTCGGCTGTTAAGTAGCCGGTAAGGTGTCGGCCCGAAAAAACTCGGATGATCAAATCCTGAGTCCTGAGCATCGGTCAACCGATGATTAATCGTCGCCATCAAATAGACGTCAACAGGATCCCGATAAAGATCGTAAATATCATCACTGCCCAAGGTGAGGCCCACGGATTTCCTGGTTTCTTATCGGGGCGAGGTGGATCCTTCAGCAAATGTGCATCAAAAATTTCCCCTGCGGCAGCCTTCAAGCCCTTCAACAAATCATCGCCAGGACTGGGCTTTTTCGGCTTCTTCTCAGGAACCAAAAGCGCTACAAAGGTTCCTATCACAAATAGCAGGGCGAGTGCTTCCATGAACCATCCATCTGTTGCTGCCTATAGTTTTCAGCTTGATTCATTCTTTTTCCGCAAGAAATCTGAGAAAGTTCAACCAAACTTGGTGCGCCTCTTTTAAGGAAGTGCTAATGGTTGTCGATCGCCTTCTCAAATTTTGGCGATTAGCGTCAAGCCTCATCGCAAATTGCACCTAAGGATAGTGGGGAGATTGCCAAATCACCAACTAGACTTAACAAGTTGCAGGTAAAACTGCGCGACTGACAGTTTGGCGTTTCGGCTTAAAGGCTCGTAAAGCGATCGCTCACTGCCAGCAAGATTAACGAATAGTTGAGAGGCTAGTTTTTGATGAGTGCGTCTTTGTCGTCACCTCTAGATACCTTTACTGCAATCACGACTCGCAGGTCGATCAAATCCTTTAAGGATGAAGCCATTCCGCCCGAGATGCTCCAGCGGTTGGTGGAGTTGACCGTGGCCGCCCCGAGCAGCTACAACCTGCAAGACTGGCGCATTGTGCTGGTGCAAAGCGCCGAGCAGAGACAAGCTTTGACGGAAGCTGCCTTTGGACAGCAGCAAGTGCAGCAAGCTCCGGTCACTTTTGTGTTCACCGCTAGCGCTACCGCTTGGCAAGACGAAGCCCTCATGGAACAGATTTATCAAACAGCGCTAGAACGAGATGCCTGGCCCCAAAAGACGGTGGATTACTTTAAGGAAGCAATTCCGCAGTTTCAGAAAAATTTGGGCGATCGCCAACGCGAGTATGCGATCAAAAACGCGATGATTGCGGCGACCCATACGGCACTGGCGGCTCAAGCTATGGGGCTATCTTCAGGCTTTTTGAATGGCTGGCAAGAGGATGCAGTTAAAAAAGTGATTGGGGCAGAGCATCGTTCCGATATTGCTGTGGCCGTGCTGCTACCGATTGGCTTTGCTGCCGAGCCGCGTAAAAATCCGGGCCGTTTGCCTTTATCCACCAACGTGTTTGTGGATAGCTTCGATACTCCCTACGGTGCCTAAAGCGCAATTCCTGACCGGATGAGAGCGAATAGGGCCTCGGTTCCTCAGCGACGGTTATTTTCAGCGCTCGCAAGTTCAGGCTTCTGAACTTCGCTGAATGCGGTCATACTTTGTTAAATCGGCCGCTTTGCCGATCTGCTCTCATCTGCTCCCACTCCTCAACAGGACTAGCCTGAATGCCTGACCAAATTGACATTAATCGTGATTTAGGGCTATAGGAGGGCACGACGAAGCATCTCAGGAATCATTTGCGCATCCTCAGAAAAAGTGCATCCACTCGTGGAAAAATTAGAAACAGTAAACCTGAAATAGCTTAACCAGCGGCAGATCAAAGGATGCTGTCGAGTATGGGGTCACCAATCCATACCAATTGCGATCGCCATTAGCCCCAATACTGCACTCTCATCGCCAGTGCTGCACTCTTATCAAAGGAGGCGTCATGACTGTTGTTTACGACTTAGAGCATGTCACCACATATCGGTATCGCCAGCCAGTGACCTTTGGCGATCATCGAGCTATTTTTTTGCCGAGCCTCGGCTACAGCGGTCGTATCCTGCGGTATTCGCTAGACACCAACATCCCCGCTAAGGTGCATTGGCTGATGGATACCCTGTCTAACAATGTCGCGATTTTGCAATTTGCCGACTCGGCGCCTGAGTTAAAGGTGACTTATCGCATCCGGGGAGAGCATTTTGGCATTCAAGATGTGGAAAATTTTCCCCTTTCAGAGCGGGCTAAGGAAGTGCCGATTCAGTACACGCCGGATGAATGGATCGATTTATCGAACTTTATGCGGCCCCATGCTGAAGATGAGGACGGTAGCGTCGCCGCCTGGGCTAAACGCTTTGTGGCGGGCGATCGCGATGACGCCTTAGACGTGCTCGATCGCATGATGGATGAGATTTGGAACAGCCTCACATACCAATCCCGGGAAGCCGAGGGCACTCAAAGACCTGGTGAAACGCTGAAGCGACGGCAAGGCACCTGCCGCGATTATGCGTGGTTGATGATTGAAGCGCTGCGGCGGTTAGGCTTTGCCTGTCGCTTTGTGAGTGGCTATCTCTATGACGAGGCGCTAGATGGGGGGGCCGTTGGCATGACGGGTTCGGGGGCGACCCATGCCTGGTTGCAGGTTTATCTACCGGGGGCGGGCTGGTGCAACTACGATCCCACTAATCGCATCACCCAAGGATTTGAACTTCTGCGAGTAGCGATCGCCCGCCATCCGGGACAAGTGATGCCTCTATCGGGTAGTTGGTATGGCGAAGCTAACGACTACCTGGGTATGGAGGTCAAAGTCAGCATTCGCAAACTCGGCACCTTGCCCGAATTTCCAGCCGCCAGTTAGCCAAGTCCAAGCTATCTTTCCAGTCTTGAATAGTGCTCCATAGACCCCGATCAGCCTCTGATCCCGTGCACGTCATGACCAGCGAGCGCAGCACTCTATGGGCACTCACTGTGGCACTCTGGTTTCCAGGTTCGGGATGGCACCCGGGCCTCTGTTCAAGCAACAGGCATGAATGTCGTGAATTGTTTTCAATGGCGTCCATCCCTTTTTTTCGCGGCTACAAGCTTCGCTACCAGGGCAAAATTTCACCATTGCTATGCCAAAAGCTGCCCGTGTTTTCTAAGGTCAAATCATCAATCCGGGCCAGCAAGCCTTTCACCGACTCTGCCGGCGTAATGCCATTGGTCGTAAAGCCGGTCATACGTGTGCTCACTAAACCGGGGTGCAGAATCGCGACGGCAATGTTTTGGGGTTTTAGGTCAATAGCTAATGACTTACCCGCCATAGAGACCGCCACTTTAGACATGCGATAGCCATAGGAACCGCCGGAAGTATTGTCTGCAATGGAGCCCATGCGACTAGTCATGATGATTACCTTGCCGCCGCTGACAATCTGGGGCAATAGGGCATGGGTGAGTCGCAGCGTGCCGATCGCATTCACCTCAAATTGTCGGCGAATGCTCTCAAAATCCAGATTGGCCAGACTAATGCGTTCCACAATGGCGGCATTATTAATCAGCACATCCAGGCGAGTGTCCTGCAATTTTTGGGCTAATTGCGCGACTGAGTCTGCTGAGGTGATGTCGACGCCAGTTTCTACTTGCACTCCGAGGGCGTCCAATGCTTCGGCACTACTGCGACAAACGGCAATGACCGTGTCGCCTCTTTGCTGTAGTTGGCGGCAATATTCTAAACCGATCCCTCGGTTGGCCCCAGTGACTAGATAGGTTGCCATGCGATCGCTCACCCTGCTCATCAACGTTGATGTGAACCAACTTACCGTGCCCTGAAACATTTGGGGGCCGCTTTGATGCCGCGCTGCAATCAATTTGAGGGCTAGAAGACTAAGCCTTCAGCCAATTGTTATTGATGTCGGGCGTGGATGGCTTCGTTCAAAGAAAAATGTAACGACGATAAGTCATGCCTAAACTCGGCTTGAGTCAGCCGTTTCGTAGTCTCAATTTGAGTTAGTCAGAATCAATGAATCCGCGTCGAGGTCAGGCAGCGGTTGCAAGGAAATGGCTGATATGGCTGCCGCTTAGGCACAGCATTGCCAAATCAAACTGGTGGTGAATACCTTTGATGGGGTGGCCTGTAAAGCCGCTCACAGAAAATAGAACTGCAAGATGCCGTCGCATCTTGTGCGGCCAAACCTTTGGGGCCTTGTTAAGTCGACATTTGCAGTAAGCCCCTCAGGGGGCACTCAGAGCCCAGACTATTGTTGAGGACAAGGGCACCGATCGTTCATCGCTCCGACCAGCAAACGGTCAATGGCCAACCGCTCAGATTCCTCCAGGTTAGGGGAACCCAAGGCTTGGGCTAAAACTCGGCGATGGCTGTCACTGATGGTGCCCGTTGAAACCTTGCGAGCCTGTAGCTCTGCTAGGGCCAGGGAAAGATTTTGAGATGTCATAGCGTCAACTGATTGCTCAGCAGTACAGTTCAAGTGTGCCTGATGCCAAAGCGTATCGTCTCGGTAATTGCCCTGAGTATAGAGAGATTTCAACTATTCGTGAGGCCAGCTTCACAATCACCGATGCCCTCTATGCCAGAAGTGTGCCAGTCATCCTCGCTTCGTCACCCACTCTTCACGCCAAGAGCCTTGCTGTATTCTGGCGAGAGATCTTTGTGGTGCAGCCATTCGGTACGTTTGCTACACAACTCGTGGCTGGAATATCTGCCCGCAAGACCGTAAGAGAACCGCATAATCACAGTAAAGTCGAGTGCTTAATTTATCTCGGTCATTCACCGCAATACGAACTTTCACGGAACTGATAGGAGTTGCAAGCTGTGGCTGAACTGAAAACCCGCCCCAATGATAAAAGTGTCACTCAATTTCTAGATAGCTTGGACAACGAACAACGTCGGGTGGATGCGTTTACCCTCCTGGCGCTCTTTGAACAAGTGACTCAGCGTCCGGCGGTGATGTGGGGCGATTCTATTGTGGGGTTTGGCAGTTACGAGTACACCAACTCGACGGGAACATATCGCTGGCTGATGACGGGCTTTGCGCCACGCAAGCAGAATTCCACTATCTACGTGATGCAAGGATTCGACGACTATGCTGATGACTTACAGCGCTTAGGTAAGGTCAAAACCGCTAAATCGTGTCTATACATTTCCAATCTGTCAAAGATTGATCTAAAGGAATTAGAGAACTTCTTGACGAAGATTGTGGCGGATATGCAGGCCAAATATCGCTGTCAGTAGGGGAAAAGGCGATTTTCTCAAGTGAGGCATGGGGGGCCAGAGAGCAAGGGGAATGAGGGCTCTGGAAGCTATGGAGTCTTTCGTAGTAAGTGAGGACAGCATTGGCGAATGGTATCCCCACTCCAAATCTGCATTATTGGCTGGGGGCGAGCGGCAACGTAATTTGTAATTGAGTCGCTTCATCAGCGGTGGAGCCGACGGTCAGCCGCCCATACATGCTGGCAACCATGGCGTCTACTAGGCTCATGCGGAGGCTAGTGGAGAGGGTATCATCCAGGGTGAATTCTGCTGGGTTTGGCAGTTCAATGGGTTCTTGCCAGGGGGTGGTGGCGCGATCATCGGTCAGGGCAATCGCATAGGTCTGCTCTGCGGCGGGGGCAGCTGCTAGGGATAGAGTGCCGCGATCGCCCCCTGCTACCGCTATTTCGATCAAGGTTGTCAGCGCGTTGCGTAACCACGCGGCATCAGCCATCACCATTACATCAGCCGGGGGTAAGGCAACCTGGAGGCGTAGATTGCGATCGGCTACTTGCACTTGCGTCAGGTCTTGCACTTGTGTGAGCACCTCGGCCAACGCCACGGGTTGTAGTTGGGGTGTCAAGCGCCCCATCTCAATTTTCGAGACACGAATCATCAAATCGAGATAGGCCAGCATCTGCATCGAAGCGGCGTAGGCATCTGCAACGAACTGACGCTCTTCCTCAACGTCGTCGCAGAGTCCTTCGATAATCATCTGTTGCAGGCTAATAATCTTGTTCAGGGGCGATCGCAGCTCATGGGCTGTCCGCATCAAAAAACCGCCCTTAAAGCTCGCCATCTCCAACGCTCGACAATAGGCCATCTGAAGATTGGCTTCAGGGGTTATAACTGTCTCGGTTGCCGATTGCTTTGCCATGCCTGGCTCCTGTCAACTCCGGTATCAGCCTAAAGCCTGTTTTCTCGAATCGGGTAAGTTGCAACGTTGTCTTACAAATTAACGTCGAACTTTATTTTGCAAAGGTGAGAGTGGCTGCACCGAGGGATTGCTTAGGTGAGAACCAGCAACTGGCAATCACTGCAGTCCAATCGCGATCGCTACGCTGGAATGTGCACTGAGCCTTGGCGCAAAATGTCCCACTCGCCCTGTTGCCAACGAATCACTGTTGAGGGCACCCCGGAAGCGGTTAGGGGAAAGCTGCCTAACTGGGCTTGGAGAGCGGCGATCGCCCCCTGAGACAACAGCAGCAACTCGGGAAACTGCGCCGCAATATCGCGCATCTCTTCCAATGCGGGTTGGCCAGAACGATTGACACTCGTGGTCGCCAGAGGACCCGTATAAGCCAAAATATGCCGCGCCAACGGATGATCGGGTACCCGAATGCCGAGAGTTCCCGTTTGTAGCGGATTCATTTGGGGCGGTAGGCGATCGCTGGCGGGCAGCACCAGGGTCAGCGCCCCCGGCCAATATTGCGCGGCCATTTGTCGCCAGATGGCAATTTCTGCCTCGGTGCCGCTGACGAAAGGCAGCAAATCATCCAGCGTGGCCCCCATCAAAATTAATGGCTTGTCGGGAGCTCGTCCTTTAGTCGCGTAAATGCGATTGCCCTGATCGGGGCGGGCCGCCAGGGCGGGCACCGTATCGGTGGGAAAACTCGCCAGCGCCACACCTGTCTGCACTTGTTCTACAAACTCGGCAAAGTCAACCTGGGGCATATCACGTCTACAATCTGTCACAACGGCGCAAATCATAGTTTAAACGGCCCGTTGACCGTGTGATCATTGAAGCGCTTAAGGCAGCGATCGGCTGCTGCTCAATGCTCTATCACGCTATTGCCGCTCAACCAGGAGTTGACCGACGTTACCTTCCGATCTACTGATTCATCGATATTGGGGCGAATCGATTCAGCCCAAGCGCTTGCCCATTAAAGCTGAGTGGGTGGCGATCGCCGCCGACCTGATCGCTCTGTTTCAAGCGCACCAGGGCCAGACTCAGGGACAACTCAACCAACAACTGCAAGTGCTCGAAGGCGAAGACACCGACTATCGCATCAAGCGGGGACTCGCCCATATTTTGCGATCGAGCTTCAGCACCTTTGAACCCATCAGCCCCCTCGAACCACCCATGCTGCGAGAACGAGCCTTTGCCCTGGCGAGTAAAGCCGTTCCCAGTCCGGCAGCGACGCAAAGTCATCTGCAAACCCTGGCCGACCAGCTCAGCCAGGAACTCGAGCGGGACGTCATACCCGATGAAATCCGCCAGGGACTATACGCCGATTTGAAGGAGAACCACATTCTCACTGCCTTTGAAGCGCCCACGCCAGAAGCGCTGCTGCATCGCTACAACCTGTCGCAAGTGCAGGGCATTTTTTACAAGGCCACCCAGGTCAAGCTCCAGGCTTATCGCAACGACCCGGGGGAATACAAACTACTGTTTCGCTATCTCAAGCTGTTTCGCCTGATGGCGTATATCGAAGGCGATGCCGACCAGGGCTTCACCATTGAAATTGACGGGCCGACCAGCCTGTTTAAGCCCAGCACTCGCTATGGGCTGGATATGGCGAAACTGATTCCCGCCATTTTGCATGTGACGAAGTGGCAGCTGACGGCGACGCTAGTGATGCGCGATCGCTACACCCAGCAACTCAAAGAGCGGCGCTATTCCCTGGAGGCTGACTGCGGCCTGGTATCCCACTATCCCCCCGGTCAGCCCTACGACAGCATGTTGGAAGAGTCGTTTGCCAATCGCTGGCCCCACAAAAAGACACCCTGGCAGCTCGAACGTGAGGTCGATTTAGTTCCCATTCCCGGCAGCGTCATGATTCCTGACTTCCGCCTTGTCCACCCCGATGGCCGCACCTATCTGCTGGAAATCGTCGGCTACTGGCGACCGGAGTATCTGCGCAAAAAGTTCGCTCAAGTCCGCAAGGCCGAAACGCCCAATCTCATCTTGGCCGTTTCCGAACGTTTGAATCTTGAAAAAGCGGGTGTGAAGACGACGGACGTGCCCGCTAAGGTTGTCTGGTTCAAAAATAAGCTGACGCCAAAACTCATCCTGGACTGTCTCGAAGCGTAAAGTTATGCTTAGCTAGCCCTGGAATCCCTGCCCCCTTGTTCTTGAACAAAGGGAATTGGCCATAATACACTTGAGACCGAGTGCCCCGGAGCGAGTTCAACTGCATGAGCACAGTTTTGATCGTAGATGACAGTTCGGCCCTGCGTGAGATGATTGCGGGCTTACTGGTAAATGCTGGTATGACCATCCTCGAGGCCAAAGATGGGGCAGAGGCCCAGCAAAAAATCGAAGCTAGCCCGCCCGATCTCGTGGTGCTCGATATCGTCATGCCCAACATGAACGGCTATGAGCTTACCCGCTGGATTAAGACCAACCCGAAAACGAAGGATGTGCCCGTAGTGATTTGTTCTTCCAAAGGGGAGGAGTTCGATCGCTATTGGGGCATGAAGCAAGGCGCTGACGCCTACATTGCCAAACCCTTTCGCCCCAATGAAATGGTGGAAACCGTCAAGCAGCTTTTGCGCAGTCAACGCTAATCACTAATCGCACGAATGGGCGACCTTTCTGCCGAAATAGCCTGCTTTGAGCACATCAAAGCAGGCTATTTCGTTCTTGAGGCTAAATGGTCTGTACGCCCAGCTCTTGCTGGGAGGTATGCGAGACCCTAATATGGCAGTTCTTCGTAATAGGATTCGGGCAGGTTGCTCACAGCGCGTTCTAGCTCGGCCAGCGATCGGTTGTAACCCACGATCGCTTGCACCAGATTCACCTCGGCGTTGGTGAGTTCTGACTGGGCATTCAAAATATCCAATTGGGTGCCGACCCCCGCATCAAACCGCAAAATCGCGAGATCTAGCGCTTCCTGCGCTTGGGTGACCGCGAGCCGGGCTGTGCCGATATTGGTTTGGTTCGATTGCAGGTTGTAGTAGGCGCTTTCGACCCCAAGGCGAACGGTATTGCGCGTTTCTTCAAAATTGCGCTCGGCGATTTCCGCGTCGAGTTCTCGCTGACGGGCGCGGGCCTGGGCCGCTCCCCCTTCAAAGATCGTCCAAGAGACGCGCGCCCCAAAAGCGTAGTTGTCGCTAAACCGATCTTCCTGATTGAAAAAGTCGCTGATGCTGTAGTTGGCAAATAAATTGACCTGTGGTCCCAGGGCGGCCAACTCTACCCGTCGCAGGAGTTCATTTACATCTCGCTGGGTGAGTTGCTGTTCAAGTTCAGCCCGATTTTGATAAGCCAAAACGATGCTTTCTTCTAACGACAGGGGCCATTCTCCGGCAATATCGACGGGTACTGTGGTGATCGTGAGAGACGGGGGCACGTTTAACCGGCGGGCGAGAGCTCGCTGGGCCACTTGGCGAGACCGTTCAGCATTGACCAAATCTTGGCGCGCATTGGCGACTTGCACTTCAGCCCGCAACACATCAAAGCGGGTGCCGACCCCGACTTCTTCTCTTAGGGTCGTGTCTTGCAGGTTTCTTTCCGCTTCGGTCAAAAATGCCTGACTGATGCGAATCGCCTCGATCGCGGCTTGCAAATCGTAGTACTCGCTGGCCGTAGCCAGGCGCAACTCTTCTCGCCGCCGCTCCACTTCTAAGAGGGCGAGCTGGACTTGTTCTGCTGCGGCAGCGATCGAGGCCGATCGCCGTCCCGAAGAAAACAGGTTATAGACCAATTCGGCTTGGGTGGAATATGAGACGCCCAACTCTTCCGTGGTTTCTGACTCAAATGTAAAGCCACCGCCCGGCGTCGGCACTAATTGGGTATCACCGCCGCTGGTGGTGTTTTGACCCTGAATCGTGCCATTAATCGACAACGTGGGAAAGTTCGCCGCTTGGGCTTCCCGCAGCGCCGATTCGCTCCGTTCCAGTTCTAGCAGTGCCACCTGCAAATCGGGATTGTTGCGATAAGAGAGGGCCAAAGCATCATCTAAGCTCAGGGGTTGCGTGCCAATGATTTCCACTTCTTCGGGCTGGGTTTGAATTAGCAGTGGATTGGGGTCAGGATCGAGGAATTGCAAATTATCCTGGACTCGCTCATGGGGGATGGGCACAGCGGCATCGGTAGTGCTGCCAGTGGGCTCCGCAATTACCGGCGGCGTGGTCTCGATCGCGGCTTCGTCCTCTTCATCTTCATCAATGGCCGCTTCAGGCATGGCATCATCCGACGCGACATCCTCTTCATCCGTCGCCTCTGTCTCATCAACCATCGTGTCGGCGGTCGGCGCGGCAGCTGCAGTGCTCACCAGATCCGTGAGCTGACGGGGGCGCTGAGCATCAGCCGTCGGTGTCGCTTGGGCGAGCAACCGTTCGACCTCTGGAAGGGGCGCGATCGCCTGCGCTGCGGCCGTCTCCGATTTAGCCAGCGACGAGAAGGGGCGCGCGCTGGCGGCTGGCTGAATGGCAACCGACTTATTGTCTATTGGCGGCACCGCGATCGCTGAGGCTGGGGCCACAACTCCCAACAGGCTGGCAGCGGGTAGCGCGATCGCGAGGCCCAGAGGCCCACGCATAAACCAGGGTGACAGCATACCTTTCTGCATAGAGTCCTTTAGGCTGAGTAGAGATGGCACAGAGCGGCTTGAGAATATTTCGCCACAAACACTTTACTAAGCGGTTTAGTTTAATAGCAATACTCAAGTGCGGTCTGGCGAAGCGGTTGCAAACAACCTCGGATGAGTCCATCCACACCGTCCACCGGAAAAATGGGCACCTGCAAAGCGCCACTGATAGATTCTACGCTCTGATCATCTAAAAAGAGCCACTTTTGCGGATTGCCGGGATCAGTCGGCTTTAAGAGTACGGTGGGCAGCAGCAACCCATCGCCCTGGGCGCGATCGCGCAAATGATGCAATAGATCGTGCCCCGTCAATAACCCCGTTACGGTAATGTCCTGGCCCCAATAGTCGCTATTCATCGCCGCCATTTCCACGGTGAGGTCTTCGACTTCGTTCAAGCGCTGCAAGATTGGTTGAAAGGCTTGCTCAACGGCATTTCCCACCACCCAGGTGAGACGTTTGGGCGCGTCTAAACGTGACGGTAAGTCCGCAGCGGCAACTTCAAAAGCAGTCAAAAACTGGCGAATGGAACCGACCCCGTTGCCCAATTGCGGATAGTCTTCGTAATCCGCCTCGGTGGGCAGCGATCGCCCCGCAATGAGAAACCACTCGTCAGCCAGCCACGCGAATGTTGTGCCAAATTGGGGTTTGAATTCTGCTTGCAGCGCCATCACCTGAGCAATGACTTCCCGCGCTTTTTCCGGTGTCACCGGCACGAGCTCATCTTCTACAGGCCGAAAGCGCGTCAGGCCCACCGGCACCACTGCTGCCGAAATGACAGCTGGCACCTCGCCGTGATGAAATTGCGCCAGATCCCGCAGTGTCTGCTCTAAATGCTCGCCATCGTTGATGCCGGGACACACCACCACCTGAGCATGAATTTGGAGTCGGTGCTCTTGAAACCAGGCCAGCTGTTGGAGCAGTTCTCCCGCTCGGGGATTTTTGAGGAGTCGCGATCGCACGTCGGGTTCCGTCGCGTGCACCGACACGAACAAGGGCGACAGTCGCATTTTGGCGATGCGCTCCCACTCCGGTGTCGTCAGATTGGTCAGCGTCAAGTAGCTGCCATACAGAAAGCTCAGGCGATAGTCATCATCCTTGAGATACAGCGTTTCGCGTTTGCCAGGGGGCTGCTGATCGATAAAGCAGAAGGGGCAGCGGTTGTTGCACTGAATGAGTCCGTCAAACAGGGCCGTTTCAAACTCCAGCCCCAGGTCTTCGTCGTAGTCTTTTTCAAGCTCAATCTGGTGCGGCGTGCCCTGGGCGTCTTCGACTTCGAGCAACAAGTCTTCGTCCGCGCAGAGAAATTGATAGTCAATCAAATCGCGGGGGGCCTGACCGTTAATGCGCACCAGGCGATCGCCCGGCTCAAAGCCCAACTCTTCGGCAATGGAATCGGGTAGCACACGGGTCACAACCGCTGGACGGGTAGATGACTGACTCATAGCAGTACGCAGAAACACGGCAGAACTGGCAAGGTGAGCAATGTCGTCCGGTCGTTTGACGACTGAGTCACGCACTCAAACAGCCAACGAAGACGGCGCGCATTGCCACACACCATTCTTCATCATGGCGCAAGCTTTAAATATTGGACAGCCGTCCCGAGAAAATGCCCCAGAGAATCGCGAGCCCGAAACCGATGCGGTAAAAGACAAAGATCCAGGTGGTGTGATCTTTCAAAAAGCGAATCAACCAGTAAACCGCCACATAGGAAGAAATGGCCGAGGCCACCACCCCTGCGATCGCGGCCACCAGGCCTACGGTTGCCTGGGGTTCAAATAATTCGTTCAGCTCTGCTAGGCCCGATAGTAAAATTGCCGGAATGCCCATCAGCAGGGAAAAGCGAGCGGCGGTTTCGCGGTTCAGCCCCATAAATAATCCCGCCGTCATGGTGGAGCCTGAGCGCGAGACCCCGGGGATTATCGCTAGCGCCTGGGCTAACCCCATGCCAATCCCGTCTCGCTGACTGACTTTGTCATAGCCGCGCTGACGAGACCCCACGACTTCTGCCCAACCCAGAAAGATCGCCAACCCGATCGAGGTAATGGCAATGACGAGAGAACTGCGAGCAAAGGTTTCATAGACGTCTCTAAGGCCAAACTTGACCAATAGCCCTAACACCACGATGGGAATGGTCCCGATGACGATGCCAACGGCTACCCGAAAGTCCGGGGCTTGCCAATCTTTCTCGGCGATCGCGGCTTTTGTACCAGTCAACAGCTGCCAAATGTCGCTCCAAAAGTAGCCCACAATAGCCACAATGCTGCCCAGCTGCACAATCGCGGTAAAGGTCACCCCCGGATCACCCCACCCAAACACCACCGGCACCATTTTGACGTGGGCGGTGCTGCTGATGGGCAAAAACTCGGTCAACCCCTGCACAATGCCAATCACAATGGCTTCAATTAACGAAATTGGTTGACTGTCTTCGACCGCTAATAAAAATGGCTGTAATAGCGTCATGGTTTAATCCAAAAACATAAAAATTCGCTTAAAATCCCCATCGCTGAGGACGGTGCGATCGCATCTAGCTTGAGAGCCAGAATACCCGGATTTCACTGAAATACCCACCCTCAATGAGAAGCATTGAAACTCGCATGGTCGATGATCGCGCTCGAAAGCTTGTGGTATGTTAAGAAGAGTTAACAACCTGAGAAGTCTGTTGTCATCTTTTTCTCCTCCGTCCAAGCCAGTGAGCCAAAGCATTCCGTCGCTGATGCAGTTAGCGACGCCATCGTTGTTGCTCTCTACCAAGGCTAAGGTTTGGATTGCAGCGGTCCTCTTAGTCGTTATTCCAGTCTTTTTTCAAGCACCGTTAGTGCGATCGCTGCCTTGGCTCAGCCTGGCCATGACGGGCACTTGGCTACTGGCGGGCATCAGCCTGAGCTCTCACGGAACTACACGCCTCTGGGGCGACCTCCTCACCGGATTTAGCTGGACTTGGTTGGCGGGCTCTTTATATTGGGGCTGGCTCCGGTTTGAGCCCCTGTGGCATTTGCCTGTCGAGGCCATCGGCTTCCCCATTGCGATCGGACTCCTCGTCAAAGGTCAGGGGCGTATTGGCAGCTATTTCTTTTTAGGCTCCCTGTTTGGTACTGCTGTTACAGACCTATACATCTACTGGAATGGCCTGTTTCCGATGTGGCGGCAGGTCATGATCGCCGACCCTGATTGGGTCCCCGTGATCATGCAGCAAGCTGCTGCCGCCCTGCAAAATTCCGTTAGCTTTAGTCAGGGGCTACTCATTGCGCTAGGATTGCTCACCGTGGGCATACTACCGTTGCAGTCAAAGCAGCTCTGTTGGTGGGCCTTTAGTGGCGCAGTTTTGAGCACGCTGATTGTCGATTTGCTATTTTTAGGCAGCGCTTTTTGCTTGTGATAGGGACTACGACATTTGAGTTGTTTGCTTGCTCAGATGTTGGTTCGCGTAAACGGTTGATTTAGACTATTCAGCGAAGCCCTTTGCGGGATAACGGCGACCCTGCTCCGTTTACGACGGCAGGTCTTTGGATTCAGGCAGTGGGTATCTCCTGTTAATTCGTGTGCTCTTTCTTCTAACCGCCAGACTCCGTGATTCAACCTCAAGGTCCCTACGTCATTCTGAATACTGAGTCTGGAACTCGGCAGCTATCTCTGGTCGGGCTGAATTGCTGGACGGTGGGGCGCAGCGATGACAACAATTTGGTGTTGCCCGATCGCTGGATTTCCCGCAATCACGCCATGATCCAAATGATGGAAACGGGCGAGTTTTACCTGATTGACTTGGGGAGTCGCAACGGTTCGTTTGTGAATGGTCGCCGCGTCAGCGTCCCCGTCACCCTGGCCGATGGCGATCAACTCACCTTTGGGAAAACGGAACTACAGTTTTTTTGCTCAACAGCCAGTCGCTCTGGCAGTGGCGAGACCTTTGCCGATACCGACATTACCGCCACAGCAACCCTGCACTTGCGTCGGCTGATTTCGGTCATGGTGGTTGATATCCGTGACTTTACCGTCTTGACCCGCCAACTGGATGAAACCGTGCTGTCGGAATCCATTGGCACCTGGTTTCGCTGTGCGGGAGAGATTATCAGTCGCTATGGCAGCGGCGTTGATAAGTATATCGGTGATGCCGTCATGGCGGTGTGGGTGCATGGGGCCGATGGAGTGCAGCCAGAAGATTTGCTACCGATTCTCCACGCGATGGACGAACTCGCGAAAATGACCGCTCAGTTACATAAGCGGTTTCCGCTACCGTTTCCTTTGCGGGTCGGTGCCGGATTAAATACTGGTTATGCCATGGTCGGCAATACGGGGACGGGGAGTCATCCTGATTACACGGCGATCGGTGACACGGTGAACGCGGCGTTTCGGTTTGAATCTTCTACCAAGCAGTTGGGCCTGGATGTCGCCGTGGGCGAAACGACCTATGAATATCTAACAAAAATGCCGGGAATTGCGTCAATTTTTCATCGCTATAAGGTCAACCTCAAGGGCTATGAGATGCCGACTGTGACCCACGCGACGACTTTCTCTAATTTGGATCAGTTTATCCACCGTCAGACTTAGGCGAGTGGGGGCAAGTTGTTGGTTTACAGCCATTCATGGCGTTGAGAAAATTGCAGCTGTCCCCATGGTGAAGAAGCCGGATGCGGCAGAAGCGGGGCGATTATAGTATTCCGCAGTAAGGTGCAGAGAGCCCAAAAGTTTAAAGCATGGGTATTGAATCTAAGTGTGAGCAGCCGTCTCGGCTGTCCCAGCTCAGATAAGATGCGCTATGGGTTGGCGACCTTCAAAGCATGGCCAGATCGACGGGCTAGCTGAAATCGGGATTGACCAGGCTTGTTGCGGCGGTGAAAGCGATCGCGATTCTTGGGCTGCCATCTATTTGCCAGCGAACTATCGAGTCGCCAATGGAAGCTTAGGCGCTTTCTGTCGAGGACTTCGCTGGGGCGGTGGAAGGCGGCGTTGCCGACTGTGCCGCGATCGCCTCGGCTCGCACATCTAGCTGTGTCTGATAGTCCACCCCAATAATCTCTGAATAGAGCCGGACATACTCAACTGCTGATTTATCCCAACTAAAGTTTTGCTCCATACCGCGTTTTTGCAAGGCTTGCCAGGCATCTTTATAGCGGAAACCTTCCCAGGCTCTGACCATGCAGGTATAGAGATCTAGGGGCTCGTAGCGATCAAAGCAATAGCCAGTGCCCGCATTCTCAGTCGGGTCGTGGTGCAGTACTGTATCCACCAGACCGCCGGTGCGGCGCACAATTGGCACACAGCCATAGCGCATGGCGATCATCTGGCTAATGCCGCACGGCTCAAATCGTGATGGCATCAAAAAGGCGTCGGCTCCGGCATAGATTTGGCGGCCAATGCCTTCGCTATACATGAGGTACACCGCAACGCGCCCGCGATAACGGGAGGCCATTTCCCAGAGTTGATTTTCGTAATAGCGATCGCCCGTCCCCAGCAGCACAAACTGCGCGTCGGTATAGGCTAAGAACCGATCCATCGTTTGCAAGACCAGATCGAGCCCTTTTTGTTCAACTAATCGACTGATCAGGCCGACGAGAAACGCTTTGGAGTTCACCTCCAACCCCATTTCTTCCTGCACTTTGACCTTGTTAAAGCGGCGTTTCTCGATAGTTTCCGCCGAGAAATGGGTGCCAATCTGCGGGTCGGTGGCGGGGTCAAAAAGATTGATGTCAATGCCGTTTAAGATGCCGCTGAGTTTACCGCTCACAAAGGACAGTAGCCCTTCCAATTCTTCACCGTATTCAGCCGTTTGAATCTGTTTGGCATAGGTGGGCGAGACCGTGTTGACACGATCGGCGTACTGCACCGCCGCCGCCATGGTGTTGTGCCCTTGCATAAACCAGGGGCACCAGGTCATTTGTTCCAGCTTCCAGCGCCACGGCCCCTGATAGGCCAGGTTGTGGATGGTGAAAACGGTACCAATATCCGAGGTTTCTCGCATCCACACGGGGATCATGCCCGTGTGCCAGTCATGGCAGTGAATAATTTGGGGTTTCCAAAAATTCCATGCGAATTCCGCTGCGCCGTTGGCAAAGAAGGTGAACCGCCAATCTTCATCCGCACCGCCGTAGACATTGCGTCCATCAAAGGCAGGATGACCAAACAAATAGAGCGGGACATCGGTCTCGGGCAGCACCGTCTCGTACACTGCAAAATCGTTGAACATAGCGTAGCCCCACCAGATGGGTTCCTTGGGAATGTCCATCTTGTCGGGCAAAAAGCCGTAATAGGGCATCAATATGCGGACATCATGCCCCATCTTGCGCAGCACTTTGGGCAAGGAGCCAACGACATCACCCATGCCGCCGACCTTCGCCAGTGGTGCTGCTTCTGCTGCTACGAACAAGATCCGCATGCGATCGCCTTTGAGAAAGTTTTTAGGTTCCTCAACAGTCTACGGGCGTTGGGGATCTCTGCATAGTAGCGGTCTAAATCTTGCGATGAGAAACGGTTTGGTGATTTTTACCCGATACGAGGGGGCGATCGCTCCGGCAGACCGATGGCATTATTCCAACACCGGCTGATTCAACTTGATGACGGGGCGAGGCAACTCGCTGGCTTCGGTGCCTGGATTCAATAACCGCTCAGGGGGGATGGACTCGGCCAAGTTCGGCCCAACAATGCCACCCGATAGCAAGACCTTAAATGCGTCTTCAATAGAGATGGATAAGTTGATGACATCCGACTCTGGGACGACGGCATACCAGCCGCTCGTCGGGTTTGGCGTGGTCGGAATGAAAACGCTGAGCATCGGGGTTGTGGTAGCGCTCGCCTCGGAGGTGAGCACCGTGCCCGTCACAAAGGCGACTGCCCATAATCCCCGGCGGGGATATTCCACTAAGATGACGCGACGAAAGCGGCTCTTGGAGTCTTGAAAAACGGTCTGAAGCAGCTGTTGCAGGGTTTTGTAGACGGAGCCAGCCAAGGGAATTGACTGGACGATGCGTTCGCCCAAATCTAGCAGCCAGCGCCCAGCAATATTACGGGCCATGAGGCCAATGAGCAAAATGCCCAATAAGGGCACGGTTAGGCCCACTGACAGGTTTAGCAAGTCGCCCAGCAGCGGGGGCAGCCCCGTAAACGGATTGAGTTGTTTGGGAAACCGCGTCAGGAACCGCACTACCCAAAAGGCAACGGTAATGGTCAACCAGATTGTGGTCGCCAATGGAATCACCACTAGCAAGCCAGCAATCAAGTCACTTTTTAAGTCCTGCTTGAGTTTTTGAAGCACAGGCAACCCAGCGAATGTTGGACAACTGCTAATCAATCATCATAAGAGAAGAGCTTCTCTCCTTGCCAAGAGATGACCTGGCCAGAGAGCGCTCCACTCCGTATAGTGTAAACTTTTGTTTCAGAAAATGCGGCCAAGACGACAGGCGGCAGCCTGAAACCTCTCAATAGTTTTGATTATTTGGATTTTAGCGAAAAATGTATCTCAGCTAACATCAAGCTGAGTAACGGTCAGGTTCAGCGATCGCGGCTCCGCTATTGACTCGCCGCTCCGCTCCCCATTTGTGCCACTTACAGTTGGAGTACGTAGCGAGCCAGGTTCAGGTAAATCAACACGCCTAAAACATCCACCACGGTGGTAATGAAGGGGGCTGACATCAAAGCGGGATCAAAGCCAATGCTGCTGAACAGGAAGGGTAAGGCGGCTCCGGCAGTAGAGGCGAGGATCGCGATCGCCACTAAACTAATCCCCACCGTGATCGACACCTCTAAGTTGCCTTGCAGGAGATAGGCCCAGCCCGTGACCACGACGCCAAGCATAATGCCGAGAAAGGCCCCCGCGATCGCCTCCCGCCGAATCACTGTAAACGCGCTCCGGTTGGCGATCTCTTGGGTGTTAATGCCGCGAATTACGACGGTGGATGATTGCGCTCCGACATTGCCCCCCGTGCCAATCAGCAGGGGAATAAAGGCTGCCAGCACCACCACTTGCTCTAGCACTGCTTCTTGGCTGCGAATGACCCAAGTGGTGACCGTATTCGTCAGTAACAAGACCGACAGCCACACGACTCGCTTACGAGCCACAGTCAGCAAATTGGTCTGGAAATAGTTGTCGCCACCGGCCTGCACACCGCCCAGGGCATAAATATCCTCAGTGGCCTCTTCTTCCAAAATGTCGATCACGTCGTCAACGGTGACGATGCCGACCAGCCGCTGCTCTGTATCCACGACGGGCACGGCCAAAAAGTCGTAGCGCTGGATGAGTTGAGCAACTTCTTCTTGGTCGGCGTCGGTTTGCACCGAGACAAACTCCCGCGTCATGATGTCGCCAATGGTTTGCTCCGGTTGCCCCATGACCAGATGCCGCAGAGACAAAATCCCCGTGAGGCGGCGGGCGGAGTCCGTCACGTAAAGGTAGTAAACGGTTTCGCTCATGTCGGCCCGGTTGCGGATGTGCTCTAACGCGCGGGAAATGCTCCAGGTCTCCTTGAGTGCGATGTACTCCGGGGTCATGATACGCCCGGCAGTATCGGCTTCGTAGCCCAGCAAGAGGGCAGTGGCTTGGCGTTCTTGCGAGCTCATTTGACTTAGGAGACGGCGGACAACTTTCGCGGGCAGTTCGTCAAACAGGCGGGCGCGATCGTCCGGCGACATTTTGTCCACGATGTCGAGCACGTCCTGCCGTTTGAAATCTTCAATCAGGGTTTGCTGCACGCTAGAGTCGAGGTTTTCGTAAACTTCGATCGCTTCATCTTTAGACAGCAGCCGAAAACCGATCGCCTGCATGGTTTCGGGCAGTCCTTCAATCGCTTCGGCAATATCCACGGGCTGTACGGGCACCAATAGGGCTTTTGCCCCCTGAAAATTTTGCTGTTCGAGGAGCATTTCTAATTGCGATCGCACCAGTTCCCGCAGCTCTTGCCGCGAGATCGTTGCTGGAACCGATGCTGATGGAATTGCCTGCTCTGTCAAAAGCTCACTCCGCAATGCCACAGATGTGGCTGTAACAATCTTTGGCGCTCAGGACTCAGGGCAGCGGTGAAGGTGCTGTAACCACGAGAAGAGCTAGGGCGCATTTAGCTCGTATAAAGCTTATCTTGCTTTGGGGCTCTAGCGCAGAGACCTACTGCCACCATAAGGCATGGACTCCGGGTCACTGCAACTTTAGTGACCGCATTTGGGTGGAGGAGGGCTGGTTTGGGGGTTCAGACCGCCTCCTTGAGCGAACATCCTTATCGCTTATGGGTAAAGGCCCAGACGCCGTCCCAATCTTCGGGAATGCCTTCTTCGATCAATTTATGGATGCGCTGCTCGTAGAGTTCGGCAGTTTTGTCTTGGGGATGCTGCGCCAGGATGGTGCTGAAGTAGGTGTGGGCGGTCGTCCAGTCGCGATCGCTATACGCTTTGATCCCCGCTTCAAAGGTGTCGAGGGTCGCCAGCTTTTCTTGGCGGCGGTCGTCGGGCTCAGCGTCTAGCACTTCGTAAATCGCGATGGATTTGGTGCGACCTTTGACGATGACGCGATCGAGAAACCGGAGATGGTAGCGGTCGGGGTCTTGCAAGCGCTGCCGCACGGTTTCGGAAATGATGAGCGAGGTGCCGTAGACCTTGGATAACCCTTCGAGGCGGGCCGCGAGGTTAACCGTATCCGAAATCGCGTCGGGTTGAATGCGATCAGGTTCGCCGATCATACCGGCCATCACATGACCAGTATGTAAGCCAATCCCGATTTCAATCTCGAAGGTTTTGCGCGAATCGGCTTCAATTTGCTGGTTATAGTCGCGGACGCCGTGGAATTGAGCGATCGCCGAATCAATGGCATCTTCTACCTGGTAGGGAAAGATGGCCATCATGCCGTCGCCAATAAATTTCACCACAAAGCCGTTATGGGTTCTGACCAGCGGTGAGATGCGCTGCAAATACGTATTGATAAACCGAAAAGTTCGGCGGGCCCGCATGGTTTCTGCCTTGCTGGTAAAGCCCCGAATGTCGGAAAACAGCACCGTCATTTCCTTGCTGACGTAATCTCCAAGTTTTACGTCTTGCACGCTGTCCTTATTCAGAAACCGCAAATACTCCGGCGGAAAAAAGCGCGAGAAGGCATTACTCTGCTCTTCGAGCTGTTCAAAGGATTGTTGAATCTGGGCGGCCATGGTGTTGATGGAGTCGGCGAGTTCGCCCAGTTCATCGGTGCGATTGATGCTGACACGCTGTTGCCAGTGCCCAGCGGTGATTTCTTTGACGGCGGTATTGAGCTGCAAGATGGGATTGGTCAACCGGCGCGAGAGCCAGGTGCCCACAATCATCGCAATGACTAGGGCGATCGCACACAGCACGATTGTGATGCGGGTATTGAGCCGAATCTGGCCCATAAATTCCGATTCGGGCACCACGACGACAATGAGCCAGTCGAGCCCAAAGCCATCGCTAAAGGGCAGCACTTCTAAAAACTGCCGCTCGCCGTCCACCACAAAACTCAACTGGCGACTTTGTTGGATGTTGTCAAAGGCACCAAAGCGATTTTCTAAATACGTGGCGGCTTCTTTGACGTAGGGATCAGAGCTCTGAGTCGCCTCCCGGAATTGGGGCACTTGCCCCAGCATTTTCATCAAGGGTTCGTCGGTAGAGCTAGAAATGAGGTGGCCCTGGCGATCGATCACGAAGGCCTGCCCGGTTTGGCCGATTTCGAGCTGTTTCAGAAAGGTGCGAAATTCTTCTGGCAGGACGACGTCGGCGGCACAGACCCCTAGCAGACGGCGATCGCGGCGATCGTACACGGGCAGGCTCGCCGTCACATTGGGCAGGCGCGTCGTGAAGGCAACGTAAACATCCGTCCAGGTTGCCCCTTCTTGGCTCAGGGCCGCAATAAACCAGGGGCGCACCCGCGAGTCATAAGTTGACCCGCCTTGTGAGAGAAAATGCTGTCGATAGCCCCGAACATCAAGGCTGTACTGACGGCGCTCGAAGTTGGTATCCGGATTGCTATAGGACAGCAGCAGTTGACCCGTGTCCGGCGATCTCAAAATGCCGAAAAATTCCCCTGAGTCCGCGCTACCGCAGTAGACCAGCGCAATTTCGGGATAAATTTTCATCTGCTGAAAGAGCAGATGCTCGCCCTGGGTGGCCCCGGTAATATCTAAGTCGCCGTGGGTAAAGGCTGTTGCGTTGAGGCGGTTGATGGCGTGGGGATTGCCAAAATAACTCCGCAGCTCGCCCTGAATCCGGGCGGACACTTCGGTGCGCAACTTGGACGCCAGTACCTCGACGGCTTGCTGACCATTGCGAAAAGACAAATAGCCCACCAACCCCACTGCCGCAAAAATTTGCACCAGCACTGGCAGGGTAAAGGCGCGATGTAATGAATTGCGGCGCACCGCTTGCTGGGTGTGACGGCTAAGTTGACGAATCTGGTGAGGGAGCTTAGTCACTAGTAGATCGCACAGAGGGGGATGGAGGCCGGCGGGCCATCAAAGTTGGCAACAAGATGCTGTCGAGAGTGGGGATGTAACGATGGGTTACCCGATTTTTAAGCAGTCTCAGGTTGCCCAGTGAGGGAGCAGTTGCGGCATGGCTCTCGGCCAAATCGGTGGTCAGCGCCCGGAGCCCGATGATTCCTATCCTACTCATCGGGCTCCGGGCGCTGACTCAGTCAGGGTGGGGCTCAGGCTGGACTGAATGACCGCAGCCCGCGAGCTAGCGTCGATTGGCATCTCGGTTCTGGCTTCCTTGAGATTTAAAAGAAGTTTACGGAATCTGGGATGTGGTTACCCAAATTGTTTTTTAGCGGCTTCATAGACCGATTCCGTAATTTCAGCCAGCCCCTGCTCTTGGGCAAACTTTTCAATTTTTTTGCGGGCAGCGGGGCGGACAAAAAAGGGGATTTCTTTAAGGCGTTTTTCGGCTTCGGCAGTCCAGACAGGGGAGTTGGCCATAGGGTTAAGGGAAAAAGATGGGCGATCGCTCGATGACTTCAGCATTGATTATTTCAGATCTGTGAAGCGATCACGGCGACCGGCCCAAAATCCACTGCGGCGAAACGCGAAACCTTAGCTATCCTTAGTGAGCAGGTGCGCATAGTCGTTGCATAGCCCACGTTTTAGTCAAGGGGGCTCAGTGGTGTTTAGTTTTGCCAAGTCCTTAAAATCTCGTTTTTTCACAATCGCGACACTGATGTCCTTGGGGGCCGTTGGGGTGACGAGTCCGGTGGCGATCGCCGATGGCATTCCCGGGGTGACCTTTGGCACTGAGACGGGGGCTCCCGTTGAGACGCCGACGGATGCTGGCCCTGAGCTGACGGACCAAGGCTTAGAACCCTATACACAAGCCATGCTGCTGGGCTATGCGGCTGAAGAACAGGGCGACTATCAAACCGCGCTCATCAATTTTCGGCGGGCGTTGGCCGAGCGTCCGGGCGACTCCTATGCGTTGCGGGCGATCGCCAATATGGAGTCCTATATTGCCGCCCAACGGCGCGAAATTGCTCGTCAGCAGCAGTTGGCGGCCCTGAATCTGCAGGTTGATGCGGCTGTTGCCGTGCGAGATTGGGCCTGTGCTGCCGCCACGGTAGATGAAATGATTACCCTGGTGCCGCCCAACTCTTTAGAGCGGAGTCGGCTGGTGACCTACCGAGGCGAACTGTCGTCGCTGCTAGACGCCCGGTCTGATATTAGTCAGTGGTCAAGTGTTTGCCCTGGTTAACGATCGCAGCAAGTTATTACATGATTTGCGTTTACTGCAATATCGGCCCTGCTGGCGATCGCCTCTCGATACGCTAAACCCATAACCATCTACCTGGAAACCTGCCATGAGTGCTCCCGATTCGAGTTCTGCTGCTCTGCCACCCGACGATCCCCAGCATCTCTCACGGTTGCGATCGCTCATTGAGCGGGTGATGGCTGACGGCAAAATCTCCGCCGCTGAAGCAACTGAGCTGCGCGCGGCCCTGATTGCAGATGGTCAAGTCACCCCCGACGAGATGGACCTGATTCGCACCGTGATGAAAAAGCACCTCGGCGATGGGCATTTAGAGTTTGAGTAGGAACCAGCCACCTATGTCTCTGAGAATTACCCCTGGCAACAGCTATCCGCTTGGGGCAACCGTTGAACCGAACGGTGTCAACTTTTGCATTTACTCCCAACACGCCACGGGCATCGACCTGCTGCTTTACGCCTCCCCCGAAGCTCCTTATCCCGAGCACACGATTCACCTGACGCCGCGTATCCATCGGTCATTTAACTACTGGCACGCCTTTGTCAAAGGTATTGGGGCGGGGCAAGTGTACGCCTACCGCGCCACCGGCCCCTACGCCCCCGAAAGAGGTCAACGCTTTGACCCCGGCAAAGTCTTGCTCGACCCCTATGGTCGGGCCGTGGTCGGGCAAGACCGCTACGATCGCCAAGCGGCCTGCTTTCCGGGAGAAAATTCGCCTCAGGCGTTGCGGAATGTGGTGGTTGATCAAACCGTCTACGACTGGGAAGGGGATACCCCCCTGGATATTCCCTATTCCCGCACGGTGATTTATGAAATGCATGTGGGCGGGTTTACCAAACACCCCAGCTCCGGCATCGCCCCCGAAAAACGCGGCACCTTTGCAGGCGTGATTGAAAAGATCCCGTACCTGAAATCGCTGGGCGTAACCGCCGTGGAATTGCTGCCCGTGCATCAATTTGACGAACGCGACGGCCCGTTGGGACTCAGTAACTATTGGGGTTACAGCACCATCAGCTTTTTTGCCCCCCACCACGGCTACAGTTCTGACCAGACTCCGATGGGGCCAGTGAACGAATTTCGGGACATGGTCAAGGCGCTGCACAAGGCCAATATCGAAGTTATTTTAGATGTCGTGTTTAACCACACGGCAGAGGGCGATCATCGTGGCCCGACTCTTTCGTTTCGCGGGTTAGACAATCAAACCTATTACATCTTGGAGAGTGATGACGCGGCGCGGTATGCCAACTACAGCGGCTGCGGTAACACCGTCAAAGCCGACCACACCGTCGTCAGTCGCTTCATTTTGGATAGCCTGCGGTACTGGGTGTCGGAAATGCATGTCGATGGGTTTCGCTTTGACCTGGCGTCGGTCATGTCGCGGGATAAAGCAGGCGAACCGTCGGATGATCCGCCGATTTTGTGGGCGATCGAGTCCGATCCCGTACTGGCTCGCACCAAGTTGATCGCAGAAGCGTGGGATGCAGCAGGACTGTATCAGGTGGGGTCGTTTATTGGCGATCGCTTTGCCGAGTGGAATGGCCCTTTTCGAGATGATGTGCGCCGCTTTATCAAAGGCGATGACAATACGGTGGGGACCTTGGCGTCACGGATTCTCGGCAGCCCCGACCTGTTTGTCGATGATCCCCAACGGGAAACCAACCGCAGCATTAACTTCGTCACCTGCCATGACGGTTTTACGCTGTACGACGTGGTGGCCTACAACGAGAAACACAACACCGCGAATGGCGAAAAAAATCGTGACGGCACCGACGCCAACTTTAGCTGGAATTGCGGGGTCGAAGGCCCCACCACGGACCCGGAGATTCAACAGCTGCGCATTCAGCAGCTGAAAAATATGGTCACTATTTTGCTGATTGCCCAGGGTACGCCCATGCTGCTGATGGGGGATGAAGTGGCCCGCACCCAAAAAGGCAATAACAATGCCTACTGTCAAAACAATCCCCTTAGTTGGTTTGACTGGCATCAGCTGCACGAACACGGCGAAGTCTTTCGCTTTACCCAGCGGATGGTGGATTTGGTGCAAAATTTGCAGCTCTTTCAACAGACGCGGTGGCTACAGGTGGAAGAAAAATGGGTCAACGCCCCGCACCTGATCTGGCACGGCGTGGAGTTATTTGAGCCTGACTGGGCCGAACATTCCCATACGCTGGCATTTACCCTGCATGATCCCCAGGTGGAAGAGGAAATGCACGTGATGCTCAATGCCTATTGGGAGCCGTTGGATTTTGCCTTGCCGCAACCCCATGCCCACAGTCACTGGTATCGCATTGTGAATACGGCTCGCCCGGCGCCAAGGGATATTGTGGATGGCACGACCGAAGCGGTGAAAAGTAATCGCTATCGAGTCTCCGCCCGGTCTTGTGTCGTGTTAATGGCGCTGTAGCTATGGCTGTCTAGCTTCACGACATCGCCATTTGGGCCTCGGCGATAGAGAATACACTCACAAAGTGCGCCCATGGTCTAGGAAATTAGGTTTCGATATGGGCTCGCGGCTGTCGTTGCACTCGGTGGACTGCTGATGATCGAACTGGGGTTGATGCAGATTGCGCTGTCGTTGGGGCTGATGGTGGCGGCGATCGCCCTCGTGCGGTGGCAAAAACTGGGGCTGGAGCTGTCTCTGCTGAATGCGACAGCCCGGACGGTGGTGCAATTGCTGGCCGTGGGCTATGTGCTGGCGATTGTCTTTACCTGGCGCAATCCTTACAGCGTGATCGCAGTGATTTTGGTAATGCTGGCGATCGCCACAGTGGTAGCCCGCAACCGCATTGATAAACGCCTATCGCGCCTGCTGCCCATTTTGGCGGGCTCATTACTCACCACGCTGGTGCTGACGCTGGTCTACACCCTGAGTGCCGTGATTCGTCCGGAGGTTTGGTATGAGCCGCGTTACCTGATTCCCCTGGCGGGCATTGTGTTGGGCAACGCGATGACGGCGGCGACCATTGCGGGCGATCGCCTCGTCACCAGCTTGAAGCGGCATCCTCAGGTAATTGAAACCCATCTGAGTTTGGGGGCGTCGCCCCAGCAGGCGATCGCGGCTTATCGGCGTGAAGCTATCAAAGCCGGGCTCATTCCCACGCTAAACGCCATGATGGTCGTCGGCATTGTGAAACTGCCCGGCATCATCACGGGACAGCTGCTCAGCGGAGCTGATCCGCTCAATGCGGCGCTGTACCAAATGCTGATCATGTTTATGCTGGCTTTCGCCGATTTGCTGGCGGCGATTTTGGTGACGGCAGGCATTCAAAGATTGTTTTTCAATGACGCTGAGCAATTGGTGTTGCCTTAAGCTCAATGCCAGTGATTCCAGGGGACGGTCCCCTAATTTGTTACCCGTCATGGTTGGCCGGACCAGATAAGGGGACCGTCCCCTCGGGCGTGGTAAGGGGACCGTCCCCTGGAACGGTGAAGTGTTGCGCTGGGGCATTCAGGGCATGGTGTAGTGCAGTTCCACCATGCCCGATTGAAAGTGCCGACTGTTGACCAGTTGCAGCTTTTGCATCGGCACCTGTTGATACAGCGAAATGCCGTCGCCGAGGATGATGGGGGCGATCGCCACAATCCATTCATGAACCAGACCACGCCGCATAAACTCAGCCGCTACTTGTCCACCCCCGACCAGCCACACCCGTTGCCAGCCCTGACGCTCGACCTCGGCCAACACCGTCTCGACATCCGACACAAAGGTGACATCGGGGCGATCGCTGCTCAACTGCCGTCGCGTCATCACGTAGGACGGCTTGTGGGCATAGGGCCAGTCGCCAAAGGTCAAAACCTGCTCGTAGGTTGCCGCCCCCATGACGAGTGCCTCAATCGTGTTGTAAAAGGCTTCGTAGCCCACGTCTTCGCTCCCGGCATCCAACGTCGTCAGCCAGTCAATGCGGCCATCCGGGCTGGCAATGTAGCCGTCGAGCGTGGTGGCAATGTAGAGGATGAATTGGGTGGGGTGGGGCATGGGGGCAATGCGAGCGACGCAGCGTGATTTCCAACTGAGGCGCGGCTAAGCCATGGATCCGAGCGGTTGAGCGATCGCGAGGGGATCAGAACGATAGGGCGCCGAGCCTGGCCACATCAACCCAGTGTCAGGCAGTGAGCAGCTGAGACGGCGGTTCCAGCCCATACAATCCCCTCGCCTAATTTTTCACAAAGCCACCGTACTCGGGCTTGTAGCGAGCTATCAACTGGCGATTGTCATCGTAGAGCACGATCGGGAGCTGGACTTGGTTGCCCAACTGCATAATGTTTTGCACCAGTTGATGGGTCTCGGCCATGATCGCATCATTCCGGTTCAACCGGCCCTGGGTCGAAGGCGGCGAGATGGACTGGCGGATAGCGCTATCGTAGGGTTCGCGCACCATTAACGTGACCTGTTGAGGACTGTAGGTATAGGTGCAGATGCCGTCGGCTAGGGGGCAGAGGGTAGCTAAGTCTTCGTCGATGGATTGCAGGGCGACGGCTTGTTTGAGCTTCGTTTGGGCCTGTTTTAAAGAACCCTGATAGCTGTCGAGCAGGGCTTGCGCATCGGCGTAGCGCAGCGTATTTTTGGGCACCTGGCGCATTTGGGCATAGGCTTCCTGCCAAAAACTCACCGCTTGGGTCCATTGATTGTTGCGCTCAGCCGTTTGTGCCTGGGCGGCCTGCGCCAACGCGTCTTGATAGGCCCGCTCGCCCGACTGCTCAAAGGTGACTCGGGTGCGGGTCTGGATGGATTGGCGGCGGTAATCGCTCAGCAGCGATCGCGCTTCTTCGTACGCCAGGGTGCCTTGGGGAATGTTGCTAATGGCCTGCATGGCCCGGTTCCATTCTCGTTGAGCCACCCGCCAGTCATTCAACGTCGTGGCGGTTTCGGTTTGGGCGATCGCCAGATCCCCCGCTTCAATGGCTTCATTCAAAGAGGCTTCAGCGGCTTCTTCAATCACGAGGCGATCGCCAATGGCCTCATAATTGGCCTCATATTCCCGCAGCTTGCGATTGGCAAACCCGGCCAGGTAGCTCTCTTCTGGCACTCGCTGCAAATGGTTGACGGCTTTTTGCCACAGCAGATGCACTTCGACCCACACGGGCACCGGATGCGGCGGCTCTTGGCTGGTTTCCGAGGCTTGAGTCGCACTCTTTTGGGCCGCAATCACCCATTCCAAATCGGATAGCTGGGTGCGGTAGCGCAGCAACTCGGCTTGGGCCGCATCGTAATGGGAGGACCAGGGCGGAATGGCTGCCACCAGCCGAATCGCTGTCTGCAAATCTTGCCGTGCGGCTTGCACCTCGTCCGGCGTGGGGTTGCCGGTCAGGCTATCGAGAGTTTCTTGGCTCAGATCGCTAGCGGTTTGGCGTTCTTCACAGCTGCCAAAGGTGCAGGGGCGCGTGGTGCCATAGGCGATCGCCCCGACGGTCACTCCCGCCAGTGCTAACCCCAGCACCGATCGCCATGGCAACTCTTGCCAATTTTCTGACCAAGCTTGCCAGCTCTGGCGCCAACCGCCCGGTTCAGTCCAGCCCTTGACGGCTTGCCACACACTGGTGGGCGTGGCTGAGGCCGCGGCTTCGTCTGCGGTGTCGTCATGGGATGGCGATACCAGCACGATCGAGCTAGAGGTCACCTCAGGGCTCGGCGCTTCGACCTTGAACTCAGTCTCTTCGCTGGCTTCCGAGTCTGGCAAGTCAGCGATCGCCAGACTTTGCTGCCAATGCCAGGTGCGCGCCGCGTAGGGACTCGCCGTGCCGAGTTCTCGCAAATACAGCCGCACGGACAATTCCCCATCGTCCGTCAAAATATCGTCGGGCACCTCGGTCGCTTGCAGGCTTTGATCTAACGCGACGGCTAAGGCGGTAAAGCGCTGATCGCGATCGTCGGCTGTGACCGCCGCCACCTTGTCTTCTGACAACACCAACAAGCGCCCTTGCTGAAACCGACAGCGAATGGTGGGCGTGGTATCTGGCATGGTCTCAGCGATCGCCTGCTGAATACTTTGCTCCAGGGAGGCCACAAAGCGATCGAGGGCGGCAAAGGAAAACGAGGAAGTCATGACCTGAGGAAACCCCTAAAAACCTGGGCCAGCCGCCATCTGTGACACACAAATGGCACTAGCTATGGCACCGAAGTATAACAAGGCTTTTCGGGGATGGAACACTTGCAAGCCCATCGCTTCAGGATTCTTGGGAATCCGATCTTGATTGGCCCCCGGTGGTGATCGCGGCTGGCCGGCGTCTGAATGGGGGTTACCCTCGCCCTCCAGCCCCCGAACTGATGCCCCCGACGCGAGCCTTATAAACTGGACGCATCCCTGCTGACAGAGGTCTCGACTGCCATGCAACTGGACTGGAATATTCAACTGCTCGACTGGTTAATGCAACGGCGAAAACCCACCCATCAGCTCAGTCTTCCGGCCATTCAGCAGCGTAACGCGGCGAAGCTGAACGGCTTACTCGCCTGGTATTTTTTGGGTGAGAAGCTGTCTCTATCACGGGTCGTCGATCGCACTTGCACCGGACGCCACGGCTCCATTCCGGTGCGCCTGTATTACCCCAGCCCCGAGCCAAATCTGCCCCTGATTGTCTTCTTCCACGGCGGCGGCTGGGTTACGGGCAGCTTAGAAACCCACGATCGCGTCTGTCGCCGCATCGCTCAAGCGACGATGGCTCTGGTGGTTTCGGTAGATTATCGGCTCGCCCCCTGGCACAAATTTCCCCTGCCGCTAGAAGACTGTTATGACGCGGTGCAATGGGCAGCGACCAACGCCGCAGAACTCGGGGCCGATGCTGATCGGTTAATCGTCATGGGGGATAGTGCGGGGGGCAATTTGGCGGCTGCGGTGGCCCTCATGGCGCGAGATCAATCGGGACCGAAGATTCATCGCCAAGTCCTGATCTACCCAGCGGTGGATGGGACGCTGTCTTCTCCCTCGCACCAACGCTATACGGATGCGCCCTTGCTCAGTCGCACCG
This sequence comes from Leptolyngbya iicbica LK, assembly GCF_004212215.1. NCBI lineage: Bacteria > Bacillati > Cyanobacteriota > Cyanophyceae > Leptolyngbyales > Leptolyngbyaceae > Leptolyngbya > Leptolyngbya iicbica. The sequence continues at coordinate 89,364 of NZ_QVFV01000003.1, forward strand.
GGATTCATTACTTTCGCGATCAGTATCAGCGATCGCCCCAAGACATCCATAACGCCTACTTTTCGCCGCTCCTCGCAGACGACCTCAGCCACCTGCCTCCCGCCTTCATCCTGACTGCTGAGTATGACCCTCTGCGCGATGAAGGCGAGCAGTTTGCCCAACGACTCACAGCGGCGGGCGTCCCCGTCCGTTATCAAGACTATCCGGGCATGGTGCATGCTTTTCTGAACTTTCCCCGCCATTGTTCAGCCGCGACTGCCGCGATTGCCGCGATTGGAGAATACGTCAAAGCGGCCTAAAATTAGGGCGTCAACACGCTGAGCCCCCTTTCCCTCATGTCTCAACTGGCGGCAGCAACAGTTCTGATCACCGGAGCGGGCGGTGGCTTTGGGCAAGCCCTCATCCCCCAGTTACTCGCCAAAGGGAGTCATCTGATTCTGACCGATCATCCAGCGGCTCAGTTATCTACACAGGTGCCCAAGCTTGAAGCCGCCGCGCCAGAGTTGCCGGGCAAAGTGCTGGCGTGTCTCGATATGGATTTGGCCCATGCGGCTGGCTGTGACCAACTCTACGCGGCGATCCAGCAAATGGAGTTGGTGCCCGATATTGTGATCAACAACGCTGGCATCGCTTTGGTGGGCAACATGGTCGATATGCCGACCGATCGCTGGCGCACCATGATGCAGGTCAATTTGCTGACGCCGATGCAGCTCAGCAGCCGCTTTGCCGCCGACATGATGGCGCGCCGCCAGGGCCATATCGTCAACATTTCTTCCCTCGCAGGTTGGATTGCCCCGCCCGGCCTCACTGCTTATGGGGCGAGCAAATACGGCTTACGCGGCTTTAGCGAGGGCTTGCGTTACGAATTGGCGACTTACGATGTCAAAGTGACAACGGTGTATCCCTTTTTTAGTCGTACGCCGCTCCTTCAGTCACCCCGGTTTGGCTCATTAGCCGAGTCTGATAAAGCCTTGCCCGCTGCCCTGACGACCGATCCGCAAAAGATCATGGCAAAAACGATTCGAGCGATCGAGCGCAATCAGGCCGAAGTCTTTCCTGATCAATTTGCCTGGCTCGGACAAGGGATCAAGCGCTATTTCCCCTTTGCTTTAAATTGGTTAGGGCAGCTCAAGGTTTAGCCTCGACAGTCTCGACATGCTTGTCTACGAACGCTAGCCCCACCGGGTAGCGCGATCGCCCCCATAGTTCTCCCTGTTAGTTTTCATGCCAGATACGCAGCAAAAACACCTCATCATCGGCGCCGGGTTTGTCGGGCTCGGCATCGCGCAATCCCTCCAAGCTGCGGGCATTCCCTACGACCAGGTTGATGCCAGCGATGACATCGGTGGCAACTGGTATCACGGCGTGTACTCCACCGCCCACATCATCTCGTCGAAACAGGTGACTCAGTTCACCCAGTTCCCTATGCCGGAGGACTACCCGCCGTTTCCCAGTGCAGCCCAAATGCTGGCGTATTTGCACCAGTTTGCCGATCGCTTTCAACTTCGCGATCGCATTCAGCTGCGGCGCAAAGTGACTTTGGTGCGACCGATCGCCGATAACCAATGGGAAGTCACCTTCGAATCGGGGGAGCAGCGGATTTACAAAGGGGTGATTCTTTGCAATGGCCACCACTGGTGCAAGCGGATGCCCGACTTTGAGGGCACTTTTGACGGCCCGATTTGGCATTCTAAAGAGTATCGCCACCCTGACCAGTTGCGCGGTCAGCGAGTGCTGGTGATTGGTGGTGGCAACTCCGCCTGCGACATCGCCGCCGAAGCCGCCCGAGTCGGGGCCAAGTCCCTTTTGAGTCTGCGAGAGTCCGTCTGGTTTATTCCCAAAAGCTTTGCTGGAGTGCCGATCGCCAACTTTGCTAAACCCTGGACGCCGGAATGGCTACAACGACTGCTGCTCCACCTGATGATTCGCCTCACGTTTGGCCCCCACTCTCGCTACGGCCTGCCCAAGCCCCAGCACCGCATTTTGGACAAGCATCCGACCCTCAACAATGAGGTGCCCTATTACCTGCAACATGGCCGCATCACTGCCAAACCAGCGGTGCAGCGCCTCGACCACCATCAGGTTCACTTTGTGGATGGCACGGTGGAAACAGTCGATGCGATCATCTGCGCCACGGGATACCACGTCGCTTATCCGTTCTTGCCGCCGGAGCTACAGCGGGTGCAAGGGGCGATCGTGCAGTGCTACGGCGGCGCTTTTCTCGATGATTACAAGGGGCTGTACTTCCTTGGTTGGGGCCAAGCGCGGGGTGGCGTCGGCTCGCTGATGTCGGCCTATGGCCCCATTTTTGCCCAACTGCTCAAACTGCAAGATCAGTTAGAGATTCCCCTCGGGCGAGTCTTCAAAGAACTGGGGGTGGGGTTGCCGAAGACCCACTTATCCGACCCGCAGGCGATTTTCACCCAGTTGCGACTGCTGCGCTGGGCGTTTCCCTGGTTTCAGCGCCGGGCCCGGCAGATTGACCACCAATGTCAGCCGTTTGCCAATCATCCGCTACAAGCGGAACCTGAGCCCGAGGCGCTATCGGTCTTTTGACGGTTGAGGGAGCCGACTGCAGAATTACACCGACTGGGAAAATTGTCGGGTTTGCTGGCGATGCAAGAAGGTGTCAAACACCGCCGCAATATTGCGAATCAGCAGCCGACCCGCTGGAGTCACCTCAATGTGATTGGGAGATGACCGCACCAATCCATCCGCCTCTAGTGCCTGGAGTTCGGCCTGTTCGGCCGCGAAATATTCATCAAAGTCAGTGTCGAAGCTGAGATGATACTTCGTCTCCAGTTCAGTTTTATCGAGTCGAAACTGGCACATGAGTTCCATGATGATGGTGCGCCGAATCACGTCGTCCCGGTTCAGGTTGACCCCTTTGGCAATCGGCAACTGATCGCTTTCAATCGCCCGATAAAAGTCCTTTAACGACTTGTGGTTTTGCACGTACACGTCGTGAGTCATGCTGATGGAGGTCATGCCAAAGGCCAACAGGTCTGACTCGGGCTGGGTCGTGTAGCCCTGAAAGTTGCGGTGCAGTGCGCCCTGACGCTGGGAGATCGCCAATTCATCATCCGGTTTCGCAAAATGATCCATGCCGATGAACTGATAGCCGTGGGTGGTCAACTCATCAATGGTCATGTGAAAAATTTCTAGCTTCGCTTCGGGGTCAGGTAGCGTGGCCGGATCGATGTGCTTTTTCTGGGTGGGCTTCATCCAGGGCACATAGGCAAAGTTAAAGACGGCAATGCGATCGGGGTCCAGGGCGCGGGTTTTGGTCAGCGTTTCGCGGAAAGTATGGAGGTTCTGGTAGGGCAGGCCATAGATCAAATCGACGTTGACGCTTTCAAATCCAGCTTCGCGAATCCACCCCATCACCTCAAATAACAGCGCCTCGGGCTGAATGCGGTTGACCGCTACTTGCACTTGGGGATCAAAATCTTGAATGCCAAAGCTGATGCGGTTGAATCCCAGTTGCCGCAGCAACATCACCTGGTCGCGACTGAGATAAGCCGGGTTCACCTCAATGGAAACTTCGGCCTGGTCGGCCAAGGTGAAGTGCTGGTTGAGCGCTGCCCACAACCGTTCGATTTGCGGCAGGGTCAAATAGTTGGGCGTGCCACCGCCCCAGTGCAGCTGGTTGACCGGACGACGATCGCTCGTCAAGGCTGCCATCTGTTCGATATTGCGAATCAAGGCATCCAAATAGGGATCTGCGACGCTTTTGAGCTGGGTGATGACGGTGTTGCAGCCGCAAAAATAACAGGCGCTTTCGCAAAACGGAATATGGCAGTAAAGGGAGAGGGGCGTTTGCTTGTAGTTGCCGGTGGCGATCGCTGCCCGAAAGTCAACTTCGTGAAAGTCTGCGGAAAGTTCTGTGGCGGGGGGATAGCTGGTGTAGCGGGGCAGCGGTCGATTGTATTTGTGCAGCAGGTCGGCGTTAAATTCAACCGCAGGAACGTCGGTGTACATATTTATGCAGTAAAAGCAGTGGTCAAAGAGCCGGGTTGGAAAGTGTGAAACGGAACGGAGAAGAAAGGCCGAGACGTTAACCCGGATCGTCTCGGCCAGGATTCGGAAGAATGCCTGTGACTGTGAGCTGTGAGCCCACTCAAAACACCCGCAACTAGGCCTCGGCAGCGACCAGTTCAACGGAAGAATGGCCGGGCGTGCGATCGGTGCTGCCGGGTTTGTCTTGGCGGGTAATGAGGTCAAAGACGTGATCGCCGATCGCTGCCCGCACGTCCTCTTCCATTTCATGAAAGACATCGCGGTTCATTTGAAAGGCGAGGTTGGCCTCATCCACAATGGCCTGGGCCGTCGCTTCATCCACCTCAATCGCATTCAGCGCATCGCGATAGGTCATTTTGAAGGCGCGCCGCGACTCAACCGTTGGAAAAGCATCGAACTCATGGAGTCCTGTCCCTTGATCCGGTGGCAGATTCATCGCCGAACGCGCGATGTGGCGGAGACTCTGGCCCCCAGACAAGTCGCCCATATAGCGCACGTAGGCATGGGCAATCAGCAACGCCGGATTTTCCCGAGCGACAGTTTGAATGCGATCGACATAGGCCAATCCTTTGGGTGACGCTTGAATCTGGTGACGCCAGTCGTCCCCGTAGTAGTAAGCCAGATCGGCTTCCAGTTTGGGTACGCGCCGCAAGGCGGGAAAATACACCTTGCTCACTGCGGGATGATGAATCTGCTCATCCAGGGCATTTTCTAGCGCTTGGTAAACGAAATACAAGTCAGCCGTCAGTTTGCGAAAGGGTTCACGCTCGACAATTCCTTTCAAAAAACACTTCATAAAAGCGGTATTTTCTGCTGCGGTATGCGCATGTTTAGTGCCTTCACGCAGGCGCATGGCCAAATCCATAAAATTCGCTCCTTTTGAACTTTTTTAAGGTCATTAGCACGTAGTGGAATCGTTTCACTGCCGTCAAGTCAGCACTATCTATCCCAAGGTAATGAATACTTGGGTCGCCAGTCTGACCGAATCAATCGCGCCTCTTTTGAGGAAGGTCGACGCTCACAATGAAAACTAGCAGCGCGATCGCGCTAATGATATGGAACTGAAAACTTCAGCTCAGTCGAAATACTTTTATGACTGTAGGGCAATCAATAACCATTATGAAATCAAGGCTTTATTCCTTAATAAATGCACAAAAAAGGGGCTTCGGAAGTTTCTGGAAACCTCGACACTAGCCTCCCAAAAAGACGGAAATTCAATATTTTTACTTCAAGAAACTAACAATAACCGAGGTCGAAAAGTGACGCTAGCGATTCCAGGCAATGCCTAGGGGAAATCTCAGATTGGCAAAACCATCCGCTAGCAAAGGCGGGCTGATCTGCAAGCTCAGGTGATCACAGCGGCCAACGGGCGCTAGCTCAGACGATAGATGGCGGCAAAGCCTTCCTCAGGTTGGGGTGGCGCTCCGGCTAGCTGCCGCGACATGGTCGCGATGACGGCGGGGGGCACCTGCCGCGATCGCCCTTGATTTCGCTGGAGACAGATCCCCAGAGGCACATCGAACCAGACGGCCAACAGCCGCGTAAACCCGAGTGACTGCGCCGTTTGCATCACTCGACGGCGATCGCGGCGGCGGACATTGGTCGCATCGTATAGCGCCCCGTGCAGCTCGCCCTCCTGGCTCTGCCGCACTGCCTCACGCATCTGATAAGTGCCTTGGCCCCACACTTGCGGCCAAGGCCCTTGAGTGGCCTCATTGCCAAACAATTCACCGCGAATTTGATCGGTCGAGATGTAGGCGATCGCGGGAGCCGTTTGCAAAAAGTGCCGCGCCCAAGTCGATTTGCCGCTGCCCGGTAAACCAATTAGTAACCAGAGGGAGACGTCGGGCGCAGTGGACATAGCGAAGAACGGCAGCGGGGAACGAGGAGGCAGGGCGTCCGCCTTTTGGACGCGCGTGAGAATTGACTAAAAAGCTTCAAATATAGCTTTTTACGGGCAAAATGGTTCAAAATTTGGCTGGCAAGTTATCTTGGGTGGCAGAACTGCGTCACTTGAGGAAGTTGGGACATGGCCGATCGCGTTTGGGCTAGCAAAATCGGTGCTCTCTTATTAACCACTGCGATGGTGAGCGCGATCGCGCCACTGCGATCGCTACAAGCACAAACCACCGTGACGCCCCCGCCCCTACAGCAACTGGTTCACAGCTTCGACATTTCACAACCCGAGGCAACGGCCTATGCCCTGTGGAACGAAGGTCGGAGCGATCGTCATGAAGTCTGGTTCCGTATCATTTCGGGCGAGGCCGACTTCCAGCAACGGCTAAGAGTCTATAAAGAACAAGCTGCGCCCCGCTCTCCAGATATGCTGCCCCCACTCTCCACCCTGGTTTACGAGATTGATAACAACGATCCCTCCCAGTGGTTTTATCTCGGCAGTGAAAGTGGCTTTTTTACCTATTACTTCGAGGGCGATAATCGGCTGATCGGCGCTCCAGACTTTGAAAATGCCCACGCCGTCCGCGTCCAAAAGTCGATTTACAACAACGGCGACTATTACCAAATCAGCTTCGAAGACATTTCCGAACTCGATGACTACGACGACCTCGAGATCGAAGTCATCCTCATCCGCCGCTAATCAGCCCCCAGAGAGGTTGATCTTCTAAGATTGGTGTACGCCTTCTCTCAAGATCAATCACGGCCCTTACGAGAGTACAAATGGTACGGTCTCCCTCTAAACCCATCTCTCTGGAGGAATTTCTGACGCTGCCAGAAACTAAACCTGCCAGTGAATATATTGACGGGCAGATTATTCAGAAACCCATGCCACAGGGAAAGCACAGCACCATTCAAACTGAATTCTCTGCCACGGTTAATGTGATTCTGAAATCTGCAAAAATTGCCCGAGCATTTTCGGAATTGCGTTGTACGTTTGGTGGTCGCTCAACCGTTCCCGATATATCAGTATTTACCTGGCAAAGAATTCCCCGTGACCCAAATGGTGAGGTTGCCAACACCTTTCCATTTGCGCCTGACTGGACGATTGAAATCCTCTCACCGGATCAAAGCCAGACCAAAGTCACCAAAAATATTTTGCATTGCCTGAATCATGGAACTCAAATGGGTTGGCTGATTGACCCGGATGAGCAAACTGTTTTTGTGTACCTGCCAAAACAGCAGCCTGAAGTATTCGACCAATCTGGACAGATCTTGCCCGTCCCTGACTTTGCCAGTGAGTTGAATTTGACGATCAGTGTCATTTTCGGTTGGTTGTTGGAGTAAAGCAATTGCCACAATTGCGCGATTAAAGCATCGAGCATGATGTGCAGTCGAAAAGGTTATGGTGAGAAACCTTTAGCAATGTTTTCATTCAAGTGAATAATGTGGTTTTCACAAAAAGGTGACTAAACGATCGCCCCTTCTGTCATCGCAATCTGGCCAGCAGTGGCGTCCATGGTGACTGTGAGGCCCAGGGGCAGGGTGAGGATGGGTTCGACGTGACCGATCGCGGCGTTCCACCAGGCGGGGATGCCGAGGGGCGCGATGTGATCGGTCAGCACTTGTTCGAGGGTGAGGCCACCGTAGCCGCCAGAGGGGCCGCAGTTGGTGCATTGGCCGAAGACGAAGCCAGCAAGTTGATCCAAGACGCCAGCGAGTTTGAGCTGGGTCAACATGCGATCGATGCGGTAAATCGATTCCCCCACGTCTTCTAAAAAGAGGATGGCTCCCGTGAGATCGGGGACGTAGGGGGAGCCGACGATGCCGGAAATGACGGACAGATTGCCGCCGTACAGTTTCCCCCGGGCTTGCCCCGGGGTGATGGTTTGCACGCGAAAGCGGGTTTGCATGAGGCGATCGCGGTCTTCCCCTGCGATGGGATTTTCAAAGGTCAACGCTTGCCCATCAAACAGCACCTGACGAAAGGGTTCCGTTTGGTCGGGTCGCCAGGCAGTGAGGCCGTTGGGGCCATGAAAGGTGACGAGTCCGGTTTGGGCAGTAATGCCCAGCAGCAGCGCAGTCAGGTCGCTAAAGCCCGTGATGATTTTCGGATTTTGGCGAATCAGGTCGTAATCCAGATAGGGCAGGATGCGAGCGCAGCCCCAGTCGCCGCGAATCGGTAACAGGGCTTTGATGGCCGGGTCGGCAAAAAACTGGTTGACATCGGCGGCGCGATCGCGATCTTTTCCGGCGAGGTAACCATACTGTGCCAACACGTGGGGCGCGGGACGGGGCACCAAGCCGAGTCCGCGCACGGCATCCATCACGATGTCTAAGTCGGTGGTATTGAAGGTCGCCCCCGCCGGGCTGATGATGCCGACGGTATCACCGGGATGCAAACGCGGCGGTTTGAGGGGGCGGGGGGTGGTCGCTTGGGCGCTGGCCCTGGTGGCAAACGGTAGCGTCGCCGCGATCGCTCCGGCTCCCGCGATCAATTGTCGTCGTGTGGGTCGTCGTCCCATGGGTATTTCTCGGTGCTTGGTTGTCTCGATTATCAGGGATGTTGGCAGTCTTGGCCCGTGCTGGAGACGCGCGGGGGGGGACAAGGGCCGGCTCAGGTGGCAGAAGTGTGAAACTGTGTTGCCGAACGCGAACTTTCAACAACGAAAAATTAAGTCTGTCCCTGCTGGTGATGGTTTTCGGGAAAGCTAAAACCGGAGGTTCGCGAAACGATCAAAAACCAGTCGGCATTCATCTTCACTAGCCGATTCAACAGTCACATCATCTACATCGCGAAATCAAGGTCAATGAGTGTATATCAAAAAATTCTAGTCGCGATCGATCAGTCCCCTCGGTCTGAAGAGGTGTTTAAGCAGGCCACAGAATTGGCCAAGTTGCAGGGGGCCAAACTGATGTTGTTGCACTGTCTGACGTTGCCGCGCTCAAATCAGGATTTTGGCGATCGCTACAACGCCAACCTCGACAAATTTATGCAGCAGGCGCAAGCGCAGGTGAATGACAGCATGGAAGCCACCCGTAAATGGATGAACGGCTTTGTGCATGATGCGGAAAATCTGGGCGTCGAAGTCGATTGGGACTGGCGCATCGGCGAGGCCGGACATCAACTCTGTGCCGTAGCTAAAGATTGGGGGGCAGACCTGATTGTGTTGGGTCGTCGCGGCCACCAAGGACTCAAGGAAGTGGTGCTCGGCAGCGTCAGTAACTATGTGCTGCATCGGGCTCCCTGCTCGGTCATGGTGATTCAGGGACAGCCTGCGGCGTGATGATTTGGGTCTAGAGCCGTTCACAGTCTGGTGCCGAGAGCCCAAAAACTTAACGCATGGGCATTGCAGCGAAGTGTGGACAGCCGTCTCGGCTGCCTCGAATCTGGCTAGATGTCTGCCCGACAAAACTGGGATTTGATAACATTCTGCTTCCTCAGCCCCTCGTTTTTCTGCCCCAGAGATAAACAGAGCTATCTGCGCAACGCTCTATTGGCCTGGTTCCAAAAGTCGAGTAATGCCTGGTTGATCGTGTCAGGATACTCAGCCATGACGAGATGACCGGCATTTTCCAAATGTAAATGGTGTCCTTGGGGAAAATGCTGGACTAAGGCTGCGCCCATGTCGTGGGTGAACATAGGGTCTTGGCCGCCGCTAATGATGAGGGTGGGATAGTTGAGTTGCCAAGTGCCTGAGCGGCGGGTAAAAAAGTTGTAGCCCCAGAAAATTTGCAGCGCCTGGTAGGGAGCGAAATGTGCTGGAACCGGACTTTCCGCCAGGAATTGTTGCAGGGTGGCGTGGGTGCGATCGCTCGAAAACCTGGCCGCCAAGCGCTGTACCCAGTGCAGGCGAAACAGATGCCGGCCTCCCCAAGCCAAGCTCTGCATCAGCGGCACTTCCCACCACGGATCGAGATCGTGGGTGCCCCCGGCAACCAACACCAGCCCCGCGACGGGATGGCGTTGACACCATTCCAGGGCGATGGGCACACCATAGCTGTGGGCAAATAGAATAGGCCGCTGGATGCGGAAATGCCTCAGGAGGCGGGTCAAATCGCGGCAGTGGCGACCAATGGAGTAGCAGGGATAGGGGCTAGATTGACCGTGACCGGCCAGATCGTAGGCGACCGCCTCCCATCCCTGCGCCACGGCAAATTCGTATTGCGATCGCAGGTTAAATCGGTTGCCCAACCCCCCATGGAGGAAGGCGATCGCGGGTTGCGTGCCCGGCTCATGACAGACCTGTAGCTGCACTCCGGGCCGCAGCCGTAATGGTTTACCCGTCAATTGATCGGAGTTGGGCACCGGCTAACCAATCAAAGAGGCGATCAAGTTGCTGAACGGTAATGAACCCATACTGCCAGAGAATGAGGGGCAACTGACTGGCCGACTCCTTATGATGCAGCGCCGTGAGCACCTCAGCGCGCGCGAGGCCAAACTCTTGTTGCACAAAGTTAACCAACTGCTCGATGCGGTTTCTGCTCATGACCGGCCCTCCTAAATGGACGAGACTGCTGAGGTTGGGTTAAGGCGGTGACGCGGTGGTAGCTGCGCCGCGCCGCGCCATAGCGCCCCAAGCGATGTAGCGCCACCCCTTGAAATAACCATGCCTGAACGTGATCAGGGTGTCTGTGCAAGATCAAGGTGCAGCAATATAAAGCCTCTTCATAGCGCTCGAGCCAAATCAGCAGCACGGCTTTTTGCAGCCAAATTTGAGTATCCACAACGGTCGATAACGCCTGAGCCTGTTCGACGCTGCTTAAGGCGGCAGCATGGCGATCAAGGCAAGCCAGGGCCTCGGCTCGACCACACCACCCCGCAATCGCATGCGGCTGCCAGGCCAGTGCCTGCTCAAACTGCTGTAGTGCGCGTTCATACTGGCCGCCATGCAGCAGCAAGCGGCCCCTTTCACAGTGGCGCATGGCCTCGGTCTCGGGGACAAATCGGGGCTGCCTGGCAGGCGGTTGCGGGGTCGTGATCGAGCGACTTGACGCCAAAGCGTTTGAATAATTGGGAAGAGTCGTTTTCATCGGAAGTTTCCTAGCCTTTGGCTGCTAAGCGTAGTCACCGACTATGACATTCGTGTGTCGCTGATATTTCGAAGATATTTTTTTCGGCGTCAGCCAGACCGCTATCCACGATGCGACCCTTGGCCCGATGAACACGGGGGCGGCAAACTCTCCCGGGGCCGATAGGACGGTTCCCTCACACGGCTCCTGACGATATCGATTAGTGCAACAGGGAATCGTATACGCTGATTTAGCTAATTCGGCCATCAACGCACCAGTCTATAGGTTGTGCTTGAGGCGCGAAACCGAATATTCGCCTGGCTTACGCTGTGCTAGTCCAGCCTATGCAGGCGGCAACAAGGCAAACGGCAAAAAGATTCAGACAACGCCATTCACGGCAGCGCTCAAGGGTGTGTTGTCAGCCGCAGTAGCCCGATGCCCAAGCTGAGCCAAAGAAAGCCAATACCATAGCCAGCCAGCACATCCGTCGGCCAGTGGACGCCTAAATAAAGCCGACTCAGGCCAATGGCCCCGATCAACATTGCCGCCGTGCCATAAATCAGCACTTTAAAATTCCCATAGCGCTGCGCCACCAGATACGCCAGTAAGCCATAGAGCACCATCGCGCCTAAAGCGTGACCGCTTGGAAAACTGTAGGTCGTTTCAACAATCAGCGGCGGCCAGAGCTGGGGGCGCGCTTTGCCAAACAATAGCTTCAGACCGATGCTCAGGCCTACAGCGCCCAAACACGTGAAGAAAAAGACAACAGCCCCCCGCCATTGGTGTCGCCAACAGAGCCAACTGATAGTGATGCAGGCTAACGGCACCACAATGGCGGGACTCCCGAGTTGCGTAATCCCCAGCATGATGTGATCCAGGGTTGGGTTGGCCCACTGATGCAGACTCAGCAAAATCGTCTCATCAAACCAGAAGGCCTCTTGCTCTAGCACCTCATCAGATAAGTGAGCAAGGAGTAGGATCAGCAGCAGGCATATCCCTAGCCAGAGCCCACCCACGGTCGCGATAAAGGTCATTAGTTGGGGATGAACCCACCGCTGCCATGCTTTGAATAAGGATTTCAGCTGTTGCATCGGATGGCCAGACTGTCACCCTAAAATTACAGCATGCTCATGATGAAAAACCTGATTGCCATTCCGCTCTAAGGCTGGCTCGGCAATGATCGGGCCGGCCCATCCTAAAAGCGACTGGTCGTCAGCGTCGATCCCCGATCGCCGCCATTCCTGCGGGGGATCAGAGCCTGTTGGATCGATGCTCCCTACCAGCGGTTCTGGTCATGTCGGTGAGTGATGGATGGATGGGATGCGGTGCTCGATGTCGTCACTGCCACTGTGACGACATTGAGCTTTGACGTTCAACGATGATTCAGAGGTGGTGAAAACGATGACATGGCATCTCAGGAAGTTGAGCCCGATCGCGCTGTTGGTCGGCATGGCGATCGCGGGTTGCAGCACGCCCAACAATAGCACCGCCGAATCTCCGTCGACCCCAGCAGCCACTTCCTCCGTTCCCCCCACCGAAGCTACCTTTGTGGCTCCTAATGTCGAGTTTGAGGTGGTTGCCGAATCGGGCACCTGTCCCGAAACCGTGGGTCTATGGGAGTCGGGCTGGAGCTTTGAAGGGGGGGCCGATCATACCGTCGTGGTCGACTTCCGCCCCATTGCTCAGCAGCCCACACAGATCGTGCAGTCAGACGAGCGCCGCGTCGTTTACGAAGCACCGCTGAACGAGGCTTTTGCGGACTGCTTTGGGACAGCGCGATCGCCCTCCCTGAGCATGTATACCCTGCGGTTTGGCAACGGCACCGTTCAGTTTGACCTGGATTTGACCGAGGACGATGGTTTCCGCGAGATTCGCCATGCCGACCTCTCCGTCGATCGCCCCTACGTTTACTGGCGCGCCGCCGAATAAGTCCCAGTCAGAACGTAGGGTGGGCATTGCCCACCTACTAGGTCAGAGCCATTCGCCCTACAAAAAGCGCATCAACATGTAGACGCCCATCAAGGTCAACTGCACCGCCGCGATAGGGAAACCGTACTTGAGAAACGTCCGAAACGAAATCGACTTGCCGTGCTGCTCGGCGACGCCAGCGGCCACGATGTTAGAAGACGCGCCGATGAGAGTGCCGTTGCCGCCCAGGGTCGCGCCGTACATCATGGCGTAAAACAGGGGCAGCACTTCAATCGGCAGGTTCCCGGCGAAATTCGGGTCGAGAATATCCGGCGTTGCGAGCCCCACGTTCACTACATACTCCTTGAGCAGGGGGACCATCGCGACCACGAGGGGAATGTTGGGCACCAAACTCGACAACCCACCCACCAGCAGTAGCACCAGCAAGGAACCCAGCGCAATGTTGTGCCCCAAAATCAGCGCCAGTACGCTTGAAGCGGCACTCAGCACCCCCGTTTTCTCCAGGCTGCCGATCAGCACAAACACGCTCATGAAAAAGAGGAGGGTGCTCCAGTCCAAATCCCGCAGGATGTTTTGGATGCTGTCGATGCGGCTGTGGTGGGTGATTAGCAAACACAGCGCCGCTCCCATCAGGGCCACGGTAGCGGGTGAAATGGGCACAGGCAAAGTTTCACCAACCACGAACAGGGTCAGCACCAGTGCCACAATGAGGCCTCCCAACATCAACATGCGGGGATGGTTGACACGGGGGTGGGGTAGTTGAGCGAGGTTGTCGAGCTGCTTGTGCCAGATGGTCGGAAACAGGATGGGTAGCATCACCACGATCGCCGCGATCGCGATCGCGCCCCCCAAACTCAGCGACTTCAAATAATCCAAAAAGCTGATGTTGACCGCATCGCCCACGATGAACGTTGCCGGATCGCCCACGAGGGTCAGCAGTCCGGCGCTGTTGGCAACAAACACCAGCAAAATCAGCAGTGGCACAAAGTTCACCCCCAGTTCCGTCGCAATAGGCGGCAGCAGGGGAGCCAGCAACATCACGGTGGTGGCGTTGGGCAACACCGCACAGATGGGAGTGGTGATCGCGACGATACCCAGCAGCAACCGCTTCCCCTGCCCGCCAGCCATGCGGACCATTTGGGTCGCCAGGAATTCAAAAATGCCAGTGGGCTCAAAGGCGCGCACCATCACCATGACCCCAAAAAAGAGGGCCAGGGTAGCGTAACTTTGGGCGATGTAGTCAACGGCTTCGGTCAGCGTCAGCACGTTGAGAAAGAGCAGCAGCAACGCGCCCAGCATGGCGGCGATCGTCAGCTGCAAGCGCTCGGTCATGATGCAGACGAGTACACCGAGAAAGACGCTGAGGGATGAAACAGCGGCAAAGCTTCCCATAGGAATCTCCTGGATGATGAGACGACTGAGCCAGATACCAGGAGATCATGCATCTCCTCCCAAGGCCGACGAAGTTAGCTGACGGGCTAGGCGTGAGAGTTCGCCTCCTTGCAGCTGCAAGGTTTGCCCCAAAGATGGGTCCTCCGCTTTGGTCACAGACCAAACTAGGCCAATGGCTCAGATGAATTTTTCCGACGATAGCACTAATTTTTAGAGCTGACAATCAGAAACGTCGATAGTTGTAGTCCGCAACTGCGGGGGGGGGGTGCCTTCACTCGTGGCGGTTGATGGCGATCGCGAATTCAGCGTCGCAATGGCGCTCAAATGTAAGTCTGCAAGAGCTGAATCATGGCGGTGACTGAGGCCAGGGAGGCGGTTTCGTTGGGAGTATGGTATTCCGTGGTGGGAACTTGCAGGGTCGTGCCACTAATCGCTCCGTCAGTGGCGGCAATGAGGCGGCCCATTTCGGTGCGGCCCAGGGAGTAGGGTTTGGTGCGGGTGCGGTTTTGGGCCTCAATGTAATCGTCTTTGTAGCTGTAGGGAATGTCGAGTTGGGTGCAGCGATCGGCGAGTTCCTGGGTGATGCCCTCGGCGAAGTTCGCACTGGCATCCTTACGGCGCAGGGTGACTAACTGCTGATCGGCGGCGGCGCGATCGTGGTAGGGGCTGGTATCCAGCGCCACTAATCGCTGGGTAGTGAGTTGCTGCCGCTGAAACCAGGACAGGGCATAGCGCCAACTGCGACCGGATTCTTCTTGGGCGGTGAAGAGGGCCGTCCCCGCAAAGCCACAGCGAAACAGAAAGATGATGATGGCGGCACTTAGCACGTTGTCTAACTGGGCAGAAATGTAGCCATCGTTGAATTGCAGGCGATCGAGAAAGGCGATCGGAGTGCCCGGTTGCAGGTGTTCTAAGCCTTCCACCTCAAAGATCAAGTTTTTGCGCTCTGGGCAAATGTAGGAGCGGGTGATCTGGCCTTGGCCGATGTAGGTGCCGATATAGGGGAGGTGGGCCTGTACCCGTTGCCCCTGAAACCGATTTTCGATGGTGTTGAGCATTTGCTCAGACACCGAATCCCCCGTGAGTTCGCTTTGGTTGCCCGCGATAAAGGCGGCGTATTGAAACTCGTTGGGGCCAGTGCAGAGTAAGCCGTGGCGATCGATGTGGGCCGACAGCATTAGGTCGTGGGGGCGATCGCCCTGGGCGACTAAGACGCCATGATAGTGAGTGACCTGGGCTCCCACTTCCTCTAACTCCCGCCGCAGCACCCGAAAGAAGGAGTCTTCGCTCCCCACGACGGAGGGTTCTCGAATCAGCAGTTGCAGAATTTCCAACAATTCTGTCAGCTCGGCGACGCCTTCGGGCAGCGGAGCGTTTTGGGTGACCAGTTGCTCGACAACCATATTCAAAGGGCTCATGGGGCAACCTTAATCTGGGGTAATTTGGAACGATACTGCTTTTCCCTATTGCATTTGGTCGAGCTCACTACACTTTTCCCCGGCTCATGGGTCGGGGCACTCTGCAAGCCTGGTCATTGTGGAAGGCTGGGGCGATAACTTCTAGAGCTCAAAGATAAAAGCTACCGTGAAGTTGTGCGGCGGCAGATCATCTCAAACTCTCACCGATAACCTCTGTACCGTCCGCACCAACGAGATGTTCGGCGGCTTTAGCGACTGTAGGGTTGATCTAGGCTCAAGCCTGAGATGACTTGGTAGTGCTTGACGTTGAAAGTACAGAGGGTTGCGCTACGTCCAACAGCACAGGCCGCAATCAAGGCATCAATCAAACCGACCTTATAAGACAGATGGTAGGCGGTGAAATCAGACAAAGCCCGAGCACAGTCAGTTTCGGTCGGCCAGACGATGGTCAAAGGCGCTACAAGCTGTAAGACTTTCCGCACCTGTTGCTTGTTCTGAGCGTCCTGAATCAATTCCATCACCACAAAGCCGGGGATGCTCGGCAGTGCTGGGACAGAGGCAAACCAAGCCAGTGCTGGCGCATACCCCCGCTGAATATCGATCATGACATCAGTATCAACCAGATACATTCGCTACCTAAGCCCGCTCACGATGTTCAGCTTGGTCACGCAACCGGCGGGCGTACTCCTGGCTGTCAGTAATATCAGGCCGAGAGTTGATCACCCCGACGCTTTCCCAGTAGGCAACTAGCTCCACGCCTGTTTTGGGAGGATTGTGCAGAAAAGGGCGAAAGGAGAGAACCCGAAGAATATACTCCGACAGAGGCAATTTAAGCTGAGAAGCCTCAGCAGAAAGCTCATTCTCTAGCTCTATCGGTAGCTCTAAGGTGATATTCATAGCCACATTCTTCTCTAGTAGATCTATCCTATACCTGAACTTCTGCGAGTTAAGTGGCTACTGTGAGAGTGGAACTGCTGCCCAACGGTGAAGTGGTGCGGCGGTAGATAATCTCGAATACTCAACGATAACCTCCGCTCCGCCGCACCAACGCAGTATCAGGCGTTTGGTAGCTTCGATCACTTGCGGCTTTTCCAATAACCAGGCTCACGACTACAATGCATGACTGCCAAAATTTAGGATGTAGTCTTGCTCAATTGTGTAGAGAACACCATAAGGAAACTTACGCGCCATGCACCGCCGAACGTCTTCATCAGTGGCAGCGTAACGGGCGGGGGCTTCCCTAACTCGATAAACTGTATCCTCGATCGCGCTTATGAATGCTTGGCTGATGTATTGTGCCAACCACAATCGATACCCAGCGCGGACTGCGGCGATCGCGCTCGGTTCGGGACTTAGCGATTACTGGTGTGGTGCTAAGACTCGGGGAATGTGAGTCGTGGCCAGTCTGTTCCACGTGTATCAAGGGCCAGCCAGTCGCTAGCGATCGCTCCAGCTGCCCAGGGCAATGCCAAAGCATCGCTGACGTGACCCAAGCGGCCCCCTTTACAGCGCCACATATTGATTGCGGCCCAACCGCTTGGCTTCATACAACGCCTGGTCAGCAAGGTGAATGAGCGTGCTGAGATTCTTATCAGCTTGAGGCAACAGGTGGGCAATTCCTATACTGACAGTCACCCGCTGGCTGACCTCTGAGCCTCGATGGGCAATGGCTAAGTCTTCGATTGCCTGCTGCAACCGTTGAGCGACGGCAAGAGCACCCTTCAAATCGGTATCAGGCAGCAGGATGGCAAATTCTTCTCCCCCATAGCGAGCCACTAAATCATCTGGACGCTTCACAACTTGAGCAGCGGCTTGGGCAACTTGGATTAAACATTCATCACCGGCTTGATGACCATAAAGATCGTTATACCGCTTGAAATAATCGACATCTAATAGCATGAGCGACAGCGGTGAACGTCTGGTAGCCGCCCTTTGCCACTCTCGATGAATCCGTTCGTCAAAGCAGCGGCGATTGGCAATTTGGGTGAGACCGTCAAGGTTAATTAACTTCTGCAATTCCTGTATAGCCTGATCCAGAGCCTGCTGAGTGCGCTCTCGTTCTTGAATCTCTCGGCATAGTTGTTCGTTCGTATGGGCCAGTTCTTGCGTCCGCTGAGTTACTTCTAGTTCCAGTTCATGGGTATAGTCGGCCAAAATCGCTGCCATGCGCTTGCGATCGCTGATATCTTGCCAGACCACGATCGCTGAGGTGATCCTTCCCCGTTCGTCTAGGATCGGAGTCCCCTGGGCTTCGAGGGGAATGAGCTGATCGCCATGACGAATTTCGAGGTCGTCATCCAGCAGATGCTCGCCAGCAAGCGCGCGAAATGTCGGCAGGTGCTCAGGGGGGCAAATCGTGTTTGCACTCTGGCGGTAGAGGGTAAGATACTGCGCTGATTGGCGATTTTGGGCGTTTGATGACGGTCTTAAAAGCTGTTCTGCCATCGCATTAGAGTACAGCGTGTGCCCCTGCTGATTGTGAACGCTGACCCCAATGGGCAAGGCGTTGAGAAATTGGGTCAGCATCGCATTAGTCGATTTCAAGTCGGTTTTAGCCCGCTCATTTTCATTGAGGACGGCACTCAACGTCAGAGTCGTCAAGCTAATAAATGCAATAAAAGATTGCAACAGCACCAAAGACGAGTTCACGGAATCTTGGGCAAAGGTACTTTGCCCCCGCACTGTGCCAAGGACTGCGATCGCTGTGATGCCAACCATTAACAGCGTTGCCCCCACATCGCCAAAGCGAAAAGCGGCCCAAATGATCAGAGTGACTGATAAATAAGCCACCGGATAGCCCTGCATAAATGCAATTTGACTCACCGTCAGCGCGAGACACAGGAGCAACAGGCCCTCCAGCGGTTGTTGCCGAACTAAACGCTGAAATACTGGGGCATTTTGATGCCAGGTAATGATTAAAGGGGTGACGGTCACAATGACAAAAGCCTCCCCAATCCAGGTCGTGATGACCAGGGATAAATAAAGCTCCCAGCTAAATTTCCCCAGCAAACAGAGAGACAGCGGCACAATAACTACTGCCAAGCAAGGCCCCAAAAGGCAATTGCAGACAATAAAGCAAATGGTGTCTTTGGCCCGACCCAAAAAGTAACGGTTTTGAATGAGGTGAGCCGTCCAGTAAGCCCCAAGTAGGTGCCCGATGATCAGGCTCATCACGATCACAGGAGTCAAGACTACGTCGGTGACGGTAGATAGCCCATTGAAAAAAATAATTTGAGCGATGACATTGCCGATGACAGTGCCTAGCCAAATCGGATAACCCCAAATGTAAATCAGCCCAACACTGACGCCGCTGGGAATCCAGAGAACGGTAAAACCAGAAACGGGATCTAACGCAAACAGCGACACGTATCCTGTGCTCACATAAGCGGCAGCGGCGATCGCCTGCTGCCAGAGAGGGATTTGACGAAAGTTGAAAAGTTGCCTCAAAAACGGTCTCAATTGATGAGATTGCCAATTTTTTACCAACCGATTGGTAGATTCGACCATGCCCTGATTGTGGAGAGCTTTATGAGATTAGAATACCCAGGCTATCGGCTAAACGGGAGGCTTTGGTCAACATGGATGGCCGACATCTCGAAATCTCTCTTGTTGATCAACGGGCGTTTAGGGATAACGTCAAGCGAGTAATCGCAATGTGAGTGGAGACTCATCGTCAACGCAAACATTAGGGTTCCAAGCCTTTTTCAATTGGGCGATCGCTGATGTATGGCAGAGGGGCGAAAGGTGCCAGGTGTAAGGTTTACGGAACGCTTTCACCGCAAGCAGTGCAGGCATCGAGTATGACCTGACCCAGTTGCGGCTTGCAATATCAGTTCTTGGCTTGCTGCGGGTCAGCGGTTTGTCTTCCTGTAATCTGCCTGGTGGGGGCAATTGTGGGGAGCGTGAGCCTTGCCGCGATCGCTCCCCCTAGCGCAACCGTTGTTTCAGCCAAAAGTTGAGCAAAGGCAGGGCGATGCGATAGCTAAATTGGGGGCCGTAGATCAGCCCTTTTTGCTCCAGGCTGTTGAGGGCACCTTGCAAGCCGCCGCCCCGCGAGAGCTGATGCTTTTTGATATAGGCGCTGGCCTGGGGACTGTCAGTGGGGTCGAGGGCCAGGCTTTCCAGCACCCGGGCCTGGGTGGGGGGGAGTAGCAGCAGCAGGGCCTCGAAGGTGACGCTGATGTCCTGTACCAGGGTGAGCATACTGCTATGGACTTGATGGGCCTGGATGAGGCCAGTCGGAGAGTGGGTGGCGAGGGCGGCACAATCCAGCCAAATGCGCTGGGCGAGGGCGATCGCATCCTTTAAATGTCCCTGCACGTAACTTAAATACAACTCCAGCGCCTGACTCTCAGCCTCAAAGGTGAGCCCGGCGGCGGCCATGCTCTGGGTGATCCAGGGGCGCAGTTCCGGGTCAGCCAGGGGGGCCAGGGCAATCACCGGCAGCTGACTGGCGAGCATCCAGGGTTCTGCCACAGTGGCGATCAGGGCATAGCTGACCCGATTTTGCTGCTGAATTTCTTGCCGGAGATAGGTTTCCCACTTGCCCCGCCGATCCCATGAGCGAATGTGGAGGAAATTGTGGAATACAATCACCACCTGACAGTTCAGCCACTCAGCCAAGTATTGCGGCAGCGCCAGGAGGCCTTCAAATAAGGGCCATTCTTTGCCCGGATTGGTCGGCCAGACGAGGCGCGCTTGGGAGGCCAGGGTTTGGTCTAGCGTGAGGGGCTGATTCAGGCTCCAGGCTTGAATTTTGGTGAGTTCGTCCGGTTCCGCAAAGGCTTGGGTGATGGCATCGGCCAGAAATCGCAAAAACTGACCGGCGTTGCGGCACCGCAGAAAATCAATTTCGAGGCAACGGCAGCCGACTTGTTTGGCGGCTTCTCGGATGAGCGATCGCCGTCCAATGCCGGGCACCCCGGTGACCACAAAATCGCTGTCCCGTTGCAGCAGGCTCGTTACGAGGTCGAGTTCGACTTCACGGCAGGGGAGCGATCGCGGCACAAAAGGAGGCATGGCAGTAAAGCTGTAGTTAGCACTATTTTTTAGTGCTAATATTGCTGGTTGAGTACTCTTTGATCGTAACACTCTATTTTTGAGGTACACCATCGTCGTGGTTCACAGCACACTCACGGATTCTGACGTTGATGATCCGGCAAGCGGGGCGATCGCCCGCGCCGTTTCCACTCACTGGCACACCTTAAGTCCTCACCAGGCAACCACCCTGTTGGAGAGCAGTCCCCAAGGACTCAGCAACAGCGAAGCGGAGCACCGCCAGCAAGTCTATGGCTGGAATGAATTGCAGGAAGGGGCGACCCGCCGTCCGTTGGAGATTTTGTGGGACCAGTTCAAAAACATCATGCTGCTGATGTTGATTGCGGTGGCCCTGGTGTCCCTCCTGTTGGATTTGCAGTCAGGGGGCTTTCCGAAGGATGCGATCGCGATTTTTGCGATCGTGCTGCTGAATGGTGGGCTGGGTTATCTGCAAGAGAGCAAAGCCGAAAAAGCACTGGCCGCGCTCAAAAACATGACCTCACCACGGGTGCGCGTGCTGCGGCAGGGGCGCGAGCAAGAGGTCGACGCCAAATGCCTGGTGCCAGGAGACATCGTGCTGTTGGAAGCCGGGGTGCAAGTGCCCGCCGACGGCCGGCTGCTGAACGCAGCGAATTTGCAGATCCGGGAAGCGGCGCTGACGGGGGAAGCGGAAGCGGTGATCAAACAGCCGGAAGTCACGCTGGCAGAAGAATCGGCCTTGGGCGATCGCGTCAATCTGGTCTTCCAGGGTACAGAGGTGTTGCAGGGGCGCGGCACCGTGCTCATCACCCAAACGGGCATGCAGACGGAACTGGGCCGCATCGCTACGATGATTCAGTCGGTGGAAGCGGAACCGACGCCATTGCAACAGCGCATGGCACAACTGGGCAACGTGTTGGTGTCGGGGTCGCTGGTGCTGGTGGCTTTGGTGGTGGCGATCGGGCTACTCCGCACGGGCGATTTGAGCCTGTTTGATGAACTGCTGGAAGTCTCCCTCAGTATGGCGGTGGCGGTGGTGCCCGAAGGATTGCCCGCTGTCATTACGGTGACGCTGGCGCTGGGCACCCAACGCATGGTGCGCCGTCACGCCCTGATCCGCAAACTGCCTGCGGTTGAAACTCTGGGTTCCGTTACGACCATCTGTTCCGATAAAACGGGGACGCTGACCCAAAACAAAATGGTGGTGCAACGGGTGCAAACCCTCGACACTCAGTACACCATCACAGGCACCGGGTATGCTCCCGAGGGGCAAATTTTGGCCGATGGCCAACCGGTGGCGATTGAGTCTGCCCCGGCGTTAGAAGCCCTGCTGATGGCGAGTGCGTTCTGCAATGATGCCACCTTAAGCCCGACGGGGAATGTGTGGACGATTTTAGGTGACCCGACGGAAGGGGCGCTGCTGGCGCTGGCGGGCAAAGGGGGCTTTCACACCAACCGCCTGAAGCAAAACTGCGATCGCATTGCCGAAATTCCCTTCACCTCCGAACGTAAGCGCATGAGCGTGGTCATTCGCCCTTGTGAGGATGGTTCTTGTCCGGTGGATGAGGCAGTGATGTTCACCAAAGGCTCGCCGGAGCTAGTGCTGGAGCGGTGCCAGTTGGTGCAGATGCCCGCAGGCACTGAGCCGCTGACGCCAGCGAAGCGCGATCAGATTCTCGCCCACAATGATGAGATGGCTTCGCGCGGGTTGCGGGTGCTGGGCTTTGCTATGAAGCCACTCAACCACGCTGTGCCCACGAACGACTTGGAAGCCGAAGAACAAGAGCTCATCTGGCTGGGGCTGGTCGGGATGCTGGACGCGCCCCGGCCCGAAGTGCGGGCGGCGGTCAAGGCCTGTCGCCGCGCGGGCATTCGTCCCGTCATGATTACGGGGGACCATCAGCTCACGGCGCAGGCGATCGCCACCGATTTGGGCATTGCCCAACCCGGCGACACCATTCTTACCGGACGTGACCTGACCCACCTCTCCACCGCTGAGTTGGAAGCCACCGTGCCCCATGTGAGTGTGTACGCCAGAGTCGCGCCAGAGCACAAACTCCGCATCGTGCAGGCCCTCCAAAAGCAGGGCGAATTTGTGGCGATGACCGGGGATGGCGTCAACGATGCGCCCGCCTTGAAACAGGCCGATATCGGCATTGCCATGGGCATCACGGGCACCGATGTCAGTAAAGAAGCCAGCGACATGGTGCTGCTGGACGATAACTTCACCACCATCGTGGCCGCAACGGAAGAAGGGCGGGTGGTCTACGACAACATTCGCCGCTTCATTAAA
Organism: Leptolyngbya iicbica LK; assembly: GCF_004212215.1. Lineage (NCBI taxonomy): Bacteria > Bacillati > Cyanobacteriota > Cyanophyceae > Leptolyngbyales > Leptolyngbyaceae > Leptolyngbya > Leptolyngbya iicbica. Next base: position 112,338 of record NZ_QVFV01000003.1, read on the forward strand.
TACATTTTGGGCAGCAACATCGGCGAAGTGCTGACCATTGCCGCCGCTCCGCTCATTGGTTTGGGCGGCGTGCCCCTGTCGCCGCTGCAAATTTTGTGGATGAACCTGGTGACGGACGGGGTACCCGCCCTGGCCCTGGCCATGGAACCGGGGGAACCCAATGTTATGCGGCGTCCCCCCAACAATCCGCGAGAGAGCATTTTTGCGCGGGGACTGGGGGCTTACATGGTGCGGGTGGGCATTTTGTTGGCGATTTTGGCGATCGCCCTCATGGCCTGGGCTTATCAACACACCCACGCGGCAGGCTATCCTGGCGATCCCGCTACCTGGAAAACGCTAGTATTCACGACGCTGTGTTTGGCCCAGATGGGCCACGCCTTGGCCGCCCGGTCGGACACGCGCCTAACCGTGCAACTGAATCCCGCTTCGAATCCGTTCATCTGGGCAGCGGTGCTGCTCACCACAGGGCTGCAAATTCTGCTGATTTATGTGCCGCCGCTGCGGGACTTCTTTGGCCTGTATCCCCTGTCGGCGTTAGAACTGGCGGTTTGTTTTGGCTTTAGCGCGTTGTTATTTGTCTGGCTGGAAGGGGAAAAACTCTTCATCCAGTTCGCAATGAAGCGCCAGCGATCGTAGGACAGCTTCAGGGACCCGGTCCCTTGGTCTTGGCCTTAACGCACCGGTGTTTCCGGCAGGGACCGGGTCCCTTATGAGATTTGCTTCCCACCTACCTTTTCCCAAACCTGCATGAAAAAACTGATTGATTTTGGTAAAAGCCCCTGGCCGATGTTGATTTTGACGGCGCTTTCGGTGGCGGTGGCCGTGCTCACCAGCCTGGACTGGAGCTATTCCGAATATGCGCCCGACCGCACCACTGCCCCCGCCACTGAAACGCCCGTCAAGGCCACCCAACCATGACGATCGCACTGACCCTGGCGGTTGTTCTACTGGCGTTAATTTGCTTTGTCGGAGAATGGTTTCCCGCCGATGTAACCGCGATCGCGGTCATGGTGCTCTTGATGACACTGGGGCTGGTCACTCCGGAAGAGGGCATTTCCGGCTTTAGCAGTTCCGCCACGATTACGGTGCTGGCGATGTTCATCCTGAGCGCGGGCATCGACCGCACCGGAGCCGTCCAAGCGGTGAGCACCGGGTTGATGACCTGGGGCGGACGGCGGGCCAGTCGCCAAATTGTGGTGATGGGGGCGATCGTCGGGCCAATTTCCGCCTTCATCAACAACACGGCAGTCGTTGCGGTGTTTCTGCCCATCGTCGAAGACTGGTGCCGCAAGCAGGGCATTTCGCCATCCAAACTGCTGATGCCCCTGTCGTACCTGACGGTGCTGGGCGGCATGTTGACGGTGATCGGCACCTCGACGAACGTATTAGCCAGTGGCCTTTCGGCGGACTTGGGCTATAGCCCCTTCGGTCTGTTTCAGTTCACCGGGGTTGGCCTCATCACGGGAGCGATCGGGTTGCTGTACCTGGCATTTGTCGCGCCGCGCTGGTTGCCCCAACGGCGATCGCCCGCCGAGTCCCCCGTGCTGGAACGCTACGGCCTCAACGACTACATCAGCGAAATCGTGATTCCCCCCGGTTCTAAGCTAGTGGGTCAGTCGTTGCAGGGCAGCCAGCTCCAGCGGCGCTTCGATCTGGATGTGATGGAGCTGATTCGCGAGGGCGCGCACTTTCCCCAACCCATTGCCGACAAACGGCTACAGGCGGGCGATATCTTGCTGGTGCGCAGCCAGCCAGCCTGTTTGTTGAAAATCAAAGAAACTCAGGGCATTGAAATTTTGCCGGAGGTGCAATTTGGGCGATCGCAGGCCGAACCCGCCCTGACCCAGGGTGAAGAAGGCATTGCGGAAGTCCTGCTTTTGCCCAATGCCGAGATCGTCGGTTCCACCCTCAAAGAAACGCGGTTTCGCCAGCGCTACAACGCCACCGTGCTCGCCATTCAACAGGGGCAAACCTTGGTGCGCGATCGCCTGGGTCGGGTGCCGATCCAGTTTGGTGACGTGCTGCTGGTGCAAGGCCCCAAACAAAGTTTGCTGGGGCTGCAAACCCGTCCGGGCTTCGTGTTAGCGCAGCAGCGAGATCTTGAAACCTTTCGGCGAGAAAAAGCCGGGGTAGCGATCGCCATCCTCCTGGGAGTCATCCTCCTGGCCGCCGTGGAATGGGTGCCCATTTTGGTCAGCGCCTGGATCGGCGTCGTCCTCATGCTGCTGACGGGCTGCCTCAAACCGGGGGAGCTTTACAGCTCCGTGCGCTGGGATGTCATCTTTTTGCTGGCGGGGCTGATTCCCCTCGGTATTGCTATGGAAAATTCTGGCGCGACCCAGTGGCTAGCGAATCAGTTGGTGGCCCTGGGCGGGCAGTGGTCGGGCTATGCGTTGCTGACCTTATTTTTCGTCATCACGTCCCTCGTCACAGAAATCTTGTCCAATAATGCCTGTGTCGTGCTGTTGCTGCCGATCGCTGCCCAGGTGGCCGAGACCTTAAATTTCAATCCGTATGCGTTTATGTTTACAGTCATGTTTGCGGCCTCCAACAGCTTTATGACCCCGATCGGCTATCAAACGAATACGATGGTCTACGGCCCTGGCGGCTACCGCTTTGCGGACTTTCTCCGCGTGGGCACTCCCTTGAATATCCTCATGGCGTTGGTGACTCCGCCGCTGATTATTGCTTTTTATGGACTCTAACACCGCTCAATCGAAGTTTTCTCAGGAAATCAAGACTCTGTTGGAACAGTTGGCCCACCAGCCGCTGACTCTGGCCCACGTGCTCAATGAAACCTCCGAACGGGGGTTTAGCCTGGTGATTGGGCTGTTAGTGCTGCCCTTTCTGTTTCCCATGCCGCCGGGGTTGACGACGATTTTGGGCTCGGCCTGTCTGCTGCTGTCGCTGCAAATGACCGTGGGCAGGCGATCGCCCTGGCTACCCCACCGAGTGGCGCAATTTCAGTTTCCCGCCACCCTGGCGCGGCAGCTGCTCAGCAACCTAAAGCGGGTCACTCGGGTCACCGAACGGTTCGTGCGGCCTCGGCTGACTCACCTGGCGGCTAGTTCCCGCGCCTGGCAAATCAACGGCGCTTGCATTAGCTGGTTAACCGTTCTGCTGATGCTGCCGATTCCCATGACCAACCCTATCCCCACCCTCGGGATTTTGCTGATCGCGATCGCCACCCTCGAAGCCGATGGCCTGATGCTCTGCCTGGGTTATGTGACGACGGGCTTAATTACGGGACTGTTTGGCATCTTGGGATACGGTTTGCTGCGATCTTCCGACGTGATCATGCAATGGTTGCAGTGATGCGTCAGGAGCCTCTGCCAGTCGGTGCAACGGAGTCCATATGAACGGACGCTCTAAGTGGCCCATTCGCTGCTCAACTAACGCTGTAAGTACTCCACAGGTTTCTAAATGAATCAACAAAAGACGGCAAGGCCTCACTAGAGGACGCGGGTTTTGGCCGTTTTGCTTGAAAGCTGGTGACAGGACTCGAACCTGCGACCGGCTGATTACAAATCAGCTGCACGAGTTCTGAAGCCCTTTCCCTGAAAGGAATTGGGGCTCTCTAAAGAATGATGTACTAAATTCTGTGCTATTTTTCCGCTTAGTCTTGCCTGCTTTTGCGTAGCTATGAGAGCAGATGAGTAGCGCTCAGCGGGTCGATCATGCTCGTATGGTAAGCGCTTTTCTTCCCTTTATGGCGCGGCTTAAATCTCTTACGGCACGATGAGCAATTCATCCCAGCGAGTGGTGTAGCGAGGAGACCGCATCTCTGCTTTTGTCCGCCAGGATTGCTCGAAGCCTTGTGCAGCACATCGCACCGTGCCAGCCCCAAACTGGCTGTTAAGAGCGTCCATTACCTCCATTAATTTGCGGCCTTTTTCGCAGCTTTTGTGATTAATGAATAAGTCCTGCTGGATTTCATGGGCTGGGGTAAGTTCAGTCAGCCACACCCCAGCCTTTTGGTAATGATCACCTACTCGGTAGAGGGGACCGAGCGCCTTTAGGGCTGCTTTGGTCAGGGTGATGGTGTGGTTCGTTGGGGCCGAAAGGCCCACCGTTCCGCTATTTCGGTAGTAGGGCAGATCAGCATTAAAGCGATTGGTGGCGATAAAGACGGCGAGGAGTGAGGCCGAGAGGTTATCCCGGCGCAGTTTATGGGCGGCTCTTGCGGTATGAGTTGCGATCGCTTCTCTTAGATCTTCTAGGTCAGTGACTGGATGCCCAAAGGAGCGAGAGACGCAGCATGATTTTCGTGGTTGGGGGATAAGCTCTAGCGGGAGGCAGCTGGTACCACGAAGCTCTTTTACAATGCGGACACCAACGATGCCCATCTGTCTTTTGATCCAGGCAAGGTCAGCCTGCTTAAGCTTTAGCGCAGTAGTAATGCCATAGGCTGTAAGCTTTTTGGTTGACTGCCTGCCGATGCCCCAGACCTCTCCCACCGGGAGGTTTTCTAAGACTTGGTCGGGGTCGCGCAGGATATAAGTCCCCTCCCCTCTCTTAGCGATTCGGTTTGCAATTTTGGCTAAGGTTTTTGTCGGTGCAAGCCCGATTGAGACAGGTATTCCAGTCCAGCGCTTCACCGTCGTTCGCATTATCGAGAGAGCATGGTCGGACACCTCCCCTGTGAGCCCGACAAACGCCTCGTCGATTGAGTACACCTCAACCTCAGGGGTAAAGTTTTGGAGTGTCTGCATGACACGGTTTGAGAGGTCACCGTAGAGGGCGTAGTTCGATGAGAAGATCTGGATCTGATGCTTCTCTATGAGGTCTCTCATCTGAAAAGCAGGGGTGCCCATTTTGATGCCCAAAGCCTTTGCCTCATTGGACCGGGCGACTGCGCACCCGTCGTTGCTACTAAGCACGATCACCGGGCGACCTTCAAGCTTTGGGTTAAATACCCGTTCACAAGAGACGTAAAAATTGTTGCTATCGACTAAGGCTATTAAGCGGCTCATCACGTCAGGAAATGAATGGCTTTTGTGACCACACCCCAGACGTCAAAGGACATGGCGGGATCTATGTGAATGGGTAGATATGCTGGGTTTTCTGGAAGGAGCGACACCTTTCCATGACTTATGTCGAGGCGCTTTATAGTGAGGTCACCGTTGACCACTGCGATGACGATATGGCCAGTGGTTGGGGTAATCGCACGATCGACGATTAGGAGGTCATTGGGGTAGATCCCCGCACCGACCATAGAGTCGCCACTGACGCGAACGAAGAAGGTTGCGGCGGGGTGATGAACAAGATAGCGATTGAGGTCGAGAGGGCCTTCGACATAATCCTCACCCGGAGACGGGAAACCAGCAGGAACAGTGATAATGAACAAGAAAGGTGCGTCCAAACAGGGCAGTGGTAGTTGCAGCCTGTTATCCGTAGAACTCGCCTGTGCACCTAGTGGACATTCCATATAGTACAAGCGTTCTTACTTGATTCATCGCTTTAATTTAGATGTGGGCAAACCTTTACGTCGGGATGAAGATTGAATTTGATGGTCAAGAGTGGATGGTGACTGAGGTCGACTTCATCTTTGAAAAAGTCACGGTGAGGCCAGTCAATGAGGAGCCTCCACGGATCGACTATTACGGGGTTTCAAAGATTGTGCCGTTTAACGAGCTTCCTTTCGCGAAGTGATGGGCAGGATGCAAAGAAGGGGGCCTTTTACAGCTCTCTTCTATTTCTCCCACTGCTTTAATTTCAGCAATTTGGCACCCAAATTCCCTAGGGAACACGTTTTTGTTGTAAAGCTGTTTGTGCGGTACCCACTTCTCTACAAGCAGACTTGTTGAGGTATGGCCGAACGGCACAACGTTACTCCTTTTCACTCGCCTGGCACCCTCCCCTCATTGGATACAGTTGCCTTTGAGGCTTCTCCCTCGGGTGAAGTGCTTATTGAGTACGCGGCGGCGGACCTTTCGCAAGCTGGGTATTCAATTCGTCTCAAAGATCTTCCAGACGGGGAACGTCCTCGGGAGAGACTCTTTGCGCTTGGTCCCAAGTCACTCTCTACTGCTGAACTTCTTGCTGTCGTCCTTGGCCCCGGACAAGGCTCTCCAGGACTTTCCTCAGTTGGCCTTGCCCAGCATGTTCTTTCAGTATTACGGGACAGTAATGCCGACGCATTGGTGAAGCTGCAACATATTGAGTCTGGAGAACTCCTCGATATCCAGGGGATTGGGCCAGCAAAGGCAGCAACGCTCATTGCTGCGCTTGAGCTTGGAAAGCGTGTTTTTCAACGGCGGCCTTTACCGGGAACGGTACTTGATGATCCTCGGGTGGCGGCAGACGCCCTGGCACCGCAACTTATGTGGGAGACGCAAGAGCATTTTGCCGTGGTGTGTCTCAACATTAAGCATCAGCTACTGTCTACGAAGGTGCTCACCAAGGGCACGTCGAGCGAGACACTTGCTCATCCAAAGGATGTGTTTGTTGCTGCACTTCGCGGGAACGCAGCGCGTATTATCGTGGCCCACAACCATCCTTCGGGATCTCTTTCGCCAAGCAGAGATGACATCACGCTGACGCGGCAGCTTCTTCAGGCCGCAAACATTATGGGCATTCCACTTCTTGATCACCTCATTCTTGGTGGGGGCGATTTTCGAAGCCTAAGGCAGACCACCATGCTTTGGCAGGAGGAGCCTCAGGATGAGGCGATGCAAAAAAGCCCTACAGTTAATCGTGACGAGTAGCGTAGTCCCCTACCCTGCTCGTTACTTACGCGTGTTGTCTTTCTCGAATGCGGCTGCCACTGACTCTAACTCCCGCTGCAGTTCCTTTGGCGAAGGAAGACCTTTTGCCGCCACCGCTTCAGGAAGAGAGTCGGTGAGCTGATAGGTGGAGACACCAATTGGTTGGGAGAATCCTTGGAGGGCATACTGGACGACTGCTTCATTATGAGAGCGGCAAAGGACGATGCCTATTGTGGGTTGGTCATCGGGGTGGCGGCACCTGTCGTTAATCACATTGATGTAGAAGTTTAATTGGCCTGTGTACTCAGGGCGAAACTCAGTGGTTTTAAGCTCAATCACCACGTAGCATCGCAGGCGCACATGATAGAAGAGCAGATCGATAAAGAACTCACTATCACCTACCTCAAGTCGGTATTGACGCCCCATAAAGGAGAAGCCAACACCAAGTTCAAGGAGGAATTTTTGGATGTGGGTGACCAGGGCATCTTCTAGTTCTCGTTCATGCGCTTTCTCTTTGAGTTCGAGAAATTCGAGGTTGTACTCGGATTTTAGGAGCCCCTGCGCAAGGTCAGATTGGGCGGGGGGAAGCGTTTCTTTGAAGTTGGTGATTGCGCCACCCTGGCGCTCATAGAGGTTACTTTCGATCTGAAAGGCTAGCACGTTTCTGCTCCAGCCATGCTCGATAGTCTTTTGCATGTACCATTGGCGCTGCTCTGGTGACTTGACCTTATCGATGATGGTGCAGGTGTGTTTCCAGGGGATTTGTGCATTAAGCTGGTGCACAATTGCAGTTTCCGGAAATTCTCGCGCAAATGCTTGCATATACTTAAGATTTCTCGCTGAGAAGCCTCTTATCTCTGGAAATTCGAGTTTGAGATCACGGGCTAAACGATCAATGACTTTTGTGCCCCATCCCTCCTCATGCTGCCGCTTGAGGATGTCATTACCTATCTGCCAGTAGAGCAGGATAAGCTCACGGTTAACCGAGAGCGCCGCTTTGAGTTGAGATTCGCGGATCCGGGATTTGAGATCAGTCAAAAACTGAGCGTAATTGGCTGGTTGCAGCTGCTCGGCCAAGGGCGGTCCTTAGAGAAAAAAAGTCTTAGGTAAGAAAGAGCGGTAGCAGCTAAGGGGCTGAAATTCAACAGGTTGCGCGGCACCGGGCGGCTCTCAACTTCCCTACGCCCCGATTTCTTCGAGTAATGACTCCATAAGTGATTGAATTTTTGAAAGTTTCTTTGTCTGCTGGGCGTTTAGCTCGGTTTTTTTCTGGGCTTTCTTTAAGCGTTTGAACGCCTCCCCTACCCCGTGAATGGGTGAAGTCTCTGAGGTGTGTTGAGGTGTTTTACGCGCGGTGCTTTCTTGTACCCGTTCTTGCACAAGCCGCAGCGAGAGCTTATCGGTCAATGTCTCTTTGAGGAGTCTCTTTCTGGTGACCTCATCTTTTATTTTCCCAAGCGCTAACGCTGCATGAAACGAGAGCTTTCCTTCCATGTGGGCAGTCTTTAACTCCTGAGGGAGCTTTAGGGCTTTTAAGTATTTCGCGCGAAAGGTTTCTACGGCGATGCCGAAGTGGTCGAGAATCGCTTCGATTTTATGGAATTCGTCACTGGGGGAAGCGCTTCCCCCGCTTCGTTTTCGGTGGTGCCCTTCAGATTGAATGAGCCAGATCGCCTTCTCCTGGGGAATGTGGTGCTCTAGTTCAATGAGTTCAAGGATGCCTTCAATTTCTTCTAACTTACTTAGGTCTTCGCGGAGGAGATTTTCTGCCAGGGCAAAGCGGAGCGCTTCTTCATCGGTGTAGTCATCGATTAAGCAGCGTACTTCAGTGAGTCCTGCTATGGAGGCGGCGCGGTAGCGGCGCTCACCAGCGATAAGCTCATACGTGTCTTCTCCTAAAGGCCGGACATTAATAGCGCCCTTAAAGCCTTGCACCTTAAAGGAGTCGGCCAATTCTTGTAACTTTCCTTGGTCAAAGAAGCGGCGCGGTTGGTGGCGTGTCTTAATGTGCTGCAGCGGTATCCATTTGGCGTCACCACTGCCCTGCCCTTCTTGTGGCTCGTTTTCTGCGTCGATCGCAGGCGCACTAAGCAGGAGATCAAAGGCACCTCTATCTTTAGGCTGAGGTTTTGCGTTTCGTGCTCCCATTACATTCGCTCCAGATTAGTCGCAAGCTGCCGTAGGTTCTCCACTGCAGGGTGCTTCTGATAGAAGATGCCAAGTGGTTGCCGTGCACGCCAGGCATTATCGAAGTCAGTGGCATTGGGGATTGCGGGGTGAACGGTGTAGCTTCCAAAGAGCTTTTTGATTTCGTCTAGCGTGAGGCGATCGTGGACACGCCGTGCGTCATACATCATTGGCACCGCACCTGCGATCCGGAGTCTGGGGTTTGCCCGTTGGAGCACTACGCTGATGGTTTCTCGTAAGTCGTCAGCCCCCTCTAATCCTTTCTCATTGGTCTTAATCGGAATAAGCACGTGGTTTGCAGCGATGAGGCTCATGAGACTTAGGAGCCCTAGATTTGGTGGGCAGTCGATCAAGATAAAGTCATACGAGTTTCGCAGCGTCGTGAGCGCATCGCGGAGGCGGTATTCACGTCCTTCAACCGCAGCAAGTTTGCCGTCAATGGTGACTAAGTTTCGGTTTGCAGGAGCCAGCGCCAGTTTGTGGATATCGGTATGAATTGGGAGGTCATCACCGAAGGCGATCGCATCAAAAGTAGTTTTATCAAGCTGTTTTGGATCTATGTCGAAGTACTTTGTAAGCGAGGCCTGCGAATCCATATCGACTAGGAGCACACGGTGCCCTTTTTCAGCGAGGTGATAGCCCGTATTGACGACAAGAGTCGTTTTGCCAACACCGCCTGACTGATTCACAAAGGCAATGATGCGTGACATGGGCATTAGATATTTAGGCACTTTGTTGCTGGTGTCAGCGCTGACACCAGCTTTTTCGAGACTACTCTTTTAGTCGAAAAGGAAGAAGTTTCATCAATAACTTTGCTCCCTTTGGGTCGAGAGTACCCTGTGTTTTTCTTTTCTGCCACTGGAATCAACGGTTAATTTCTTTCGCACTTCTTTTCTTTGTAATCAACGAAGAAACTGGTGCGTGGTGTCAGCGCTGACACCACTTTTATTTGGCTCATTCTTTCTGACTAGAGGCGCGTAAAGTTTCTCGATTGAATTTTTGCTGAGGAATTCATCCGTTGATAAGAGGGGCTTTGGGGAGTTCGTACTATTACCCGCAAATCACCTTCTCTTGTGTCTACTAAGTGAGCCTCTTATTGAGGGATTGATGATGAGTCACACTGCCAAAAAGAGTGTGGTGTAAGCGCTGACACCACATGAAATGACACGCTTTCATTTGCTTTAAGATGAGTGAATATCTTCGTACTATTACCCGCATTCTGAAGTCTGATTTAGGTTGAAACTCGACAAGTTGTGGTTAGAAGGTGACCTGGTTTTACAGCTCTTGGTGTAAGCGCTGACACCACGTAAAAAACATTACTGACTCCCTGCTACGAAGTGCCCTTTTGCGAATAGAAAAGACTCTCACTAACGACTTCTGTGTGACAGCAAGCTCTTCTTTTCACTTCGTACTATCACCCGCAGAGCGGCGGGATTCCCTTTGAGAATAAGGAGACTTGATGGGTGATTTTTTGGGCAGGAGCCACTCTAAATCAATAGTGGTGTCAGCGCTGACACCACTAAACGGCAAACACCACTTCTTCACGTATTGCGATCTATTTTGTCTTTTCCTCGGGTGTGTTGTGAGCTTGCGGAAATAATCGAGGGGGAGGGGAAAAGGAAGTTAAATGAAGGATTCATCGAGTGACTTATGTAGTCCCTAGTTGGTTGGTGTCAGCGCTGACACCAGGACAAAACGTTTACTCGATTGCGCCATTCATTCTTTGTACTATCACCCGCAGCGCGGCACTATTTCCTGAGATGGAGAGTGTTTTCTGTAATGCCTGGGCCGAGGATTCTGTAGCGAAAAATTAAGTGGTGTCAGCGCTGACACCACTTCAATCAAGAGTTGTCTACCCGGAGAACTAATTCTTGAGGAAAGCGTTGAGGTAGGCTATTTGATTGGCCTATGAGCATACGAACCCCGCCTCCTAATGACGCGCAGCTTGACCTCTTCTCAGCGGTCTTCACTGACATCTCTACCCGTGATGCGCAAGACACTATGGAGGTGCCTTTTCTTAGTCTCTCAAAGAAGCCACGCCTTACCCCAATACTCTATAAGTCAGAGGCAGCAGAGATTACCGTCACTGGTGGAGCGCCGTATGGAATAGCCACTATCTGGGATTGGGATCTGATGATGTGGCTTTTATCCCAAGTCAGAGAAGCCTTAGACCGGGGGGATGATGCCTCACGCAAGATTCGTTTTCACCCTCATGCGTTCCTTAAGGCGGCCCGTCGGGGGCTCGGAGGGGTTCAGTATAAGCGCCTTGATGAGGCGATTAAACGGCTAAAGAACACGACAGTGGTGACCTCGATTCGGGCGAAGAAGGGGAAGACGGTCATGTTTAGCTGGCTTGAGTACGGTGAGCTTGAGCGGGATGAGAAGGGGAGGATTCAGTACGCCACCGTGGTGATACCAGAGTGGCTCTTTGATGCGGTCAGTGACAATCGGTTTGTATTGTCGATGCACCGAGATTATTTCCTGCTTACTGGTGGCATTGAGCGGTGGCTCTACCGGTTTGTGCGAAAGCAAGCAGGGAGTAATCGAAGCGGGTGGGGGTGGTATTTTCGGACGCTCTATGAGCGATCGGGGAGCACCCAACGATTTTCTGATTTTGCGATCGCGCTTCGAGGTATTGCTGAGAAAAAACGGCTTTTAGAGTACGAACTGACTATTCAGCAGAAGTCAGGGAAAGAGTTTCTCCATGCCAAGCGGATGATGGGGCAGGGGAAACCGAACGTTGAAGTGATGCCAGAGGAGACGCGATCGCAGTTTCTCCATCTACGCACTACGACCTACGAAAAAGCAAAGCAGGTTGCTTCTGGTTTTGACATCTATGCCCTTGAGGCTGATTGGCGGGAGGCCACAAGAAAGAATGGGGTGACGCTTAAAGATCCCGATAGTGCCTTTCTTGCGTGGTGCCGGAAGGTCAAGCAGCGGCAGGTGGCCTAGGGCCTGTGGATAACTCGAAATCACGCACGTACTATTACCCGCATCTTCTTCGGTCTATTACCCGCAGCAGTTTGTACTATTACCCGCAGGTGGTTTGGTCTATCACCCGCAGAGAGGGTCTTATTCGGTAGCAGTTTTAGGGGGTTAGCGGTCCTAAACTCTCTCTTAAACCTTATTAAACGATCTTCTTAACGGGGCGGCCCTTGTGGATAACTCCGGAGGGAAGTGGCCCTATGAATCAACGGATCTTTTTTGAGTTTTTGAGAAGTAAGAGGGAGATTTAGATTACCGATGGAGGAGGTGATTGCGTGGGAAGAGGGCGGAAGGGCTCATTTCGCCTTAGATTGAATGTTCTTTGGCGGTTAGCACAGAGGGGTAGGGGAAGCCACTTTTTTGCCATAGCGGCCATTCTGGGGCTTCTGATGCGATTCTTAGCAGTTGTGGGGGGAGCGTGTCTCAAGGGGAGTGGCTGGAATTGCTCGGTATTGGTTCGCAATATTTGTACTATTACCCGCACGCGATTTGGTCTATTACCCGCAGGCGGAAAGGGCCTAAACCCTCAAAAATTCTTATGTTTAGCTATTGACTTTGGAGAGAGTAACTCTGGAATCACTCAGGCCACGGTTTTCTATGCTCTCATTTGGTCTATTACCCGCAATTGGTGGGGAGGCATCCTCGCAAGACAGGCAGCGCTATGAGTCTTTTAGGTGGTGCTTTTTGTAGGACTCTAAGACTTCGTGCATAAGCGTCTGCGTGGGGACCTTTAGCTTTTGCGCACGCTGCTCAAACCACTGGTAGAGGTCAGGATCAAACGTCATCGATTTAAGTTCTTTCGCTCTTCGCTTCGGGGTGATGACATCAGCATCTGCCCAGAAGGCTCGATCTGTACGCGGCGCATCGTCGTCGTACTGAATGTCTTCATCAGACATCGCTCTAAGACTCTTCAGTCGCTTTTGAGGTTCTTTCGCCATGATGAAGGGTGTCGATGAAGGTGCATGACTGAAACAACGAGAATCGTTTCATCTTCGAGGATGGTGTAGATGATGCCGTAGGGAAACCTCCTTAGTCGGCAGCGGCGAATCTCATCTTCTAGTACTTTCCACGCTCTTGGATTAGCGAGGATCCGCTGAACGGTTTCATCTACTTCATCAAGAAATTCAACACCAAGTTCAGGTCGGTTTGACTCGTAGAACTGCGATGCCTCCTCAACCTCAAGGAGCGCGGGGGTAAGAAAGCGGTATTTCTTCACTGAGAGAGCTTTTCCCTAAGCTCAGTCAGTGCGATTTCGCCGTCAACCGCGTCGATGTCTCCAGCGTGGAAGGCTTTTAATCGGTCTTTTGATTCTTCCAGCCAGGCGCGATCAATTTCCTCCTGTGCCGCCGGGTCAAGGCTTTCAAGAAGGGCATCAATGAGCTGGGCTCTCTCAAACGGTGAGAGCTTTAGGGCTTCTTCTTTGAGGAGAATGCTATCCATACCGCTATGGTACTCCGTACCTTGATAGTGAAGCTACTCTTTTGACCTTCTCAGAATGCTTGGTCTCTCAGAGGCTGGAAGTCTTATCTGCGGAGATGAGCATTGATTCCTGGCAGTTACGTACTGTTCCTTGGATGGGGTAAGGAGTGTGACGCGAGGAAGTCCTGCCCGTTTTCTACGTCTATTTACCTGGCACAGAAGCTTTCGTTTTTGCGCCACCACCCCAGGGAAGTTGTAGAAGGGGAGGGTCTGAATCCGTCGTTCAACTTCTTCATGGGGACGTAGCTCTTTGCGTCTTATCAGTCGTTTTACACGACGCCAGACTCGGCGAGTCACCTGGATGTGTACTGTCTTCCCGCGAAGGCCTACTGAGTAGGCGCCAAGGTGGAGCGGAGTATCGCGGATGTCGTAGCTCCTCAGTTTCTCGAAAGTCTCGTGGTGACCCTCGGTGACGAGCAGGACGAAGGTGTGGTGCCAGCGAAGGTATTGCGCGATCGCTTGGCCTTGTCTTCTACGTCTTGTCCGCGTTGTTCGGCACGAGGTGATTGAGTAAGTGCGGCGAAGCTTCTCATCGATCGCGAGTAAGTCTTTGCCTTCAGGAATTTCTCGCACCGCGTAGCGGTAGTAGCCGTAGCGAACGTAGTCAAAGGCGATTCGTCGCAGGAAGTCACCAAACGATCGCGGGATAGGGGAGACCATGGGAGAACTCCTATTTGTTTTTCCTCAGAGTCAAAAAGGGACTGGTTGATAGGCTCAACCAGTCGAAAGCCGTTTTTCGATCCATCAGCACCGAGCTTTGACAGGAGCCGCACGCAGAACGCTCATCCTGCGGGCTACGCAGAAAGCGTTGGCGCGAGCTGTCTCCGTGCTCACGTTGCCGCCGGAACCACTCTCCAATAAGCTGCAACGTTCGTTGTCGTTTTAGAGGGTTACTTAAACCCTAAAACTTCGACTGTTATATGAAGAACCGGTTCGCGGCCTCGGATGCTGTCTTTCGTTGGTTGTTAGTGAGCTGTCTTATCGTTTGGTTTCGTCATCGAAACTCCTCCACGCTTACTAGATGTTGTTAGTGTTCAAAGACTGTGCTGATTTACGAATGCCCCGTGTTTCAGAGGCATTCGTAAACCCATGACAATGAAGGGATGACTACGTCATCGGTGTGAATTCCGTCGGAGCTTTCCTTGTCGGTTTGAGATGTACCGGTTACCAGCCGGTACCCGAATATGGATTGGACTGCCCAGCCCGCTCCACACGGCTTCTTCGAGTAGAAGCCCTTGTAGTTGCTCCACGCTCCCAGACCACCGCGTTTTGATCACCTCGTCATTACCCGACAAGGCACCGGCTTACCACGTCCGGCGGCGATGGTCCTTCCCCGATTAGTCGTCACGGTTGGAATTGAAAGTCTTGTCGCTAGGTGATTGCTATCACCAGGAGCTGCAGGCCGAGGGGTATCCCCTTTTCAATTTTCAGATTTCAGAAGGCAGAGAGCAGGAGCTCCTTCTTACTGACTTGCAGTCTTTTCGCACTCAGGCACAACTCTTTCACTCCTTACCAGCAAGCGGTTTCCCGCCGTTCATCGTTGAGCTTTTCGCGTTGGCTGTATTGCAGCCATACCCGAGGATGTCATACCCCGGTCGCCACGGTTACCCGTGTGCGAACTCCCGACGCTGGCAGAGGTTACACGCCATGGATGGCTCTTTAGGCTATGTCCCCTCTGACGGATTTTCACCGTTTCCGTGATGACGGCCAGGTCTCTTACTTTCAAAGAGACTTTTGGTCTGTCTCGGTCGCCCACTCTCTAGTGCGCTTTCGAGGTTACTGCTATGGGATAGAAGTAAGGGATTACTCTTTATCGGCTTATTTTCTAGGAAAATCGGCCAAAATAAAGGATTACGTCTTACAGCCTCCCTCGTGCTGGACAAACGACTCTCATCGTATCCAGCGCTACGGATAACAGCACAATGCGTTCATGGTAATTTGAACGCGCCCCTTAGCCAGGATGGTAAGTCGCTGGTTTACCGGGGTGTGCCGTCACACCAATTACGTAGCGGTCACCTTCGCCATGTTGGACGATTGGGGTGACACAGCCTTATGGAGGGAAGGGTAATCTCAAGCTTTAAGTTGGTTGAAGTAAGAATCTGTGTTGGTTGTTGAAGTTACGGGAATTTCAATCGGTAGGGGAAATTTCTGTGCGTCAGGCAGCCGCGATCGGTGAGGTTGAAAAGGGCGGGAATACCCGTGATGGAAAAAGACAGCTCACAGGTATTCCCTGTGAAACCATTAGTAACTAACCGAGCAAAGCGTAGCAGGGAGAGTTACTGCTGCCAATAAGGAAATTTGTTTCGCTCTAGAAGCTTCGCCACAATTAACTGCTTGTAGATTCTCTAAGAAGCACCACAAAGAGTAGCTATAGAGATTTTTTTGAAGGTGATTTTTTTAGGTAGTTGAGGGAGGATAAAGAGTCTTTTGCATGAGTCTTCTCACCACAAAAAACTATACCCCGGGCGCGTGCAAAAGCAGAGGCGGCACCGGGGCTTACACTAATAAGATACAGCGACAGAATTAGGTGTTCAAGAAATTTTTATACTCACCTGAAATCCTTAGTTCTTTAGAAAAGACCCTGTCGACTCCTCGTCTCTCTACTTATAGAGGTGTTGTCGGTGGCGATGACGGTAAGGCGTTAGCGCTTTATGGTTGGAATACGGCAGTTTCGGCAGCACTTTATGTGCCGCTACAGGGGTTAGAGGTATCGCTTCGAAACACAGTAGCGGAGCAACTTACCGTGTTCAAAGGGGCAAATTGGTTTAATCAATTACCGCTCCGATCCGTAGAACACCAACAGATAGCTGCTGCCCAGGCTGAACTTGCTAATCGAGGTCGTCCTTGTACGGCCTCTCGGCTCATTGCGGAGTTGTCCTTTGGGTTTTGGGTGGCACTGCTAGGAAAGTCGTACACACATTCACTCTGGATTCCCGCACTTAGAAAAGGTTTTGAGGCAAAGCTTGATAGACGACGCCTCTACGAGAAGCTTGACCATCTGCGGCGGCTTCGTAATCGCATTGCCCATCATGAGCCGATATTTCGAAGAGACTTACACGCTGACCATGCGAGTATTCTCACAGTCGTGGGGTGGATATGTTGCGATACGAGACGGTGGCTTGAGCACCAGAGTGAGGTACTCGCTCTCCTTTCTGAGAAGCCTTGTTAGGAGCAGCTACTTGGTAGCCTTTTTGTAGAAGGGAACACCCGCCAGTTCTTCTTTCCGTTTTGCATAATCTACTTGTCGAAAGTGCGCGTCCTTTTTTTCGTGGAAGGTGGCGAGATTGTCGATGCGAAGGAGTTCTTTAAGTGTTGGGATGTCATGAGCAGTGAGCAGATTTATATCAGCCATCTCAAGCGTCCGAAGAATTTCAAGAGAGACTGACTCTTCATCTCCTTCCGTCCAGTCGTCGATAAACGTCTGCCACGTGTCGGTATCAAGGATCTCTTCTGCCCACGCCTTGATGGAGGCGACGTCAATTTCTCCCTTCTCCCACTTGGTGAGTTGCTGATGAATTGTTGTTCTCGATTTACTCTGTTTCATCTTGCCTTATGGAGAACTATTTCTGTTTTATGAGACTGCGTTTGCTATTGGCGGTATGGCTCAACACCGCACTGGTACAACCCGTGTTCTTTGATGAGAGATAGAGCTCGTTCTGAGACTATCAGTAGGTGGTCCTTAGAGATTCCAAAGTCGTCGACTCCCGTCTTTCCCTTAACTTTGAGCCAGGTAAATTCTGAGATATGCCTTCCCGCAGGATAGAACTGGTTGAAGGTTTCAGATTTGGTGACCTTCGCAGGAGCGAACGAACAGCCTGAAAACTTCATTGCTTCGATCGCCTCTCTAAGCTCTCTGGTGACGCAGTAGCATGGAAAAACCTCAATGAGAGCGCTCTCCATCCATGTATTGAACTCAATGTGTAGCGTCTCACTCTCAACTAAAGGAGGGTGTACCGAAGTATCGAGGTCTACATCGTCGGCGAGAGAGCCTGGGCATTCAGGGTCTAGAGAAAAGTACTTCATGGTTGTTACCTTATGGGTGGGTTAAACAGATGCCCAAACAGGTCGTCAATTTGAGCCGCTTGCTGGATAAGGTCCTCCCGTGTGGGAGTTGGGTGACTCTTATAGAACCTCTTCCATATCTTTTGAATTTCACTAAGGTGCAGACTGTTATTAAGCTCCTTTGGAATGCCTCGTAGGTTCTGAAGTGAATGCATCTCTAGCTCGTCGATAAGGCCGGGATAGTTCTTTAGGACATTTCGCTCGATGGCATGATGTACCACTACCTTCCCCTCAAGATGAGGGAAAGCCTTAAAGAAGGTCTTCCGGTGGTCAAGCCTGAAAGCTACGCCAAGAGTTTCGTTGGTAAAGTCCTTGACTCCCTTTAGAGTCCGTCGAAATGAGAGGTGCTCGGCTTTACGGATGGTTTGGCTTGCCGATACCGCAAGGTTTGAAATGCCGTTCCAGATCCGTCCGGCTTTTTTGATGCCGCTTTTGACGAGCCCACCAAGGGAAATAAGTCCAAGGGCTGTATCGACTGACTCGCCTGTCTTGAAGAATTCGGACTCTTTATCAACCCGGTTGATGAGCCCCAGCTTGTCGAGAGCCCAGCCGCCAATCCCTAAGGTGGCAGCATTGATGAGGAGGTATCCTGCTTCATCAGCTTGGTTATTGAATTCATCGAGCCAAGAGGGCTTAGGCTCCTCTGGTCGGGCCGATAGTTGGTAATGCGGACTCGCATCTAGTCCTGTATTGAAGCGTTCAGCGACAGGGGAGGGATGCCTTACTCCGTTCACTCTGACATCGGTCACGTTGTAGTTCCTTCGTTACCCAAGTGCGATCGCGACTTCTGGCACGTTGTCGCTATCGCATGAATCGTGTTGAAGGTTTCAAGAGTTTCCTGATCAGTGAAGGATTTGTCGGCGAAAAGGTTAAGGGTCTGATTTTTCGCGAGTCTTTCTTGCTAGTCAGGGGTAGCAGGGACTGCAATCGCTGCCTTGTCTAAAATCTCGAAGCGAAGAGCAGTGACGGTAGAATTGTTGCGAATTGTCACTGACTGACCAAGATCACTTGTTCAGAGAGGTGGATGCTATATCTGTAAGTAGTACATCCTGGAGATTTTCACATGTCAGCAAAGCAGCCGTCCTCTCAAAGTATTAGATTTGAAAATTCACAAGTTTCCAATCTTCAGTTAGGTGGAGTCGCCGGACGTGACCTCAATGTCACTCAGTATCAGGAAGTTGGTAACGATCATTCCGGTGACGAGGTGACTTCAGAGCAGGTTCTCACTTCTCTAAAGGAGATCGGCGAAATAATTGGCAGCTCTACTCTTTCAGAAGAATTGAAGAGCAAAGCCATTAGAAATATTGAAACGGCGCAAGACGAAGTGAGTTCTCAGAAACCTGACAAGGAATTTGCTGTCAAGAATTTGCAAAAAATGACTCAGGTTTTGCAGAGTGCTGAGGGAACCGTGGAGGCTGGCACTAGTCTATGGGAAAAAGTAGTTCCACTTCTAAAAAACGCATTGCCATGGTTTGGAGTGGCGGCAGCAAGAATCTTTCTTTAGGCTCCGTCATAGATTTTCTGCTGCTTAAAAGCCTAGCCAATACGAACTTTATTCTGTCAGTCCACAATCCCTTGTCTTGAGACTCAGCGGTGAACGCCCGTGGCACATTTACCTGACTTGCCAGAAGATGCTGATGAGAACGTCTCTGTCGATCAAAGTTTTACAGTCGAAAAAAGCGATATTTCTCATTCGATATTACCTGGCCAAGCCGGTAAGGATTTCAATCAAGTTGCTGGCAATAAAGTAGAGAGGGATTTAAATCAATTCATTTACAATCTTGGAACTCTGGAGACTAGTAGTTCTAATTGGCAACAGCTGCGAGTTTCCCTGGAAAAAGCAAGTATTGAAAAAGCGCAGTTCGAAGAAAGTCTGAACCACGCACGCGAGTTGATCCGCAGAGCCAGAGCCAGACTTAACGAACTCTTGGAGATTGTAGACACAAGAAAGGACAAGAAGGAGATCCTTCAATTAGTCCATGAAATACAAGATTTTCTCTCGGAGGAAGAAACTCTCGAAGACATCATCAGGGATGGAGTCTATGATGCAGAAGCAGCTAGCTGGCTGTTCAGTAATCTAGAACGACTGAAGATATCTGCGACGGCAGCTATATTTTCGAGCAAAGTGCTCCCAGCTTTTAGAAGTGAGCAGGAAAGCCAACTTTCACTAGAAGTTCTTCAAGCCCGGTTCATGAAGACTATAGAAACCTATATAGGGTGGATATCCATCCATATAGATGCAGGAACTGACGCTCTAGAGATAGATCGGCCATTAAGGTCACAAATTCATTTGGACTTCGTAAATCAAGCTTATATTGATGCTTTCACATATGTGCTGTGTAATGAAGTAAATCCAAACAAAGTTCAGTTATCATTAGAGGCTGCAAAGAGCATTCACAGCTACTTTAACCAATTTTTGATGTGCAGGAATTTTGAGAGAGACATCTAGGCTAGAGTTAGTTTTGCTGAACTTCCTGGACTTGAGTTTGCTCAGTAAAGAAAGGAATTTTTTCGATCAAGATCTGACGAAACGGATAAATGAGAAAAATCACCAATCCAATAATAAAACACAAGAGCAATCTTCTCCAGTTGAGAATTATCAAGATCCTTGAGAGGAAGTTTCTCTTCCAGCACTTACAGTGAATTCGCTTTACAGTCCACACTGTATCGCAAGGAACCCTTCGGATTAACATTCCAGTTAACAGTGGCACTTCAAAACATGCTGTTGACGAGTTTTTGCCTCCTTGATCAATTCTTGACTCAAGGTTTTTTACGAAATTTTTTAATCTCTTACTCCGTGTAGGCTGTGTATATCCTTGTGGGATTGGGTTGTCCCATTTGTCTCGATCCATACTCTTAAGGTCAGTCAATAAGGGTGTATGACTGTTTTTTCGGATATTGAACGAAACATCCGGAAATTTAACGATTGGATTAACAAAAATAGGGTATTGAAAATGGACTGAGTTCTGCCTCAGTCCACTAAGTTAGTCTGCAGGTGCTCGGACTAGAAACGCTTGCTCCTCCTGGTTATTCTTCTCACCCGTTCTTGGCGAGTGGGCTGAGTGTAGCCTGGCGGGATTGGATTTTCGTCTCTAGGTCGAATCACGCTACGTAACCATCGAAAAAAACCGGCAATTCGTCTCATTGATTCCTCTTTCCAGCTTGGTTTATAGGTCAGAGGTAGACACCCTGCCAGGTCAAGATATCAGTTCACGTGTACTATACAACTTCAAAGAGTCTCTTGGTTGTTTTTCTGAAATCGTTACATCTTCATCAAGCTGCCTGGCGGTCGAATGAATTGTCTCGATAGCGCATCTGCTATGGAATCTGCGCAAATAGCACTTTTGTTCTGACGTGTAGATTGCTCTAGATCACGTCACATTTTTATGGCGGTGCCCCCGCAACGCGGGGTCGGGCTCTTTTAAGGGCGTCGCTCCGCTTTGGTCCCACCAAGAGCGGGACGCCTTACGGCCCCTTACGGATCCGCGAGAATGACTTCAGGCTTGTGAGCCCTTCGGCTGCTTGCCACTGGCCTATTTTTCTTAAGGGGGCCATGCCCCCATCGGAGTCAAGGGACTCCACCATGAAATTTGGCTCCCCCCACTGCTACGCAGCGGGTACCCCCCAAATTTCATGGCGGAGCCTCCCCTGTGACACCGATTCCCCCGCCAACGCTCCCCTTGGGAGCGCTCGCCAGGAAAGCGAGCGCTCCGCATTCCAGTTTTTTTAACTGGAGGCAAAAAACGAAAGTCGCCTTCGCGCTCACCGGATTAAGGGCGGCTTCCTACAAGGGAAAATGAGCGATGACAAATCTAGCGACCCAATTAAACGGGCAAGGAGACGAAGTTCCTGCAATCTATGTGGCGGATTTAGCGGACTACAACGGGGGGATTTTGCGCGGCAAGTGGATCGAGATTGACGAAGACACCACTGTTGAAGAACTCGAAGAGGAGATCGCCGAAATGCTCGCGGTGAAGGGGCATGAGGAATACGCGATTCATGACTACAGCAATTTCCCTGGAACCGGTGAGCTTGGAGAGTATCCGAACCTAGGCACGGTAATTGAGGTGGCAGAGGCCGTTCATGAGCACGGGTATTCCTTGGTATCAGCGTTTCTTAGCTACTTCATGATCGATGAGTTGCCACGCCTTGAGGAGCGATTCCTAGGGATTCACGACAGCGTTGAAGATTACGCTCGGGAATATATTGACGACGGGGTTGATCTTGGGCCGTCGGTGGGGCTTCTCGCAAGCTACTTCGACTATGCCGCGTATGGACGAGATTTAGAGATTAACGGCGATATTGTGGCCCTCGACCTACTGAACAGTGGCGGTCAAGTCGCTATCTTTCGCCCTGACTAATTCACCGAAATTTTGACGCCTCAGACCGAGGCAATTTCAGACATAAAAAAGGCCGCCCCCCACGCTACCAACGACAAGGGGCGGCCCTTCCTACAAGGAATACGATGAGCAATACCGCAGAAAAGAAACTTGTTCAACAACTACCACTTCAATTCAGGAATGGAGCAGGGGAGACGCCGCAGGAACCGGTCACCCTGTTTCGGATACGAGAGACAGTGGTGAGGTATCGGACGCTGGCGAAGGTAAAAGAGCCGATCAAGACTGCCGAGGATATCGCCGCCCTGTTTCGCAAGCTTGCCCCAAATAACGTCCAAGAGCATGTGTGCTTATTCTGCCTTGATGGCAGTCACGCCGTCGTGAACTGCTCACGGGTATTTACCGGCACTGCGAATACCGCCACGTTACACCCACGCGAGATCTTCCAAATCGCGCATATCACTGGTGCGGTAGCCATCATCATTGCTCACAACCACCCTTCCGGAAATCTTATTGAGAGTTCCCAGGACAGAGCAATCACGAGGCGACTCAAAGAAGCTGGCGAGATTAT
The DNA here is from genome assembly GCF_004212215.1 of Leptolyngbya iicbica LK. NCBI lineage: Bacteria > Bacillati > Cyanobacteriota > Cyanophyceae > Leptolyngbyales > Leptolyngbyaceae > Leptolyngbya > Leptolyngbya iicbica. The sequence continues at coordinate 134,666 of NZ_QVFV01000003.1, forward strand.
GGGGATCCCGTTGCTTGATCACGTGATTGTGAGTGACCACAGCTTTCAGTCTGCTGCTGCGAAAGGGTGGCTGTAAAGCTTTAGGAATTGCGATCGCACTTTCTAGGTTGCCTATTGAGGTGAGCCTAGGTGGTGCGATCGCGTTCATTTTGCTTTGAAAATGAAGCGTCCTAATCCTGTTTAGGCGGGGCGGGTACGACTATGAGCTCTCCTCTGCCAATCTTTTCAAGCAGTCCGCCAATCCACGGTTTACTGCCCCATAGGCAGCCATATTGCGCGGCGATGCGCTCAATTTCAGCTTTTACCTCGTTATCAAGCCGTAAGTTGTAGGGCTTACTTCCGGGCTTTTTAGGCTTCTTCCCTCGACCTTTTTCGAGGTTTTTTAGTGATGGGTTAGAGTTTCCCATGCCGTACTTTGCTCTCTAATAGTAAAGAGCTTCGGGGATTTTATATCCAAAAACACTTTACTTTACCAGCTAAAAATTTCAATCTATCTCTACATTAAAGAACCCCCTGACTGACAATGAGGTCAGCCAGGGGGCAAAAAACCAGACCGCTTCGGTACCGACTGGAAATCAATAACCGAAACGGCTTTTTGGCAGAGTAATTATGACAACTGAATATGAAAAACCAACCCTAAAAGAGGAAGACTTAGGCCATTTTCGCGGTACTTCGCAGTATTACCGCTATCCGGTGCCCTGGGTGCCGTTTCTCTACACTGACGGCGTTCAGTACGTCGTGAGTAAGGGGGATGCTTATTGGATTCTTGACCTCATCGGGTCGTGGCAGGGTGAAAAGGAGGTGAAAGGGGATTCGATGCTCCAGCAGATTCAGTTCTGGACACTTACGGTAAATGAGGATAGGACGGCTGAGATGAAATGTGAGCGCGATTCAGGCGATGTTGCCGTGGTGCAAAAGATTAAGCTCACCGATTTTCCGCTTCCAAGGATTCGGTTTTATCTATGCCATATGTTTTGCTACTGGGAGTTTTCAGGGGAAGGGCCTCGCAGGAATGAAAATTACGGGGTGCTGACTCTCCCGAGTGAGAGATAAGCGAACGCGCTTAGGTAGTTTCGGAGGTCACCAGATCGCTGGTGGCCTCCTTGTAGATGGCGATTATCAGATTTGCGATCGCGTCCTCCCTTATCTTCTCTCCTTTAGTTGTGTTCTAACAGCGTTTCTCTGACTGCATCTTTCAAGATGATCCACCAGCTCATCTATATATATGAGCTTTTTTGCCATCTATTTATCCAGTGCTCCCCCCTGGTTACTCAGTTGGGTACCCACTGGTACTTCCCAGTGCACCACTGGACATTTACCCACCTTTACTCAATTTACGGGCTGGGTCGGGACCCAGCGAAGAGGACTACACCTAGGCACTAAAGTGCAAAGTGGTACTTAACTTAGCGGCTGGGGTTTACGTCACCTTGCTTCATCTGTTGGATGGGTTGGATTTATTACTTCAGGAAAGGCCTCAAAAAATGAGGGGAACTCTGCGAGAAATTCTTGAGACGACTCACTTCTGAGGAACGCATGTAGGGTTTGCGCCTTCTCCCATTCATCATGAAGACCTTCAAAGTAGGTGTGGACAAGGCCACCAGGGGTATTTTGACAGAGTAGCTGTGGAAGTTCTTTCGATATCTTTTGATTCACCGAAGGGATGAGATAGCTTTTCTCGTTCGGGTTGCGTGGATCAACTATGTAGGCTCTCATCCGTAGCGCATTGGTGGTGATGCGGACTTGAAACTGCTCTGGAACAAACTGTCGCTCACCCTCTTGATGAAGGTACTTCATTAGCTGCAAGAGGCTGTAGATGGTGTCCTCGGTCTTCCGTTTCGCTTTTCTGATGTTGGTCCCTAGCTCCTGGGCGAGAAGTTCAAGACGTTCATCGGCTGTCGTGTCTAATACCAGGAACCTAAGGCTGACTCCATTGCAGAGGGCTTCGAAGAACTTCGTTTTTGGTGCGTCTAGGGACTCATCCAGTGTGTTGCCAAAGAACCAGACTTCATTTTCGGCACTACCAAGAACTCGAAACACCGTCTGATGCGAAGATTGTGGCACCATAAATGCGTCAGTAAATCCGTGATCCTGCACAGCTAGAGGATGTCTTGTATTTCTCGGCTTATCCTGATCAGGTAACTTTGAAACCCATTCAACGTAGGTGCAGTTGAGAAATAGTCGGCAAATTAGTTCCATTGTGGGTACCTCAACGCACAATGAACTCGAATCTAGAAACTTCTTGAGGCCGTCGTTGGAGTTGGGAAGTGTAGATGGATCAAAGCCTGAAATATTTTCAGCTTTTTTCTTGAGTGCAGCCATCTTGATTTGGTAACCACCTCGAACAGATACGTCTGGGTGACATATAATTGGATCCGCTGTGAACGCATTTCGTAGCTGGAGATAGGCGTTGCGGGTTAGATAGAATCGCGCTTTCGACTTACGCCGATTAGTGGGCGTCACATCACTTTTGTTATTTTTCTTTACTTTCCTTTCGGGCATTTCCAAGTTGGGTCTAAGTTGACCCTTGTGTTTTCTAGGCTAACTGCCTCGGAACCTAGATTTTGTAGGGAATTCAAGAACTCTTCAAAAATTATTTACTCAATGTAAAAGCATTGTATAGAGAGTGTATGCAAGTTGGCGGTCCGCGTGGTCTGAGCAGTTCTACCTACTAGAAATTACGTAGAAAGATCGGTTATGGTTCGTTCTTAAGCGGAGTAAGTCATCCCCGACAGCGGGAGGGTGACGCTCCGAGAAGAGGTCTTGCTAACAGCGAGGCAAGTAGTTGTTTCTGTCGGTCCACTTGATTCACTGCGTAGTAAGAAAGGAGGGTTACTGCTATGACTATTCGCAATCAGTCTAGTTATCAGCCGATGCCTTCCGTCGTGTGGGAGAGTGTATGTTGGTGTTCTGCTTTAGAGACTAAGCAGCACGCCATGGGGGCTGCGCAGCGATGGGCTGGAGACAATCTAACTTGAAATGAGAGAGGGGGCCACGTGTGTGCCCCCTCTCTGCGTTAGTAGGGCTTTGGTAGATAGGAAACACGCGGTGACCCTCTATTCAAAGGGTTGCCCATTGAAACACTTGAAGCTGAGCAGGGCTTGATTCGTAAAGCCTTATTGATGCTCAGCACCTGTCCACTTATCTCCAGGTCGCATCATGAAAATACCTAAAAGCGAGGGACCGCCCAGGCGCGGTTCACGGAGTCGTTTATCTCAATTCCCGAGGAAAGGCACTAATACCGCCGTCAAAACCTCCATCCGTATCCTCAGAAGAGCTTGGCGTTTATGCCAATTCTCACTGTTGGTTGCATTCGGCATTGGATGCTTTCGGGCAGGATTTGAAGCGCACAGCAATGATTTCACCCGCCCCGTATTCGAACTCGTCTTTGGAATCGAAGACAGCCCCAAGTCAACCATCTTGAGGCTGCTCTTTAGCGACCGCGAGGGGGAATCTGACGAAGACAAAGAATCACCGAAGAAGGGAGGGCGATGACATGAAACTGCCACCAAAGAAGGTTCCGAATCCCTTTGCAATTGAGAAAGTCGGACCGGTTTACCCATATTTAGACCCTGGTAAATACGATATCTCGGAGGTACGTCAGGCACGCTGTGGAGCACAACGGTTCTACAACGTCACAGAGCATTGGACGAAGCAGACATACTCGATTTTGGCCTATGACTGTAAGGAGATGTGTGCTGAAGAGCGTGAGCAGCTTAGACGGCAGATTGAGGCGCTCAAGCGTCTCTCACATCTCAATCTTCCCAAACTCATCGCAGTTCAGGAGCACCGGGGTAACTTTTACCTGGTGATGGAGCGCATCCTCGGGGAGCCCTTGTCAGCAGTGCAGCAGGCTCGCAGGATTCAAGTGGAGGAAGCCGTGCAAATTATCAAGGAAGCAGCGAAAGCGGTTAGCTACATGCACCTTGAAGGCAATCTCGGTCATGGCAACCTAAATCCTTGCAATATTTTTCTTATCCACAAAGGAGGAAGACTGCGCGTTAAGGTGGTGGGTCTTGATCACAGTCGTCTTGACGCTACTGCAGTCAAGTTCGCTTCGTCAGTGACGGGGAAACTTGGCTTTCTACCTAAGAGGCAGATTTGCGAACCTGACTTTCAATTTGCCTCAGATATTTTTGGGCTTGGGGTAACCGCGCTCAGCATGTTGGGCCAGATTCCACCTGATGATATCTACACGCACATTGATCTTGGTTCGGGAAAGGTTCGTTTCCCGAAATCGCTGAATTCCCATTGGGAGATTCGACGATGGATCAGGAAAACCGTTTCCCTAAGCCAACCCTATTCCTCAGTAGGCGATGCCATTAAAGGGCTTGAGAGAAATAGAGACCTCAAGGTGAACATCTGGAAGTACCGATTCATCTACGGGACAGTCATTTTTGCTATGGCGGGGGGGATGTTTTGGTGGGCGAAGTCTCACCAAGCGAGTTGGATTGCAGAGCTTGAAGAGAAAAACGAAGCTTTGGCGGCCCATGCTGAGGCTGTCTATGAAGCTGCACTTGAGCGGAAGAAGGAGCAAGAAGAGCAGGCTCGCATTAATGCCGATTATCAAAAGTTGATTCGGACCGGAAGTTGTGTTGGCTGCGATTTTGCTGGCCTTGACTTAAGAGGATTGGACTTCTCTGGGTATAACCTGCGAGGGGCTGACCTAAGTGGCTCATGGCTTACCGGTACCAGTTTTGAAGGGGCTGACCTCACCGGGGCAAACCTGAGCGAGGCGAGATTGGATAATGCCAATCTCAGACGCGCCAATTTGACTGATGCCGACCTTTCATCTGCAGACCTCAGAGGGGCGAGTGCGGTGCAAGCGTGCTTTGTGTCTGCGGATCTATCGGGCACGGACTTCCGCGCGGCGGATCTGGAGAATGCCTCGTTTGAGCGAGCCAATCCTGGGGATGCAAAGTTTGGCTGGAGCTCGGTTCGTAGGGGTGCAATCGATGCCACTGGTGAAGTGTGGTACGGCAAACATACAGCCCCTCCAGCATGTGACTAGGTAAGCACTTTTTGAACGTTCAATGCTTTTAGACCCGGAGCATCATCCTCCGGGTCCTATTCCACATATCGAATTTGTCGAGTTTGGTCTATCGATGATGGTCGAATCAATCGATCACTACGCATCTAACACAGGAAGTGGGAGCGCGGCGAAGACTCTTACGCTTTCGCTCAAACTGCTCTCGCCATATGCCGATCGCCTTCAGCAGGCAGCAGAGTTGGCTGATATTTCAAATACCAAAATGGCGCAGAGGCTAGTGGTGCATGGGCTAGAGCATCCTGACCAAGAAGCGCTCCTGCAAAATATTGATTCTCTGACAGCAGAAATTATTGATTTGCGCCATGAGTATCAAAAACTCCAGGTTGAAATAGAAGGGCTAAGAGTCGCCACCTATCTCACGACCGAGTTGCTGCTCGTGTTAATTGGTGATCTAAGCCCAGAAGAAGCCCACCAGGTCATGCAAGAAGTGCTTGCTGAAGGGGATGGGGAGTGATGATTGAAGCCTGGTTTCTATTTGGTTCTGGAAATAATCCTTTCATCGCGTTCTTTCTGGTCGGCATCGCCAGTATGAGAGTCATCGGGGATGGGAGTGGATACATGGCGTATCTGACGAACGCTCCGGAGCATTACTACACCTTGGGAGCTGAAGAAGGTGAGGATGCGATCCTAGATGCGAGGAAAGTTGGCACCTGGCTGGGTCTAGGGGCAAAGCGGCTTGGCATCGAGCGCCAAGCGATCGTCAGAGGAGACGTCACTGCTGAAGCGCTTTTTCACGGCGCTCATCCAGTAACTGGCGAGCTATTACGAAAAGGGGCACACACCACCGTTGAGTATCGCGATCCTCGCACGGGGGAGATGAAGATACGAAAATCGCGGGCAGGCTTCGATATTGTCCTTTCAGGTGACAAAAGCATCGATGTGTTGTTTGCGCTGGGGCCGACCTCGGTAAGGCGCAAAATTATCATTGCCTATGACCGAGCGACAGACGAGATCGTCAAATATCTCAACCGGGAGATTGGCTACACCCGAACTGGTGCTGGCGGCAAGGGGCCAACGGAGAAGATGGACCTGATCTATGGCAAGTTCCTCCATTTCACCAACAGGCTGTCTGAGCCCAAGGTTCACGTCCATCTATTTACCTTTAATACGGGACTACGAGAGGACGGTAGTGGTGGCACGCTCGATTCTGAACGAGTTCTCAAGGGCAACTTCAAATTTGAGATTGGGCAGCGGTTTCGTAACGCCTTAGCACGCCATTTTTGTCAGGAGTTTAGAGAGTACGGCCTTACCCTGGACCCATACCAAATTAAGAATGGCACAGGCTACCGGGTAAGAGGGGTGCCTCAAGCGCTGTGTGATGACTTTAGTACGCGCCACTTTGATATTCAAAAACGGATTGAGGGAAAAGACTTAACCTCAGGTCGGCGACACGCCGAAGTCCTTAAATCACGCCCCGAGAAGCCAAAATTCATCAATCTACGTGACCTGCACCAGGAGTGGGCCAAAGTTGGCCAGAAGCATGAGTTTGATGCCAAGGCATTTTTCGAGGAATCACGTAAACAGCACCAAACGCGAATTAACTACGAAGTGCTGGTTTCAATCATTCAGGACCAGGCATCGGGTGATACGGTATGGGGCGCTACGTTTGCTGCATTGGAAGCGGAAACCCTACCTGAGGTCAACGCAGCTCGGGAAGTCCGAAAGTTAGTTCGTATTGGTGACAATCCCTTCAAGCACGAGGAGCCTGATTCCAAGAAAGTCAGGAGAGACTATTTCGCTGGGAGAGCGGATTCTGGCGCGGTCGAGACAGCACGCGAGCTGAAGGTGAAGCAGTGGTGGCGACAAGGTTGGCAGCGACGATCGCCAGAGGAGCACATTGCAGCATTAAGCGACCAGCTCGCCTCTGCGATCGAGCAATCGAAAAAGCGAAACCAGTGGTTTAAGGTCAAATTCGTTGGCCTCTACCTGACTGGGGCAATCAGCTTTAAGACCTACAGCAAGTACATGCACGGAAAGGGGTTGCCGAGAACGCTCTTGGGGATTGAGTGGCAGTACTGGACTGGCGGGATCAAGCAGAGCCAACGGATCGTGCTTCGGGTTGCGCACGGCTATGAGGCCCCAACGTTTGGGGTTCCAAAGTCACGTCTTGCCATTAATTTCGCGAGAGCGATCAACCAAATTACTGAGACGCAACGGCTGTTGCTGCTGAAGAAGGTTGAACAGCGTAAACAGCATCAACGCAAGCAGAGTATTGCGCGGATACGGAAGCGTCTTGAGCGGGGTCGGTTCTTTACGAGGGAACAGGGTCATGAAAGGTAGAAAGAATCGCAGTCTGCCGGTTGGAGTGCAGGCTGTCTTAACAGTGATGCATTGGTTGTGGAGGGCTTTTCAGATCCTCGATGCAGTGGTGGTTCGCCTGTTGCGGGGGGTAATCAGGACTGTCTACTTACCGTTAGCGATCGCCGTGTGTTCGGTGGGAGCCTATTTGTTTGCCGATAGGCTTGCCCCATACCTGGTGGATCTTACGATCGGCAGTTTTCTTGAAGGGGTCAGTCTCAGCGTTTGGGAGCGAGTTTGCCGCTGGTCACTGGCGATTACCTTCGCTGGGGTGGGGTGGATTGGCTACAAGCGACATCAAGAACTCTCAAAGCTTCGATCGCAGCACGAATTTACCTTTGGCCGATATCGAGAACTCTTTGCCACGCCAGGCAGCCGCATCACCGATTTTCTGTGGGCCTACTTGGTGGCCACCTTACAGGTGAATGTCCCAGTGGGCCTAATGATCTTCATCATCTTTGTCGCGCCGTTTCTGATTACTGAGAACTGGCTATTTCGTTTCTTCCTGGTCTTTTTTCTGATGAGCGGTATGGGGACTTTTCTCAACGCAGGAGCAGCGGTGTTGATGGAGACGTTTCGGCCACGGCGATTGGAAGCAGAGGTACAGGGTGCAGGCCAAATAAAAGATGAGCTTGAAAAGCAGTATCAGCAGTATCTCGCTGAGAAGGAGACGCGCGAAAGAGCTAATGATTCGGAGCTTAGAAACAATGATTGGTAGATTCCGACCGACACCGGGAGAGGCGGCGAGGCGATCGCTGCATCAAAGGCGTGAGATATCAGAAAGCGATCACAGGGTGGGCTCATATGGGAGAGGACCGCTAATCTCTCTGGCTGGGCATCGAGTCGGGCTCGATAGCTTAGACCACACCATGTATATGGCGACTAGTGGATCGGGGAAAAACCTGCTTGCAGGGCCGATGATCCGATCGATGGTGGAAACGTGTACTGATGACCCGACCCGGCGGATGCTGATTGTTGAAGCGAAGGGGCAGATCACTCAGGCTCTTGAGGGAATGGGGGCGAAGTATGACCTAATTACCCTGTCATCGAAACATGGGTACTCACCTGATTTTGCCAAGGATTTTGATACCTACACACGACAGGTGCAGCTTGCCTACAACTTGGTGCCAAGGCTAGACGGCAATAACGCCTTTTTTAGGAATGGTGCGAGGGGACTTCTGGTTGCCGGGGCGGTATCGATTCACCAGATTACTGGTGGGGAGTGGGGAGTTGATGACCTCGTTAATTTCTCGACAGAAGGGCAAAAGATTGTTCAGGCCATTCTGAAACGAACAAAGATTGGGCGGCGATTTCTTAGAATCCTTGACAGCACCCGTGATGCAACGACGCTCTATAAGCTCCGTACTGAGCTGTTTACCCATATGGAGCCATTGATGACGGCTGCTGCTAAGTATCAGGTGTCAGATGCGCTTAGTGTGATCGATTTTTGGGAGGGAAAAACTGAAGCGCCAATTCTAGTTATTAAGGTCAATCCTGAACATCTTGATGCGGAGCGGGCAGCCGTCTCGGCACTGTTACAGCGGTCGTTTGAGCACATTATGTCGCTCACTCCGCCGGTAGACCCGAGAGATCTGCGGAAAGATAAGCTAATCCTGCTCGATGACGCGGGCTTCTACCGCCGTATCCCCAAGTTCCTTGAGGCGACAGAGCTTATCAGAGGCAACGGTGGGCTGCTGATAGCGCTTAACCAGAGTGTGGAGAGTTTGCGCAGTCGGACTTCATATGGAGATGAGGCCGATGGATTGCTCGCGAACTTCCCCAACCTAGTGATGTTGCTCAGTGCCTCACCGATCACGGCGAAGTGGTTTTCGAGCCGGTTCGGGCAGATCGAACGGGTGAGGCTGTCGTTAAGTAGGAGTTTCGGCAAAGAGGGGGTGCAGTGGAGAGCGGATGAGCGCCGGTCGGTTGAGAATCTGGTCTTCGATCGAGAGTTCCTCAATATGACGCCACCTTCTCCAGAGAGTGGGGTGACCTGTTATCTCAAAACCCAAGCCTTTGGGGAAGAACTGAAGAAAGTCATCCCATGGGAGCAGATTATCGAGCGCACTCCTCCGACAGCGTATGTCGATTTTTCACCGTTACCGTCATCACTCCAGGAGCCTGCTGACTGGGATATGGCGCGGCTTGAGTTTCTCTGTCTTGGGAAGCGGCTAGAAGATGAGGTTGAAAGTCAAGTGAGCAGTTCGTTTGGGAGCTCTTTAGATGAGTTTGAAACAGCGCTTCGGCGCATTGTGTTTGACATTGGCTTCGACATGATTGAGCGCCTGGTGGACCCCGAAACGGGGCAAGTGTCAGGCACGAGCGGAAGTAAGTCCTAAGCAGTAGCGAGGCCGCTACAAGATTCAAGCAACCAAAAAGTTCACGAATAAAGAGTTTCCGAAGCTTATCGGGGTGCCGAGGAACGTGATTTTGCCTTATCCATTGGCAAGGAGAAAACAGTGATGCAGAAGAAGCCGCGTAATTACCACTTTGATCCGACCCACCAGTACACAAAGAAAGCCATAGAGGAGCTTACAGGACTTTCAAAAAACGTAGTCTCAGCTGGATTAGAAGCTGCTGGGCTTTCGACGAGTCGACGCAGTTATTTAGGCCAGGAGCTGCTGGAACGATTTGTCCCGGTTCGGCGGTTGATTGAGAACGGCATGACGTATGAGCAAATTCAGGAGATGCAGCGGATGCGTCATGCGGCAAGTCGAGATGAGGAAGGCACATCTGATTCGATGTATGACGAGAATGGCGATTTGGGCGATTTTGACCAGGCCGTTGGTCGTGGGATGGCGCAGATGGTGTATGGCGTTGCAGAAGCGGCTGCTGATGATCTCGTTGAAGTGATGCCGCAGCTTGTGGGATTAGCACTTAGCAAGGTTGCACGTGACGGCAAGCTTGATGCGGCGTTTAAGCGAGGGCTACGGGAGCATTTCGCCAACCGGCGAAAGATTGACCTGGGGTTAGGGGGAGCTGTTGAGGTACCAGCACGATCTTTGGGGGCCAGTGATGGTGAACAAGCTAATCGGGCTCAAGCTTCACCACATTCACCTGAGCATGATGGGAACGCGAGTCAAGAAAGCGTTGAAGTGACTGAGGAGGAAGGGGAAGGGTGACCCCTTGGTGATTGTTTGTATCTCCGAGTGGGTTGCACTGCAATAAAGAGCACAGCGCAGTGCCTTGTAGAGAGGCCTTTGTTGCGAGAGACCACAGTGTGGGTGAGGGGGAAATCAAAGTGGTTTGTACTAGGCAGATAGCTTGCAGGGTGAGTCGATGGAACACAAAACCCAAAAGCGCCGCAGGAAGGCGTATTCAACGGATAGATTTTTACCGGTTTCCGAGGCTACTCCGGTGTTGACAGAGCAGCTTGGGCGAGGCTGGAGTCGAGATTCCATTAAACGGAAGATTGCAGAAGGTGCGCCCTTCCAGTGGATTGCTGGGATTCACTATATCCGTCTGCACGGGCAACTTCGGGCAATTAATGTCGATGCCGTGTTGCGCGAGATCGTAACGTACTCCGGTTAGCCCTGGTGTTGAGAAAAGGGGTTTTTGAAGCGCAAGGGTGGCAGCAAATCCAGTTCTTTGATGTGATCAGGACTCGCGAGTGTTGTCTGATCGCAAGTCGTATTTTCCAAGTAGTGCAATTAGGTCAGGGGCAGAAGTGAGCTTTGCGTGAAGCGGCAGAGCTCAGAAGGAGAGACCGTTTCGACGGTTTCTAGGTTTGGCGTACACAGTTTTAGTTGAGTTGAGGTTTTTTAGTCATGACTGAGATGCGTTGCATTGAAATCGTGCCGCCATCAGTTGGTGCTGGCAAAGTGGGAGTCATTATCCACGGGGAGTTTAGCCGGACTCCACTGTGGTTTGGCGAGGCGACCTATTCTGAAGTGTTTGAGGCTTCGGGAAGGCAGCTTCTTCATCGAGACGATGAAGATGGTGTCTATGAGGCGATGTATGGTCCGATCGATGGCTTTCCGCTTTGGGCGTTGCATGGTGAAGCAGACTGTACCTCTCACATCTACTACTTCGATGATGAGCGGGTACTCCAGGGGGTCGCTTTGGAGCCTGTCAGGGGCATTTCGGTAAAGGTCGGGGATCTCGTGATGGAGCCCTATTACCTTGAGCGGCGAAATGATGGGTATCAGTACCCTATCTTTGACACGTTAGTGGTCAAGGCTCGCAGTTATCTTGACCAGTGTTTGGAAGGAGATCGTCTGCTGCTTAAGTATCGTGGGCTCTACCGGCAAGCGGGGATCTTCTTTGCTGGCGGGGCTGAGAATGCAGACCTGCTCTACAGTTTGGGATGTTTCTCGCAGGAGTGGCTTAGCGTACCTCTTGAAGCGCTGGGGTGGACGAATTATCTGCGGGAGCGAGAGGAGCGACGGTTGGTCGGGGTGGGCTGGGAAGCACAGCCGTTTTGAGGGTTGGTTTCAGGGAGGGTGCCAGAGGTGCTCTCCCTTGGGGACCAGGATTTACGAAGGGTTGCGGTCTTTTCCTTCTGTGTTGTGTTTTCGGCCATGGCGAGAAATTTCAGGCAGCTGTCTTTGCTGCCGGTGTCCCCTCGTCCTTTTGTGAAGTGGGCTGGGGGAAAGGGGCAGTTACTTCCAGAACTTGTGGCGCGGGTGCCACAGCAATTTAACCGTTACTTTGAGCCATTTTTAGGTGGTGCGGCGCTTTTCTTTCATCTTCAGCCGCAGCAGGCGGTGCTATCGGATAGCAATCCAGATCTGATCAACCTCTATCGGGTGATTCGAGACCAGGTTGAGGAGTTGATTGAAGACTTGGGTCGGCACGTCTATGACCGGGAGTATTACTATCGTTTGCGGCAGGTAGATCGAACCCCTGAGTATGGGCAGTGGACGGTGGTACAGCGGGCAAGTCGTTTTATCTATTTGAATAAGACTTGCTACAACGGCCTCTATCGGGTGAATTCCAGAGGTGAGTTTAATGTGCCCTTTGGGCGCTACAAGAATCCGACCATCCTGGATGAGGAGAACTTGAGGGCGTGTCATGCGGCCCTTCAGGGAGTGACCGTAAAGTGTCGCGACTTTCGTGAAACGTGTCGGCAGCTCGGGGAGGGGGATTTTGTATACTTTGACCCACCCTATATGCCAGTGAGTACGACGGCGAGCTTCACTGGCTACACGCGAGAAGGATTTGGGGAGAGGATGCAGGAAAAATTGGCTTCATTATGCCGGGAGCTTGATCGGCGTGGGGTGAGATTTATGGCGTCAAACTCTGATACCCCTTTGATGAGGGAGCTTTATCAGGGGTTCAATGTAGAGGTGGTTTACGCTGCTCGCCCGATTAACAGTCAGGGGCGGAAGCGGGGGAGGGTGCCGGAGGTGGTGGTGAGGAATTAGGGTTCCGCCGCTAATATGCTCGGATAGAAGGCCGGGCCTGCACAGCTTTATGATCTACAAGTACTGTCATTCAACAAAGAGGAGTACCCTGGCAGCCTCAAGGAAGCACCAATCTCATGATTGGCCTCACAATGGGGGTACTTAAACCGCTAGCAGCCTCTGCCACCCAAGCTTTCAAGTTTGTGTCTGCCAGCCAGCCCAAAACCGGATTTGCTTCAGAAATCAAAGCCTCACAACCACTCTTTTCAAAACAGTATCAGTCCTACTGCGTATTTTTCTTGACGCTGAGAACTAGCGTTGCTATAGTCGAGCTATCCAATTTGGATCAGTAGCGACCCTACTGCGTTGTTTTTTTTGAGGTGAAGTTCATAACATGGTTGCGCAAAAACGGAAACTTGGGGTCTATGCCCCAACTGAACGAAATGGTCGGTCCAACATTTATCAGCTTCAGCTGGTTGTTGGGAACGGGCCACAGCAGTTGAGTTACCAGCGCTGGCAAGATGGCAATCCTGCCTACTACTTTGGCAGGGGTAGCTCGGATGACCGTGCCTTTAGCTTCTCGGCTATTAAGTCACAGGTCACTCCAATTCTGGATCCTGATGCTGAGCAAGCACTCAAAAATTGGGAAAAGCGAGTTGGAAAAGATGAGGCCGATCGCATTCGTAATGAATCGATCGCAGCTGGCAAGATGGGCCACAACATGTTGGAGCGTTGGAACCGAGGTCAAACCCCTGGTCCCTTCCCGATGAATATGGGTGGCTACGTCAAGGCCTTAAAGGATGGCATCTTCCCTTATTTGCGGCGTTCAACTCCCCCACTGTCGGTAATTGATCAGGAACGCAACGAAGTAACCCTCTCAGAGGTGTTCGTTGCTGACTTTGAAGAGCAATTCATTGGCCGGTTTGACCTGGTTACTGAGATCGCGGCTTCACCGTTCGATGGTGCAAGAGTGTTGTTAGAGCTTAAGGGTAGCCGCAACGAAAAGTCTTTGGAGCATAAGCTTCCGCACATTGTGCAAGCTACAGCATACCTAACGACTTACAACAAAATCGCTGCTGCTTTCCCTGAGCAAATTGCTCCACTAGATGGGATCGCCATGGCGTACATGTATAGCTCTGGAATCGGCGAAATGATGCCAATTTTAGGGGAGGAGCTCCAGGAGTACATTGAAGAATGGCAGGGATGGCTTACCTGCTTCCAAAGCCTTCGCGGGGCTAAGGATGCTGCCTAATCACTAGGTCGTTTCTTGATCGGGCGTCCTACGTGGGGCGTGGGACGCCTGGCCAATCTCAGGAATGTAAACCTGGCGCTCTATATCAATATTAGATGATTTTTTGGATGAACATGACCGTACTAGAGGGTCCGGGAGATGTTCGATAACACACAAACAAGTGGTGCAAATCGATGACTACCGTTCATTCGCTGCAGGATCTTGGGCATCTACGCAGCGGCTATCAGTATCGCTCTGCTAAAGACCTAGAGTCTGGCGAGCCTTATCAAGCAGTACAGTTAGGTGTGCTCGCAGCGAATGGCGAGCTTGATTGGTCTAGTTTAGAACCTATGCGGTTTGAAGGCGACCCCAAGCAGTATCTCCTCCGAACAGGGGACGTCCTGTTTCCCTTACGTGGAGGTCGAACCGCAGCGGTGGCGATTAAGAATCCACCTGAAGATGCTTTCGTTGTTGGGCATTGGGCAATTCTGACGCCAGATTCTGCAAAAGCTGATGGTACTTATCTCGCCTGGTACTGGAATCATCCTGCAATATGCAAGCGGCGCGAATATGAGATGAGCAAGGGAAGCAACATTCAATTCATCTCAATGCGTGACTGTCGAAGCTTCAAGGTGCAGTTACCCCCACTTGAACGTCAACGGCAAGTCGCTAGAGTTGCCGAACTTTGGCAACAAGAACAGAAGCTCACCGGTCGGCTTGAAGAATTGAAGGACAAACTGATTAACGCGGCGACGATGCAGGCCGCAATTGAGGAATAGGAGGGAGGATGACGATGGCACAGATGACGCAGCAGGACATTAATGGTGTGGTTTGGAGGGCGTGCGACACCTTCCGAGGCACGATCGACCCGGCCCAGTACAAAGACTACATCCTGGTGATGCTCTTCCTGAAGTATCTGACCGATCTCAGGAATGACAAGCGGGAGGAATATCGCAAGAAATACAAAGGAGACGAAACCCGTGTGGAACGGGCGATGAGCCGGGAGCGGTTTGTGCTGCCTGAAAAGGCTGACTTTGACTATCTCTATGACAACCGCGAAAGCAAGCGCGGCGAAAAGTCGATCGGGGAGCTAATTGATGAAGCCTTAGCCGCGATTGAAGATGCCAACAAGGAAAAACTGGACGGCGTGTTTCGGAACATTAGCTTCAACAGCGAGGCTAATTTTGGCGAGACTAAGGAACGGAATACTCGATTGCAGCATCTGCTGGAGGACTTCCACGACCTAGATTTACGTCCATCCCAAATTGGCAACCGAGATGTGATCGGGGATGCCTACGAATATCTGATTGGTCAGTTTGCAGCGGATAGCGGCAAGAAAGGCGGGGAGTTCTACACGCCACCGGAGGTGTCTACGCTGCTGGCTCGGATTGTGGCTCCGAAATCTGGAGACCGCATCTATGACCCGTGTTGTGGGTCAGGCTCTCTGCTGATTCGGGCAGCCAAAGAGGTGCCGGATGGCAACGTAGCGCTGTTTGGTCAGGAGATGAATGCTGGAACCTGGGCGCTCTGCCGGATGAACATGTTTCTGCACGGGTTCGATGGGGCAGAGATTGAGCGCGGGGATACGATTCGGAATCCTAAGCGAATCAAGGATGATGCTCTGGAGAAGTTCAATGTGGTTGTTGCTAATCCACCATTCTCGCTCGATAAGTGGGGCGCGGATAAAGCTGCTAATGATCCGTGGCAGCGGTTTCTACGCGGAGTGCCGCCAAAGGGAAGAGGGGACTTTGCTTTCATCCTACACATGATTGCTTCAATGACAGCTACGGATGGTCGGATCGGGGTAGTCGTGCCGCATGGTGTGCTATTTCGTGGTGGCTCGGAAGGTAAGATACGTCGAAAATTGATTGAGGAGAACTTGCTGGAAGGTGTGGTTGGCCTACCTGCCAACTTATTTTTTGGAACAGGGATACCAGCAGTATTATTGTTTTTTAATCGCGCAAAGAAAGATAAAAAAGTCTTCTTTATTGATGCTGGTCAAGAGTTTGAGGAAGGAAAAAACCAAAATCGATTGCGCGGCCAGGATATCGAGAAAATTATCGAGACCTGGAATGCCCGAAAGAGTGTTGAAAAATACAGCCTTTTGGTCTCTCCAGAAGAAATCGAAGAGAATGACTTCAACCTCAATATATCACTCTACGTTGATACGTTTGAGGAGGAAGAAGAAATCGATATTGGAGCGGTTCAAGGAGAAATTGTTCAATTAGAAGTCACACTTGAAAATACGCGCAAAGAACTGGCTTTAGCTCTAGAAGGCTTAGGAATCAGATGATCGAAGAGTGGGAACTGATGCAGATACGCGATTGGGGAACGGTGGATGCTGGGCGTCAGCGTTCATTTAAGATCACAGCAGGAACGATGCGCCCCTATCTACGTGTTGCCAATGTTTTTGATGGATTTATTGATACATCCGATGTATTGCAGATGCCTTTTTCGAATAAAGAGTTTGAGAAATATAAGCTGATTCCTGGAGACATATTACTCAATGAAGGACAGAGTTTAGAGCTCATTGGTCGATCTTCTATTTATCAGGGAGATCCTCCAGACTGTGCTTTCCAGAACACGCTTGTGCGATTTAGACCAGGCCCCAAATGTGACGTGGAGTTTGCCCATTTGCTGTTTCAGCATCTGCAATACACTGGCAAGCTATCTGCAGTCGCTAAACAGACTACATCCATTGCACATTTAGGAGTTAATCGATTCGCTGACTTATGGATTAAGGTTCCTAATATTGAGGAGCAACGAAGGATTTCTAACATTCTCATTAAATGGAATAGAGCGATCGCCCTCACCGAAAAACTTATCGCAGTCAAGCGCCGCCTCAAACAAGGGCTGATGCAACAGCTTCTCACAGGTAAGCGGCGATTCCTAGGGTTTGAAAATGATGGATCAAAACAGGAAATTCAGATAGGAGAAGTGCCCTCTGATTGGAAGGCTGTGAAGATCGGCAAAGTTGCACATGAAATATCTGAACGTGCTGCGCCAGAAGGAACACCAGTTTTATCATGTACAAAATATGACGGACTCGTTTCTTCATTAGAGTATTTCGGAAGGCAGGTATTCGGAAATAACCTGGACAACTACAAAGTTGTAAAGCGTAAGCAATTTGCCTACGCAACAAATCATATTGAGGAAGGCTCAATCGGCCTACTGCGTGACTTTGATGTTGGGCTGGTAAGCCCTATGTATACCGTTTTCGGGTTGACCACCGAAATGGTCGATCCAGAGTTCCTATTCGCGGTTCTGAAAACCGAGACGTACCGCCGCCTATTTGAGGCGCTCACCTCTGCTTCCGTGAACCGTAGAGGCAGCTTACGGTGGCCTGTTTTCTCAAAGATTGTTGTAGCTATCCCATCGTTACCGGAGCAGCAAAAGATCATGTCAGTTCTTAAGGCTGTTGACCGAGAAGTCGAGCTTCTGGAGGAGCAACTTCGGCTGCTGAAACTTCAGAAGCGCGGACTCATGCAGAAACTCCTGACCGGCGATATCCGAATTCCCATACTTGATGATGCAGCATGATTTCTTCCCCCTCCTTCATTCCCGAAACTACTCCTCCATTCACCGAGGATGACGTTTCCAAAATCCCTGCTGTAGCCCTGCTGATGAAGCTTGGCTATCAATACCTGCTGCCTAAAGAAACCCTAGAGTTGCGAGGAGGACGGCGCTCCAGCGTCATTCTGTTTGGTGTACTAGAGCAGCAGCTACGGAAAATGAACCGGATTCAGTTCCGGGGGGAGGATGTTCCGTTTACTGAAGGCAACATTGCCGAAGCGATCCGCGTGCTGCGGGATATGGATGATGATGGACTGGTTCGTACAAACGAGAAACTCTGGGACCTGTTGAGGCTAGGGAAAGCCTTGCCTCAGACCATCCAGGGCGATACCAAGAGCTTTACCCTGCACTATATCGACTGGGAGCGCCCGGAAAATAACGTCTACCACGTCACCGATGAGTTTGTCGTGGAGGCCAGCGGCACCACCGATACCCGCCGCCCCGACATCGTGCTGTTTGTGAACGGCATTCCCTTCAGCGTGATTGAGTGTAAGCGCCCTGGTTTACCCGCTGGACAAGACCCGATTGAAGAGGCTATCAGCCAACAGCTTCGCAACCAGCGCGATTCAGAGATTCCCCGGCTGTTTCACTATGCCCAACTGCTGCTCGCCCTGGCCATGAATGAGGCTAGCTACGGGGCCACCGGCACTCCGATGAAATTCTGGTCAATCTGGAAAGAACGGGAACTTGATGAAGCCACCCTGGAGCGGACTGTTAATCAGCCCTTGGGGGCTGAGTTTCTGTCCCACTTCTTCACGTCCGATCAGCATCGCTTCAAGGGGACCACGCCAGAGCAAGCGCGGGAATGGTTTGAAACACTTCAAGCGGTGGGACGCTCTGTGACCGCCCAAGATCTTGCTCTCTATGCCCTCTGCCGCCCGAAACGGTTATTGGAGCTGGCTGACAGCTTCACCGTCTTTGATGCGGGTGAGCGGAAGATTGCCCGGTACCAGCAATACTTCTGTGTCAAACGCATCATGGAACGTATCCACAAGTTTGACTCGAATGGCTCTCGTAAAGGGGGAGTGGTTTGGCATACCCAGGGCAGTGGTAAGTCAATCACGATGGTGCTCTTGGCCGAGGCAATCGCCCGTGATCCGGTGATTAAAGATCCGAAGATTGTTCTGGTGACTGACCGGGTTGATTTGGACGATCAGATTTACCGCACCTTCGATCACTGTGGTTTGGAGCTGGTGCAGGCCAAAACCGGCAGACAATTGCGAGACCTATTAGAAGACCCTAAAGCTCGAATTATCACCACTCTGATCAATAAATTCCTGGCCAGCCGGGACGATCACAACGACGACCCTAATGTATTTGTGCTGATTGATGAAAGCCACCGGACTCAGTTCGGTACTTTGCATGTGGCCATGCGTCGGGCACTACCGAAAGCTTGTCTGATTGGCTTTACCGGGACGCCTATTCTCAAGAAAGAGAAGAATACCGTAGCCCAGTTCGGGGGACTGATTGACACCTACACCATTGGTGAGGCGGTTCCAGATGGTGCGGTGGTGCCCTTGCTCTATGAAGGTCGCCATGTGCCCCAGGACGTTGACCGCAAGCAGATTGACCTGTGGTTTAAGCGGTACACGGCTGGGCTGACCGACCAGCAACGAGCGGATCTGAAGAAGAAGTTCTCTACGGCAGAACAGCTCAACCAGACTGAGCAAAAGATTCGCGCGATCGCCTGGGATATCAGCTACCACTATTCAACGGAGTGGCAGGGGACAGGCTTCAAGGCTCAGCTAGTGACGCCATCCAAAGCGGCTGCATTGCTCTATAAACGCTTCTTAGATGAGTTTGGCTTGGTATCCAGCGAAGTGCTGATTTCCCCGCCGGATACCCGCGAGGGTAATACCGAAGTCAGTGAACTGCGAGACAGCACCCAACGGCCCAAAATCCAGGAGTTCTGGGAAAAATTGATGGAGCGGCATGGCGCTGAGGATAAGTACCAGAAAGACCTGATCAACCGCTTTAAGCACGGCGATGAACCGGAAATCATCATCGTGGTGGACAAGCTGCTGACTGGGTTCGATGCACCCCGGAATACGGTTCTCTACCTGACTCGCTCCTTGAAAGATCACCGGTTGCTTCAGGCGATCGCCCGTGTGAATCGGTTGTTCGATGGTAAAGACTTTGGCTATATCATCGACTACTACGGTGTCTTAAAGCGCCTGGGAGAAGCCCTCGACCTCTATGGCTCAATGGAGGAGGAGTTTGAAGAAGGAACCTTGGACGGCATTCTAACGGATGTTTCCGAAGAGTGGCGGAAACTAGAGCAGCGGCATAGCGATGTTTGGGAGGTGTTCCAGGGAGTTCCAAACAAGCAGGATATGAATGCCTTGCTAACTCCACTGGCTGATGAGGAGTTACGTTCTAAGTTCTACGAGCGCCTGTCTCTGTTTGCCCGTACCCTCAAGATCGCACTGGCCAGCCTGGAGTTCTATGACCATACGTCAGATAAGAAGATTAAGCGATACAAGGCAGACCTGAAGTTCTTTGCGAATCTGAGAGCTGCCGCCGCACGCCTGTATGCAGAGCGGGTTGACTTTAAGCAGTACCAGGAATCGATTCAGAAACTCCTAGATACCCATGTTGGAACGGATGAGATTGAGACTGTAGTTGAGCCGGTCAATATCTTCGATAAGGAAGCCTTCCAAGCCGAAGTGGATGCTCAGGACTCCTCTGTCACGAAAGCGGAGATGATTGCCAACCGTACCAAACGTTCGATCACCGAGCGCTTAGAAGAAGACCCAGCCTTCTATATTCCGTTTTCTAAGATGCTCGATGACATCATCAAGAGCATCCGAGAGCAGCGCTTCGATGATGCCGATTCCTTGCTGAGAAGTGTCGAGGATATTCGGGATAAGGTTCGCGATCGTACAGGTGATGAGGTGCCGGAGCGTTTACGCGATCATGACGTAGCGAAAGCCTACTATGGCGTGGTGCAGGAGAACCTGGCTGGCATTAGTTCAATCTATCTACATCCAGATATTACGGAATTAGCCAGTGACTCTCATCAGGTTAAAGAATCTAGCGGTCAATATAAAACGCCTAGATCAGCAAAAGAGCCGTTGCAAGAGCTCAGCGCTGATATTGCTCTAAGCATTGAATCTATTGTGAATGAGCATCGTATGGTGAATTGGATTCAGAACGTGGATACCCAGAATCGGATGAAAACCGCGATCGAGGATATGCTCTTTGACCTCCAGGACGAGTACGATTTTGAACTCGACTTCGACACCATCGATATCATCCTGGAAAAATGCATTGATATAGCGCGGGTGCGGGTGCCATGAGTGAAGTAACGGTAGAGCAATACTCAATTCAGGGAAGAGGGAAACAGCTCAGCTACGATGTGCATCGGAGCGATCGCACGACGCTGGAAATCAGTGTGCATCCAGACGGAAGAGTAGCCGTCACGGCCCCTCATGATACTGCCCTCGAAAAAATTGAGGCGAAAGTCAGAAAACGGTTTCCCTGGATAGAGCGGAACCTCCGAGAGGTTGAGCAGCTCCCCCAGCCCCAGGCCCCTCGACAGTGGGTTTCTGGTGAAACACATCGCTACCTGGGGCGGCAATATCGCTTAAAGGTGGTGATCGGAGATAGGCCCTCCGTAAAGCTCAAGGGAGCCTTCTTTCATGTCCTGGTGCCTGATAAGGCAGATGTGGATGCCATTCGTGAGGTGGTAGAAGCATGGTACCGAGACCATGCACGACCAATATTTGAGCAGCACCTAAGTCGATGTTTACGAGCAAGTAAGCCATTTCTGGGGATTGAGCAGGTGGATCTGGTTGTTCGGAAGATGAAGAGCCGGTGGGGGAGCTGTACTCCCACGGGGCGCATCGTTCTGAATCTTGATTTGATCAAAGCCCCGGTACAGTGCATTGACTACATCATCATGCACGAGCTTTGTCATCTGGCAGTTATGGATCACAGTGAAAAGTTCTGGAGCTTGTTATCAAAGTGTATGCCGGATTGGGAAAAGAGACGTTTGCTTCTGTCAAAAGTTGAGATATGAACCAAGTTTGTGAGGTGAAAATATATGTGGTCTGATAACGAATCCGATGTTGATCTCTTAGGTTTTGACTACCTCACGAGTGCAATCACTTCGATTGTTGGTAATGAGTCTCTACTACCTGCCACGATAGGTGTTTATGGCGATTGGGGTAGTGGTAAATCCAGCCTACTTAAAAGAACTCAGGTTGAGCTAGAGAAAGACGATGATGTCTTAGTTCTCTCGTTTACGGGATGGTTGTTTGAAGGATATGAAGACGCCAAAACGGCTCTTATGGGGACTATTCTGGACGAGATCGTAGCGAAGCGGACCCTTGATAAAAAAGCTAAGCATCTCGTAGTTGGCTTGCTGAGGCGAATCAATTTTATGCAGGTGCTCGGGTCAGTCACTAAGCTAGGGGCTAAAGCTGGGCTAGCCTACGCGACTGGTGGTTTAGCTGGATCAGGGATTAGTGGCACGCTCGATGCAGTGCAGGTGGCAGGGGAACTAGCAGACAAGGCGAAGGATCTCGATATAGATGGACTCGATTTCGATAAATTCCTGAAAGAAGATCCCAATCAGAATTTACGGCGAGGAATCCGCGAATTCCGAAAAGACTTTGGTATCTTGCTAAAGGAAACAAAGATTAAGACATTAGTTGTCATCATTGACGACCTTGACCGTTGTAATCCAGATACCATTATCGAAACGCTGGAAGCGATAAAACTATTCCTTTTTGTTCCAAACACAGCTTTCATTCTTGGTGCTGATGAACGCCTCGTAAAATATGCTGTTCGGCGGCGATTTCCTGAATTGCCAGGTGAGCGAGCGGAAGTTGGACGCGATTATCTAGAAAAATTAATTCAGTTTGATATTCGCATTCCTTCTCTAGGTCGATCAGAACTTGAAACTTACATCAACCTCCTCTTCTTTGAAAAGACAAATAGCAGAGGTTCAGAAGCGTTTCAAAAAGCCCAGAGTTGTATTGCTGATAGTACTAACAACTCGCTCTTAGACGTTCGATTCAACTATGGGATAGCTCAACAAATCCTTGATGGGCAGATACCAGGAGAACTGGCAGAGGACCTAATTATTGCGCAACGGATAGCACCAGTATTGGTGGTTGGCTTGAACGGCAACCCACGCCAGTGTAAGCGGTTCCTGAACAAGCTAATGATGCGTGTCGAGATGGCTAAAGCTAAGAAGGTTGATTTAAAGCAGCGTGTGCTTGCCAAGTTGATGCTTCTAGAATACTTCAGTCCTCAGTTTTTTAAGCAGATTGCTGAGCTGCAAGCATTACAGCACGGACGTCCTAAAGAAATATCCCTGGCTGAGCTGAGGGTAAATCCTCCAAAGATTACTGAGGCTGATGACGATGAGTTGCCTGAGGAGGGTAACGATTCCAACGGATCAGAGTCGAAAGGGAAGAAACGATTTTCGCAAAAAGCAAAAGTATCCAGTGATAGTCCAGCAGGAAAAGTAGAGCCGTCTATTTCGGCCTGGATTTCCGATACCTGGATGAAGGCGTGGCTTGAAAGTAAACCCACATTGGCGAATGAGGATCTTCAACCTTACTTCTTCTTTTCTCGTGACACACTCCAAGGTGTACTCAATACTGCTTTACAACGAATGACACCGCAGGCACAGGAGATGTTAAGCAGTCTATTTCAGAGCAGCGAGGCTGCCCGGAATAATGCTTTGAAGAAGGCAGGAGAATTGAGTCCAGGAGATGCTGCTGCTGTGTTCCAAGCCCTTTCTGAAAGGGCACGAGAAGAAGAAGATTTAGGGGATGAGTCTTCGGCATTTAACCGAATCTGTGATTGGGTAAGTTATCGAAATGAACTGTTCAATCAATTTGTAGCCTTTGTCAGGGGATATCCAGAAGCCTCTTTACCAGCAGCTATCGTTCTGCGCCTTGAAAAGCTTGGGAAAGAGCAAGAAACTCTGGAGCCAGTGAAGGAACTATTTCAACAGTGGGCTGATAGTACTGGTTCATCTCAAGTAAAGGTAGCTGCTGCAAGTAGATTAAAGAGCCTCTAATTCACAGGAGTAGGGTGTGGGAACGTCAAAATCCTATGATGGACCGAAAGATAGGACACCTCTTCTACCGCCCTGGGCGTTTCCAGATACCGGTAATGGAGCGGAGCCGTCACCCGAATCGCCAGACAGTTCCTTACCCAACCAACCCGCAGAGGAGCAACCTTCGGAAAAACCACCGGTTGATCAGCCTTCCCCTTCCACAGAGCCGCCTCAGGCAATACCAGGTAACAGCTGGCGTTCAGCGAAAATAAGTTTGGGGAAAACGGTAACTGGTGGCAGGAGCAGGGCTTCTCTTGCAGGATCTGGGCGCAAATATGTTGGCGCTCTAGGCGGTGCGAGACGGGCCTCCAATACATCTCGTGCTGGTAGAGCTTCCACCGCTCGCCTGGGGCAGTTTTTATCGAGCGTCGGCTCACGAGGACTCAACGAAACGCTCCAAAGCTTTGGGTTGTCATCTTTTATTGGAAAAGATTCTGAGTCAATTTTTACCGCGATTTCTAACGCCCTTGCTCCAGCTGGTGCTTCCAGAGAAGAAGCGATCGCCCGTAGGGCTGTTAATGAGGCTCTTGAGGTTCTATACGAGCAAGTTCTTCTTGCTGATGGGGATCTCACTAAACTTGACCAGATGGGAACTCAGGAGATTGCCCAAGCCCTCCAGGCATCAGTGAGTAGCTACATCTATCAGCGTTGGTTAGCTGAGCTGGAAGTCGTACTTGAGAAGAAAGCCATCTCTGCGAACCAAGCAGTTCGCTATGAGCGGGATATGCGGGTGTATATCCAGGAATGCGTAGAACTGGATATGCAAGGTATTGACGTATTGAATATGGATTGGAACGGTCAAGCAGGTCAGCAGTTTATCGACAAAATATTTACGGAAGCATATAGGATTCTGGAGGACAGCCAATGAGGTGGCATCTGATAGTAAGAATAGGATCTGCGGACTTTTATACTCCAACCGTAGCCTCAAATGAACCACGAGTAATAGTTTCGATTGATAACCCTGGTGACACCTTTGCGATTGGAAACAATCTCCTCAAAGAAGTTGAAAGTCGAGCGTCGTTGAATCCGTCATCTTTAGCGGTTGACTTGGTAAACTTTGCAATTGCTATCTATACGGCGGATCTTAAGATCGCCCGGTCTCTAAGCGAAGATCGTTGGACCCGCGACTTAGTAGTTCACCTGCCGGTAGTGAACTTAGATGCATGGACAGGAAGTCGGGAACTAGCACAAGAAATGCTGAGTTTCCTGACTGGTGATCGCTGGGATATTCGCTTCAGGCAACATGAGTGTTATGAGAAGTGGTATGTAGCTAGCTCGGATGCTCCTACAGTAGATGTTGTTAGCCTTCTCTCTGGTGGACTTGATTCGCTTGTTGGAGCAATTGATCTCCTAGAGGAAGGGAGGAATGTAGCTTTTATAAGTCACTATGGTGCTGGAATGACAAAGTCATTTCAGGATGATGTCCTGAGAGCACTAGAGAAAGAATACGGTAGTCTCATTACCCCTTACAGTTTCTATGTGCAACCACCCAAAAAGCGAACTGGTTCGGGTGAGCCTTCTATGCGATCGCGCTCAATCCTATTCCTTTCATTGGGTACGTTTGTGGCTAGTTTATTCTCAGAAAAGATACCTCTTGTGGTCGCAGAGAACGGGTTAATTTCACTGAATGTACCTCTCACGAGTGCTCGAATCGGAAGTCTTAGTACACGAACAACCCATCCTCATTTCATTGCCCTCTACCGGAAGCTACTTGACTCTATTGGTCTAGACAATCCCGTTGAGTTACCGTACCGATTTCAGACCAAAGGAGAAATGTTTGAACAGGTTCGTAATCCTGAGGTTTTGAAAAGACTGGTGCCAGTTACAATGTCTTGCTCTCATCCTGAAAGCGGACGCTATCTCGGGAAAAAACCAGGTAACCACTGTGGCTACTGCGTTCCCTGCATTATCCGTCGAGCTTCACTAGCGGCTGTTGGACTAGACAACGATAACTGCAATATCGACATCCTTACCGAAGCACCAGCGTATGATACGGATCGGGGCAGGGATTTTCGTGCTTTTCAGATGGTAATTGAACGCCACAAAGCATCTGGCTCAAAAGTCTCTCTATTTGACGTCCTGGAATCGGGGCCTTTACCGCCAGATGATATCAAAGAGTATGTTGCAATGTATTCGCGAGGTATAGATGAAGTAGGTCAATTTCTTGAGCCGACACTTTCTTGACGATCTTGATAGTGATTTTATGAAAGTAGATTTTTAAGATTATTCCTTACAATTAGAGCGGCTGAAGTTTCGTCAGTAGACCATATAGAAGCCAACTTCTCTATTACTTTTCCAATGTCCTTAGGGGACATGATCGATTTTCCAGTCTTAATAAAAGGTCCGTCTGATTCTGTTAGAATTTTATCCTGTGGTATGCGTTCAATTAATTTTATCTTCTGAGGAGAAGTGAGCATTTTGATGTTGACCGAAAAGTAACACCCTGTTTCGACTGCAAGCGATGCTTCTTTAGTGGAGCCTGTAAACCAATGCAGAACCGCTCTGCCTTTGTGGGGTGGCAAATGAGTTCCGATTAGTTCAATGACTTCACGGGCTGCTCGACGGCTATGTATGGTTAATATTTTCCCTCCCGATTGAGCACAAAGACGTAAGATTTTTTGAAATATCTTTCGCTGAATGTCTAGCGAGTCTGAATACCCTGATGCACCATCGAGACCAACTTCTCCTATGTATCTAGTTTCAGATAAATACTGCTCAAAGAGATTTAGTTCGTTCCCATATGCATGGGCTAGTTGAGGGTGTAGTCCCAAAGCAACCCTGACATGCTGACAGTCTTGAGCAAATAGCTGGTTTTGCCTCCATACTCTTGGAGCATTTGTGACGGTAAGAGTCTTAATACCAAGCTCTTCACATTCCCTTAGAAGTTCTAAATGATTCGGGAATAAGTCGAGATGGCAATGAAAATCGACTAGCTTCCTATGTTCCAAAATCAGTATTCCTATTTACTATCTGTATTGTCTTCAATCTTTTCAGTTGCCGTACTCAACTCCATCTCCAACTGTTCCACCGTGGGTAGGTTTTTCTGAATATCGGGCGGGAGCTGTGATTGAACTTGGTAAGTCGAAACGCCAATCGGTTGCTGGCTACCCTGTAGGGCATACTCTACGATGGTGCGGTCCTTCGACTTACAGAGAATGATGCCGATGGTGGGCTCATCGCGATCGCTCCGCATTTGGTTGTCCACTGCTGCTACATAGAAGCTCATTTGCCCAGAATATTGGGGCTCGAATTCCCCCATCTTGAGGTCGACCACCACGTAACAGTGGAGATGAACGTGATAGAAAAGGAGATCAAGCCGAAATTCCTTATCGCTGACGACGATAGGGTATTGACTTCCCAAGAACGCAAAGCCAAGCCCCAACTCCATCAAGAAGTTCCGGATATGGTCGATCAGCCCTCGCTCGAGTTCTCGCTCATTGGCCCCTTCACTGATGGTGAGAAAGTCGAAGTGATATGGATCCTTCACTAACTGTTTGGCTAGGTCAGACTGAGGCTGGGGCAACGTGCGATCGAAGTTGGTGGCAGCACCTCCCTGGCGTCGATAAAGGTCGCTCTCAATCTGAATGACCAAGACATTGCGGCTCCAGCCGTTTTTGACGGTTTTTTGTGCGTACCAGAGCCTTGCCTCAGGGGCCTTTACCTTCTCCAGCAGAGCGATGTTGTGATACCAGGGAATTTGTGCAAGCACCCCTTGCACAATTGCCTCATCAGGATAAGCCTCAGCAAAGGTCCGCATATATTTGAGATTTCTTGAGGAGACCCCTTTGACCTCAGGGAACTCCCGCTTCAGGTCTTTGGCCAGCCGGTCAATGACCTTGCTCCCCCAGCCCCGTTCCTCCTGCCGAGCTAGGATTTCCTGTCCAATCTGCCAGTAGAGGAGGACCAGCTCCTGATTAACCGCCAGGGCAGCCTTAATCTGAGCAGTCCGGATCCGCTGCTTGAGACCATTGAGGAATTCAGCGTAGTTGTCGTCGGGAAAAAGCGAGGTCTGTTTCGGCATAGGAAAGACTATACCAGCGACGGGACAGGCGTTCTAACGATCGACATCCCCACTATATCTGAAGGGGCGGAAAAGGCTGGGATAGGCTGATAAGAACGTGATGGTCACTTCTTGAGCTGTGCCACTTTTTCCCGATACATCGCCGCTTCTCGTGCTTCTTTGGTGAGTTTTTCTGAGAGGTCTTGCGATCGCGATCGCTCTCGATCCAGGTCTTTCTCTACCCGAGATAATTGCGCCTCAGCGGTCGCAGCCCGAGCGGTTTCCTGGACTACTCGCTCCGAAAGGGTATGCACCTGCTTTTCTAATTCAGCCCACCGAGATTTTGCCCCTTCGAGTTCTCCTCGAATCTGCTCTAGAACCTGGGAATGAGAATAGGCCTCTTGGGTGAGCTGGTCTCGTTCACTGCGGATGGTGGAGAGTTCTGACTCCAGGGTGGCGTTTTTAGCCTGTAGGGATTCCAGTTCTTGGAGTGCCTCTTTGACTTCTTCTTCAGACTCCTTGGTCTGTTCTGCCGCCAGTCGCTTAATGGCGCGGATTTCCTTTTGCGCCCAATCAGAAGCAGCTTTCCAGACCGCTCTGACCATCTGACTCCCAACTTCTCGAATTGGGGCAGGGATCTCCTCATCGCTTACGTTGTTTGATTTTTCGCGCTCTTCCTTCCGCCATTCCCTGAGGTGATTGGAAATGGTGGAGAAGGAGCCGCGATTTCCTAGCGCGGTTCGAATGGTGCTGACGGTGATTTTCCGGTCTTCAGCCTTGAACTGCTGGGCCAGCGTAAAGACTTCCTCCTTAGTGATGTACATGGCGGCTCCTCTGTCTGATTCCGTGAGAGGATACGCAGCCTCGCGTGGGGAGTCAATCAAAATTACGTAAATACAGGTGTAGTACAGGCGTAATCTCGTAATTTACAGGTTTATTGAGAGTAGGCCCACGCCGATGGAGGGCCGCTAGGCAGCTGCTATTGGTCAGAGGAGCGCTCCCAGGCTCGGCTGTCAGCAATGAAATTTGCCCTTTCCGGGACACCCTTTCCATTACATAATGCCTCTTTATGTCATAGAAGAAATACGCCGAAATCCAGGCATATCAAGCTTTTGGCGGATCGCCCGTGAGTAACTTAATTCTCCCTAAGAGCAGCGCTCCGATGCTTCGAGGCGCAGAGTTTGTGCTGCCGCCGATTCTCCATCGCGCTGGCAAGCGAGCCACCTATCGTTACGTCGAGTTCTTCACCGCTGAGATTCGGAACCTGAATACGCGGCTCGCCTACTATCGAGCCCTAACTCAGTTCTTCGGCTGGCTGGAGGACTGCTATCCAGACCTCGGGATCCACCAGGTTAATTCCATCATCATTGCGCACTACATCGAGATCCATCCGGGTTCGGCGCTGACGCGGAATCAGCACTTGTCGGCGATTAAATCACTGTTTCGGTGGCTGCAGGCTGATGGTGTGATTGTCGAAGACCCGGCGGTAGAGGTGCGAGGCGTGAAGCATCGGGCGAAGCAAGGCAAGACGCCTGTGCTGAGTGATGAAGAGATGGTGCAGCTTTTGAGCAGTATCGACACATCTAATGTGATGGGGCTGAGGGATCGCGCGCTGATCGCCACCATGTTCTTTAGCTTTGCCCGGATCGGGGCGGTGCTGGGGATGAATGTGGGTGACTATTTCCCGAAGGGAAAGCGGTACTGGTTTCGGCTACATGAGAAAGGCGGCAAGTACCATGAGCTGCCTACCCACCATACGGCTGAAGAGTATCTGGATCAGTACCTTGACGCTGCGAGGCTGCGAGATATGAAGGACAATCCCCTCTTCCAGACAGCACCGGGGCGGAGTCGCAAGCTCTCGGGGAAGCGGCTGCAGCGGCAGGAGGCGTGGGCGATGGTGAAGCGGCGAGCGTTAGCAGCGGGGGTGAGTACGGAGGCATGCAACCATACGTTTCGGGCGTCGGGGATTACCAACTTTTTGCGGAATGGGGGGAGCCGAGATAATGCACAGAAGATTGCGGCCCATGAGGATATTCGAACGACGGCGTTGTATGACCGGCGGGATGATGAGGTGAGTTTGGATGAGATTGAGAAAATAAGAATCTAGACGTAGTTAACTTGAGGCTCGACGAAATTTTCGGCGGCTTAATATAGAAACAGCAAAATTCATCTACTTCTCTTTTACGTGTCGAATGAAATGCTTTGCTATCCCTATTTGCTGAATAAAGATCTTCCCTTTTTTGTGATCGGCACCATCTTTTTAGTAATGGCTCATCGCTCGTCTAATCCAAAGTCATGGTGGAGTAATGGCAAATGGCAACTTCTCTTTGCAGCTATTGCTTCTTATCTTGGGGCTTTAATGTTTGGGTTATATCATTTCGAGATAAATGATGAAGGCATTCGAGTGAACGCCCCTCCTTTTTTTTCTGATTTTGCTGGCTGGAAAGAGATTGCCTACGTGGTTTATTTAAACCTTGAAAAAGAGGATGCAAAGATATCTGCTCTCTCAAATAGGCTAGGACCTGTTAGAAAGCGACCCGTTTTATTATTTCTAGATCACAATGAATGGAAGCTAGCTGCAATCCCGATATCGGCATTGAACCAATTACACAGACAGAGTCTCATCGATGCGCTAAATCGTTTTAACTCTAACTCCGAGGTTTTCTTTAGTCCAAAGGAATGGCAGACCTACATCATCAACAAATCTAAGTCGAATTGGGGGGATCAAATAGGGAAGCTAAAAGCTACTTTTGAAGACTCTCAGGACTAAAGTCTTTCAGGAGCCCTTTTGATGATGAAGGACGGCCCCCTCTTCCAGACGGCACCGGGGCGGAGTCGCAAGCTCTCGGGAAAGCGGCTGCAGCGGCAGGAGGCGTGGGCGATGGTGAAGCGGCGAGCGTTAGCAGCGGGGGTGAGTACGGAGGCGTGCAACCACACGTTTCGGGCGTCGGGGATTACCAACTTTTTGCGGAATGGGGGGAGTCGGGATAATGCGCAGAAGATTGCGGCGCATGAGGATATTCGGACGACGGCGCTGTATGACCGGCGGGATGATGAGGTGAGTCTGGATGAGATAGAGAGAATTCGTCTGTAAAGCTGCTAAGAAGATAAGTTTTCTGCTTCTTATTGACGTTCAGTATGTAATCCTTACATATCATATCCGAAGAGACTGTAACGCAAAGTGTGTATAGCTCGAGAGTAAGAGCGTTACCCATTTCTTTATTGCATTGCTATTAAGTCTTGAGCGGCTTCGAGCCTCCCCGGAAACATAATAGCGAGCTTGTTCATCAAGCTATCCCAGCCCTGTCTCTTCGTCCACTTCTTCGTGAAGTTTCTGATATTAAGGTAAAGGATCTTTATCGCTGCGGCGTCGTTTGGAAACACCTTGCGATTTGAAGTGTTCTTGCGCAGCTGCGCATTGAGACTTTCGATTGTATTGGTGGTGTAGATAGTCTTTCTGAGGCCAGCTGGATATTTGTAGAAAGTCGACAGTCGCTGCCAATTACGCTCCCACGAGGCGACTGAGAGCGGGTACTGCTCTCCCCATTGCTCTTTAAATTCGAGTAGCGCTAGTTCAGCCGCATTGAGCGTTGGTGAGGTGTAGATGGGCCTCATGGCGGCGCATATCTTCTTTCTGTCTTTGTAGGAAACAAACTTGGTAGCATTACGAATCTGGTGAACGACACACAGCTGCACGTCTGTTTTGGGGTAGACGGCTTCTACCGCCTCTGGCAGCCCTTTAAGGCCGTCTCCGCACAAAATGACGATATCTTTTAGTCCTCGTGCTTCTAAGTCTCCAAAGACTTTGAGCCAGAACTTAGCACCCTCTGTTTCCTCAACCCACAGGCCAAGCACTTCTTGTTTGCCGGTGCAGGAGACGCCGAGCACCACGTAAATGCACTTTTTTACCACAGCTCCAGCGTTGTTGCCGCTACGAATCGAGACCCGCAGACCGTCGACGTAGACTACTGGATAGGCTCCCTCGAGGGGACGGCTCTGCCATTCTACAATCTCGGCCTGTACTGCCTCAGTCGCACGTGTGATGAATTGGGGCGACACTTCAATACCGTACATTTCTCCAAGGTGCTCTTCTATCTCACGAGTTGTCATACCTCGCGCATAGAGCGAGATAATCTTGTCGGTGAAATTGCCGACCGACTTCTCCCGTTTGGGGATTATCTGGGGGGAAAATGTGCTTTGACGATCGCGGGGTGTGGTGATCTCTACCTCGCCAAAGTCTCCTCGGATCCGTTTCTTACCCTTACCATTTCGGCTGTTTGGTTCTGCCGACTCCTCCTTAGACTCCTGTTCGAGATGCTCCGACATCTCCGCCTCAAGCAGCGCCTGGTAGAGCTTCTGGACTAGGCCGGATACTGGATCGCCGTTCTTGTAGAGTTCTTTGGTACCCCCCGATTCCTGTACCTGCTTTAGGATCATGTCCGTCAGCTCGTCTGCTGCTCCGCCCTTGTTGTTGCGATTCTTCCTACCTGCCATAAGAGTTCCTCTCTCTTTTAAGAACTCTTACTCTCACAACTTATCCCTAGATCCTAGGGGGATACACACTTTCTGTTACAGTTCCTATCCGAATACAGACTTTATTGATTTATGCTGGCATTAAAACGACTTTTCCAAAGCCCATAGGAGATATTAACAGCTATCAGTAAAGTGATCGCGATATACCAATAGACTAGATTTAAGTCGCTGTAACCACAATCTCCATCTCGAACATCTATCCCAGTGTTCAAGACCTGCAAACGAAAAATCAGAATCAAGACAGCCCAAATTCCAGCGATAGACTTTTCATTAAATGCGATAAGAGAACACATTGCTAGTGGCAGAAGAAATAGGCCTAGCAAGGCCTTTATTTTCTCAAACAACTCTTTGTTTTCTGCGAGAACTATTTGGTTGTCCCCAAAAAGAGAGCACGCATGAGCGCTTGAAGAAAAAGTTACAGATAAGAACATCAACCCGAGAATCGATGTCCAGATGGCAATGTCAGTTTGCTTTCTCACTGCTATTGATGCAAAGTTTTGAAATTACTATCAGATATTCCCAATTGTTGGTATCAGATTGCCTAACGAAAGTGATTCAGCTTGCAGCCTGTAGTTGTCAGCATTTTCTACCGCAAGTTCAGGATGAGTTTTTGCAAGCTCTAAGGCTCGATATTGATACTCATAATCTTTCGTGTTGTGTGCAAGGTGTGAAATTTCGTGAATGAAGACTCCTGTCTGAGAAAATTGTGTACTCAAGTTCCATAATCCTGAGCCAGGAACTGGTAAGACTGATGCCTGAGTAAACTGTTTTCCAATTGTGATTCGAGGTGCTAAAAAATTTCCGACGGCATCACCAGATACTTGTGCGACAGCATTCAAATCAGCATCGTATGTATACGTGAAGCCCCCACTCGATAGTGACCGATATATATTCTGCCATCCGTTTCTAACATGATTTTTTCTCACCTGATAGTCAGGAGAGAGGGGATTGCTATTCTGATCAAACCAGAAATCATAGGAAAATTCCCAAAAACCTCTTATCTTGCTTACAAGATTAAGAGCATAAGCTTCAGCTATTCTTGCGCCCTGGATTATCTGAGCAGGGCCATTGTCAGAATAGATATTGTAAGTAAGTGCAGCTAGTGAAGATACAACAGCTGCTGTGAGTAAAGACTCGCTCACAGAAAAAAGCCCTGATGGATCTAGGTTATTCACAGGATTCGAATTTGCATAGATATATTTATTGAGGCTTAAAGGATTTTGGATAAAACCAAAGAACTCATCTCTGTTGTGAAATCTACCAGTATTAGGAGATAGATATCTTGCTCTCAGATAATCTAGCCCAATAGTCATATCTCTCTGTTCTCCCGCAAACAGATATGAGTTTTCGGTCTCTCCGATTTGCCTGATTACCTGACCAAAAGCATCGTAAATATATTGGTCAGTAGTTGCCCCAGACTCATTGCTCAAAGCTCGGGTACTTCCCAATCCATCTGCATGATAAAAACTCTTCTCCCCTTCCCGATTCTGAGAAATCAAGTCATTCCCATACACATAGGAAACCTTGATAATTCCCCCCGGCGTATACTCCTCCAGCACCTGGGCATAGGGTCGGTTCGCATCAATTAAAAAGCGGGTTTCTTCCCCATTCACCGTCTGGCTGACGCGGATGCCGTTTTCGTTGTACTGGTTCACCACATCGATCTCGCCATCGCCATCGGTATCGGCTCCAATCAGGCGATTGTCGGCATTCCAGGTGTAGGTGATGGTGGTGCCGTCGGTGGTCTTACTCGTCGTGTTGCCGTTGTTGTCGTAGGTGTAGGTAGTGGCGACGCCATCGGTGGTGGCGGTGAGCAGGCGGTCGTTGTCGTCATAGGTATAGAGGGTGGTGCCTGCGCCCGTGTCGGTGCGGCTCAGGCGATTGCCCACGGCATCATAGATGTATTCGATGGTGCGGGTGGGGCCAGTGCCGCCGGGGTCGGTGATGATTTCGGCGGTGAGGCGGTAGAGGTCGTCGTATTCGTAGTCCACCCGGCGACCGTCGTGTTCTTCCACCGCAGTACGGTTGCCCGTGTCATCCAGGGTATAGCGGAAGCTGGCGATTACCCCTTCCGGACCGCTGGTTTCGATGTAGACCAGGCGGTTCAGGTCATCGTATTCGCGAATTTCTACTGTGCCGTTGGGGAACTCAGTGCGCTCCAGGTTGCCCACGGGGTTATAGGTGTAGGTGGTGATGCCCGCTTCCGAATCAGTGACGGTCTTCAGGCGATTTTGGGCATCAAAGCCGTATTCCGTAGTGCCAGAGGGAATCTGGACGCTGGTACGGTTTCCGGCGGCATCGTAGGTGTAGGCGATGGTGGTGCCATCAGGGTCGATGCGGCTGATCAAGCGATTGCGTTCATCGTACTGATAGGTGGTGGTGCCGCGGTCATCGGTGACGGTCTGGCGCAGACCGTTAGCGGTGTAGGTGTGGGTTTCATCGAACTCGGTGCCGGGAAGGTCTTTGGCGATCAGGCGGTTGCGATCGTCGTAGGTGTAGGTCTTGGTATCGCCATTAAAGTCCGTAGTGGAGCGCATATTACCCACGGCATCGTAGGTGCTGGTGGCGCGCTCACCCAGCGGCAGTTCGGTGGCGACGCGGCGACCGAGGCGATCGTATTCGTAGCGGGTGGTGTTACCGTTAGCGTCGGTCTGGGTAATCAGGTTGCCCTGTTCGTCGTAGGTGTATTCGGTGCGCTGATCTAGGGCATCCACCACGGCGGTGAGGCGACCCAGGGCATCGTATTCGTAGCGGGTGGTGAGACCGGCCTGATCGGTGCGAGCGGCGACCCGTCCGGCGTCGTCAAATTCCACTGAGGTGCTAGTACCGTCGGCATAGACCTGACCCACGGGACGCCCCAAGTCATCGTAGAGGAACTGGGTGATCTGGCCCAGGGCATCAGTCTGGGTGAGTTGCCGTCCGGCGGCATCGTAGGCGGTGGTAAAGCGGGGATTGTCGCTTAGGTCATCGGGCGTCTCATCCGGCAGGATGGTTTCAATTACTCGACCCGCAGCGTCATAGATAAACTCGGTGCGGTTGCCCAGTTCGTCGATTTCCGCCACCACACGACCGGCAGCATCGTACGCCGTCTGGGTGCGAGGATTGTCACTGTCGTCATTCGGTGTCGCATCGGGGTAGAGGGTGGCGATCTGACGACCAAGGGCATCGTAGATCATCACCGTGCGGCGACCCAGTTCGTCGATTTCCGCAATTACCTGGCCCTTGGCGTCATATTTCGTCTGGGTGCGGGGATTGTCGCTGTCGTCGTCGGGCGTGCTGTCGGGATAAATCGTGGCGATCAGCTGACCGCGATTGTCGTAGACGTACTTCGTGGAGCGACCGAGGGCGTCGATTTGTTCCACACGATTGCCCACGGCATCGTAAATCGTTTCGGTAACGCCACCCTCGGCATCAATGGTGCGAATCACCCGGCCTTCGTCGTCATACTCCATCTGAGTGACCAGGGTGCGGGTGGAGCCATCGGCCAGAGTCTGGGTGGTGGTTTCGCTGGTGCGGTTGCCGCTGGGGTCGTAGGTAAAGCTGGTGACGGTTCCCGCTGCGTCGGTCTGGCGGGTAATGTTGCCCAACGCATCATATTCAAAGCTCGTGGTGCCGGAGCCATCCTCCATGGCGGTTAGGTTACCGGAGGCATCGTAGCTAAAGCTCAGCAGGCCACTGGCCTGTCCCGCAATCTGGGTGAGATTGCCATTGGCATCGTAGGTATTGGTGATGGTCTGCCCGGTTGGGTCGGTGGTGGTGAGGACGTTGCCGTTATCGTCATAGGTGTAGCGGGTGGTGTTGCCCAGAGCATCGGTTTCCGTCAGCACGTTGCCGTCGGCATCGTAGGTCATGGTGGTGGTGTTGCCCAGCGGATCGGTCTCCGTGAGCATGTTGTTGTCGGCGTCGTAGGTGCGACGGGTGATACCCCCTAGCGCATCCACTTCGCTGACCACATTGCCCCGCTCGTCGTACTCGTAGGTGGTGACGTTACCGAGCTGGTCGCGCACCTGCTGGATGTCGTTGTCAGGGTCGTAGAGTAGTTCAACGGGATTGCCATCGGCGTCGATCATTCGCGTCAGGCGACCTTGGTCGTCGTATTCCGATCGCACCCCACTGCGACCCAGCGGATCGATGATTTCTTCCAGGTAGTGGGCGCGATCGTCGTTGTAATCGAAGCGGGTGGTGTTGCCTTCGCGATCGGTCACGGCCACCAGATCACCCAGGGCGTCGTACTCATAGGTGATGCGGTTGCCTTCGGGGTCAATTGCAGCCGTAATACGACCAGCGGCATCCCGCTCGAAGGTGACCTGCTGGCCGGTAGAGCTGGTGATGTCGCTGTCGGTAAAGGTGAGGGTGTTGTTGTTGCGATCGGTTACGCTCAGCAGATCACCGTCTTCAGCATCAATCTGATAGACGATGCCTTCTTTCGTTGTCAGCGTGTATTGACCATTCCCGATACCCGTATCGGCTGGGTTAAAAGGCAAACCTCCTGCAAAGGTATAGAATTCATCCCCTGATTTAACCAGGTCAAAGTTCGACACAGAGAGTGTGCTCGTCACCCCTGAATCGGAGACGAAAACA
This sequence comes from Leptolyngbya iicbica LK, assembly GCF_004212215.1. Taxonomy (NCBI): domain Bacteria; kingdom Bacillati; phylum Cyanobacteriota; class Cyanophyceae; order Leptolyngbyales; family Leptolyngbyaceae; genus Leptolyngbya; species Leptolyngbya iicbica. Next base: position 171,350 of record NZ_QVFV01000003.1, read on the forward strand.
GGTTCGTAGACACCCAAGAAACTACCTTTTAGTCCTGGAGCTTTCCTGGGCTGGAAGGTAAATCCTTCACGCTCACCACCGGGCATGGTGAGGTACACACGGGTACCTTCCTTAAACGGCGCATAGTTACCGAATTCCTCGGCTCCGGTCGGAGCCACGCTGGTCCGCAGGTCCGTATCGCGGAATTCCATCCGCCAACCGTAGCCAAAGTCATCTGTGGTGGCTGAGGTGAGGCTATCGTAGGTGCGCGTTACCTGAATGGGGATGCCCGAAACTGGGATGGAGAGGTCAGTGAACGACAGCTGGAAGTTCCCGAGCTTTAGATCGCCAGCGACCTCTACTTGGGCTTCCACAGTAGAGGTTAAGCCTCCCAAATCGGTCGCTGAGAGTCTCAGGAAGTAGCTGTCGTTTTGTAAGACTGACGTGTCAAACGTCCCAAGGAAACTATCAGTGACGACCTCGGTGCCGCTGGCAATTTCAATAAACTCTCCACCTGCTACCGGTGCGAGGGACAGGCTGTAGGAGAGTAAGTTGTCGTCGGTGACCGTGCCCAGAATGTCTTCTGGGGCAGTGAAGATTGTGCCATCAACAAGATTCGAGAAGCTTACGATCGGCGCTTCTGTGTCGGACGGATCAACGCCAAACACTTGGGCAGTGGACGTGCTGGTATTACCGGCTGCGTCAGTGGCAGTGACCAACAGGTTGAGCGCTCCGGTGGCGTCAATGGGTAAGGTGGCAAAGCCCTGAGCGTCCAGCGCAACCGGACTATCGTTGACCAGCAAGGTCAGAGATTCAACGCCAACATTGTCTGTGGCTTGGACTTGGACTGTCGCAGTCTCGCCGATGTCGAACCGATCATCGGTGAGCAGCACCGCGACATTGGGTGCTTCCACATCCGCAGCTACTGAGACGGTATAGTCCTGGGTAGCGGTTGCCCCGAAGGCATCGGTAACGGCGATACTCACCGCAAACTCCTGGCCAATATCTTCGGCGGTGGGAACCCAATTGAGACGGCCAAAGGTATCGAGCGTCATGCCTGCGGGACCATCGACCAGACTAATGCTGATGGCATCATCATTAGGATCGGTTGCCAGTGGAATGTAGCTGTAGTTGCCACCGGCAGTAGCGGTGGTAATGGGAGTTGAGAGAATGATGGGGGCATCGTTCCCCCGAACCAATAAGGGGAAACTCTGGCTGCCAGTGGCACCTAATCCATCTGAAACTACTACCTGAACTGACGTAGAACCCTCCTGCGCTATTTCTGGAGTCCACTGAATTACCCCAGTGGTTGGATCGATGGTCATGCCCTCAGGTGCATCGATGAGGTTAAACGTCAGCTCATCGCCCTCCGGATCAATGGCGTCTACGTCATAGCGGTACGTTTCGCCTGGAACTGCTCGAAAACCGGGTTGGGTGGTAATTGCTGGGGAGCTGTTGGGGAGGGTTGCCAGGACTGCAAGATTGAAGGTTTGTCTTGCTATACCTCCATTTCCGTCATTAGCCAATATCTCAATAGGTTGCAGCCCAGTCTGACTAGATGAAGGAGTCCATTCAATCAGCCCCGTATCAGCGTCAATGGTCATTCCGGTAGGAGCATTGAGCAGACTAAAGGTGACCTCATCACCATTTAGATCGAAGGCTGTGGTCTCGTAGGAATAAGCCTGATTCGCAATCGCTTGGGTCGTCGGAACTGAGGTAATCGAGGGTGGAGTGTTTAGTCCCTGAACGGTGATTTCAAAGGTTTGGGTTTCCGATTGCTTTTGCCCATCTTCAACTCGGACGGTTACCTCATTTGAGCCAATCTGCTCTAGTGTCGGAATCCATTGGATGATCCCAGTTTTGGCATTAATCGTCATACCGGATGGAGCTTGTTCAAGGCTCCACCGAATGGGATCGCCATTTGGATCATTTGCACGCACCAGATACTCAAATAGCCTGCCAACTTGTGCACTTGAAGGGACAATAGTGTCGATACGAGGTGCCACGTTCTCAATGGGCTCCCCGATAAGTTGATTGCCAAAGTCAACTCCTTCAATAATTTCCCCAGAGCCTACCTGGACGTTGTAGAAGCCTTGATTCGGGAAGGTCCGACTCAATCCTTCTGGAGTGATTTCTCGGACAACATACTCACCTGGCAGCAAAGCGGTAAATCTAAAATTACCGCGTTCATTGACTTCGAGAGTATTTGGATCATCCTCTGTAGTCAGCTGGAAGGGCTCGTCGGCGTCAAGCTCTCCATCATTATCAATATCGAGATAAACACCGACCCGAGAAAGGCCTGGCTCATCTTCAAATGTGGGGGAAAATCCTTGGACACTTACAATGCGATTGCCACCTCTAAAGGTTGAGAATAAAAGGTCACCAGTAAATGGATCGATAAATGCACCTAGGGCTCCCGATAATCCTGGAAGAAATACCTTGCGTGATTCAACGATTGGATCGCCTTCAGCGTCTACTTCATAGGTGGCAATATTTCCTGAGGACCATTCCGAAATCAGCACACTTGGCTCATCAAAGCCTGGGGAACCGGGAGGCACATATGCAATCCCTTCTGGACCTCCTGGGAGTGTGGTTTCTAAAGAAACATCAATGATGTCATAGGTTCCTTGTCCATCTGCTTCTAGATCAATGTCATACCAATTCCCACCGCTCCACGTGACAAGCTTTAGAGAATCATCCTCTGCAATATAGTCAGGAACAAAGCTTAGACCTCCCACGGAGCGTGAAACCCCAAGAGGACCTAATCTAATAACCTTGTCAGTTGTTGTACTCCCTGGCTTCGTCTGTCCTATCTGATTTAAGGGCCACCGTGCCGCAAATAGTACCCCTTCGTCGTTAAAGACTAGGCCACCATCGTTGTTAGCACCTGCGGTGTAGAACGTTGCAGCATCCGAAAAGCCCACAATATGATTATTCGTATCTCTTATTAGTGGGACAGAATAAATTGCCCCAATGCCTTTGTTCGCATTACCGCCGATTAAGAGTGTATTTGGGTCATTAAAAGCTAATGTTAGTCCTCCGTAAGGAGCTGGAAGACCATCAACAGAGCCCAAATCATAGACCTCATAGTCGTCTGTGAATTCAGGCGATATAAACAGGCTATTTGAAGGTTCTAAAGTAGCCGAGGGCGTGTTCTCAATCTCAGCACTATCCTTGACTCCATTACCGTTAAGGTCTTCCCAAACATGCCCTCTAATTTCGCCTAATGAGTTGCTGGGTAAATTTATTGTGTAGACCTGTGTAGCAATTCCGCCTCTGGTATCCTCAGCACGAACCGTGACAAGAGTTTCAGCCAAAGAACCTTGTTCCGGAATCCAGCTGATCACACCTGAGGCCGCGTCGATAGTCATTCCGGCAGGTGCTTCACTCAAGGAGTAGGTAATGTCATCTCCATCAGAATCTACAGCCTCTACGTCATATAAGTAACCGTCACTCAGTGACGCCAGTTGGGTTACTGGTTCACTTGTTATTACCGGAGCGCTGTTACCTAAATCTTGCTCTACCCAGATATCAAACTCCTGGATAGCAATCCCGCCTCGACCATCATCGACCTGTATTGCAACACTGTGAAGACCACGTTGCTCTGCGACTGGTGTCCACTGAAGCTGACCGGTCACTTCATTGACAGACATACCATCTGGCCCAGAGAGCAAGGTGTAAGCGAGGACGTCACTATCTGCATCATTTGCATCAGCGTCATAGCTATAGGGCATATTGACGTTGCCATAGATACTAGGCGCTGTGATGAAGTTGGGCGGTCGGTTTGGAATCTCATCCAAAACCGATAGTGAAAACGTCTGGAGATCGACTCCACCCCGGCTATCTGTGACTTCCAACGTGACAGAGTAAGTGCCTTTATCTTCCGTGGTGGTGGTCCAACTGATTTCCCCAGTGTTCGGGTCTATCACCATCCCCTCTGGACCCGACAACATCGCGTAAGTGAGCTGATCGCTATCCGCATCAATGGCATCCGCATCGTAGCCATACGCCTCTCCCGCGCTCACCTCAATATTGGGTGTAGAGACGAACTCTGGTGCTTGATTTAGGGAGCCAAAGACAACGACGTCAAATGACTTTTCGTCCGTGAGGTTACCTCCTACTCCGCTATTGCCCCGATCATCAATGGTGGCAGTGATGACAGCGGTGCCGGTAAAGTCAGCAGTACTTGTGTAGCTAAGCGTGGCAAGCGCTGCATTAATATTCGCCAACCTCCCCGTAAAGACGATTTCCCTGTCATCAGTGCCATCCCCAACCGTGAAGTTCAAACCAAATTGGTTGGTGAGGGTGAAGAGACCGCTCGTGGTGGCAAGGCGAAACTCCATCTGATTAGAGCCTGCATCGACGTCGCTGACAGCGATGCCGTTTAGAGCTAAAGGAATATCGCCGAGTGTGACTTGAGCGTTGGGAACTGTAAGAGTCGGTGCATCGTTGACTGGGGTAATCTCAAGCTTTGTCGTATGGAAAGCGATACCGCCTTGCCCATCTTTGGCAACATAGCCAAAGCTTCCAGCATTACCGTTGGCATCTGGCTGGGGCACAAATACTAGAGCTTGCAACTCATCAAGCGTGAGGATTTGGCGAGCCGTAACAGGTGTGCCATCCGGAAGCTCGATCCGTCCCAATTTAGGATCTGGAATCGATGTGACGGAGATCGTCAACGTATCTCCGTCAGCGTCAAGCGGGAGCACTAGGTTCAGAGGCGAGGCACTACTGTCCTCATCTACAATCAGCGTTTTATTCGATTCGAGTGCGGGTGAAGTATTGGTCGATGAGACGTTGATAAGAATCGTGGCGTTATCCGTTAACGCTCCCCCAGCCCCCGTATTACCCAAATCACTGACTGAAACCACTAACCTATCTTGTCCAGCAAAGTTGCTGGCACCCTGATAGGCCAGGGTGTTTAAGGCGTTATTGAGATCAGCCAGGTTGCCTTCAACCGTCAGGCGTAGGCTATTACCGTTAATGCCTTCAAGGAAGGTCAAGCCTTTGGTTTCATCAAGGCCAATACTTCCGTGCTCAACTTCGAGCGTAACCTGAAGGTTTCCATGCGCTACATCGACGTCACTAATGCTAATGCCACTAATGTTGAGAGTCGTGTTTTCAGAGATGCGCTGAAGTCCCGGAGTTGTCAGAGTCGGGGCGTCGTTGACCGGGGTAATGGTGAGGGAGATTGTCTGGGTCGCAGTGCCGCCATTGCCATCTTCGACAATGTATTGGAAGGTGCCTGCTGGGCCGTTTGCATTAGCTTGGGGCACAAATTGCAGGGTTTCAAGTTCTGCAAGGGAGAGTATTTGGCCAGTTGAGACCGCTGTGCCATCTTGTCGCTGAATAGCTCCTAAAGACGCATCGGGTGTGTTCGTAACCGTAATGAATAACGCATCACCATCCGGATCAGTTGCAGGGATAATCCCTAGCGAAGTCGGTGAGCTGTCTTCCGCAACTGTGATCAAGCGGTCAGGCTCAGCGATAGGTGGGGCATTTGTAGGCGCACTAAGCTTGTCAAATTCAAACCGAAATACGAGATCGTCGTAATCGCGATCGCCCCCACCAGTCAAGTCTTCCCAGGCGTAGTGGCCAGTGGGTAACTGCTTGAGGTGCTCAAAGGTATCGGGATTGGTATTGTGCAGAGAGAAGAATGCTATGGGTCCCTTCCCTATCTCATTGTTGGGATTTTTCTCTAGGAACCTCTCAACAGAAGCATTTTGGATGAGATACCAACCAAAGTAGGTATCACCCGGCAACTCGATATCGGCGATCGCGCCCTCAGTCTGTTCTTGCGAGAAGATTCCCCGTCGCCGTTCTGAAGCAAGGGCTGCTTCAGCATATCCTTCATCATCAGGCAGTAAAGAGCCGATGCGCCCTTCGGCGTCATCGACTAAGAAAAGACCTAATTCGTTGTTGTAACCTGCTTCTCTTTCGGTCCAGTAGAAACGGGCTGAGACCGCTTGTCCTGACTCACCTGGAGTTTTTTCTAGGAATCCATCTGACGAGTGAGGTGGCTCTGCAGCCCCGAGGGAGACCTCAAAGACCACATCATCAAAATCGCGATCTCCACCACCGGTCAGATCTTCCCACGCAAAGCGCCATGCTCCATCGGTAAGGGCTTGCGTCTTAAGGTGGTCAAAATCATCTGGATTTGCATCGTTTAGGGAGAAGAACGCTTGTGGTCGCTTGCCCAGCTGATTCTCAGCGTTCTTTTCCAGCCAGGTTTCAGTTGATTGATCTTGAACTAGATAAAACGCGAGGCGATCGCCCCCATTAAACGTAAATGTTTTTTTAGCCCCAACGGTTTCACCGCTAGAAAAAATTACCTGTTGCGTATCGGAGGTAAGAGCCGATAAGGCGTACCCGACTTCATCAGGGGAGAGTTCACCGATGGTGGCGCTTTCATCAATCAGGAAAAAAACCACTTCGTTGTTATATGCTGCCTCTCGTTCAGTCCACTCAAAGGTGACAGTCACAGCATCATCTGGACTGCCAGGTATGACGAGGACTTCGCTCAAACCACCATGAGTCAACCAATCCTCATTCGAAGATGGAGAGATCGTGAAGGGGCTATTGGCTGACGGTAGATGGAGGTCTTGAGTATGTACCGAGTTGCCTTTCAGTAGAGCTAACTCATTGAGGGCATGATAGGATGCCCCTGCATGATTGCGTGGTTCCAGGTATGGAAATAATGTCGATCCTTCAGTACCCGAAATACCCCAATACTCCTCTGAAGTACCGATAGCACCCGACTGGTAGCTCTTCACCTCACCAATATTCGTTAGGTCAGAGGGATCGGGTACGCCAGGAATCAAAGAACCATGGGGTTCCTGGAAGAAAAGCTCTGAATGCTCCATCCTGTATGACAACGGTGTAACCGCTGAGTGATAATTTCTCGCACACGCATGAAATTATTCAAGTGAAGTTCATTGCATCCGTATAATCCCTGGGAACCATTAACTTTTTCTCGTGAAATTTACGGAGACCATTATTTTTTTGAATTTCCGGTAAAGCAGATGTTAGAGAAACTGTTCATCCATACCTAATTGTGTTGCTGGCTGCCAAATGCTTAAGTTTGATACCGGGAGAAGATCACAGATCTTATTCAAGGTTTAGTCACCGAATTCCTAAAGCCAATCTGTCATGCAGAGAAACGCCAAGAATCACCTCAACGAACCTGCATGAACTGTCGCCTGTGAGACTCGCTTAGTACTCCGAGGGCAGCAGAATCACTCCATCTTGAAAGTAAAGCCGTAGCTTTTTGAGCGGAAAGTCAGTGAACGGGATCCTTTGCGTGACGACAATGTCCTCAGAATCCCGCTCGCAGATTAGCTGCGCTGAGCGATCGTCGTTGACCGTCAACGTCCAGAACTGAATCTGCTGGAGCATCGGATCTTGATAAATCCTCGGATGTAACTGCCAGATGGCAATCACATCGATGAGCCAGTACGCTCTGCCCCGTTCCGCCATGTAGTGCACCCCATCGGTAATCAGCACACCAAGTGGGTGCTGATAGTACTGTGAGGTACCCGTAAATTGGGAAAGCTCACCTTCAGAAAGCGAATAACCTGCGTCCTCCATAGCAACAATGACCTCTCAACTTCAGGATTCTCCTGCAAGGAAAGGCTTGTGTGGTCTTGCCCAGGAGTAAAACCTTTAGGCCGTGTACCCTGCATGACACGTTGACCCAAAGCAGGACTCTTTCTACCCGTTCTAATTGCGTTGATTCGGTAAAATTCCAGGAAATATGACCCGGTTCAAGAGAAAAGTTTTGAATGTCCTGCAGCATCGGTCTTACCATCTCTCTACAAAGTAATAGTTGAAAAGTTGCTGCGATCGCTTAAGGGTCAACTTTCCCATGGTCATGAACCTATCCATTGCGGACTTAACTGCGCTCATCATGGTCGTCTTTACCTTCGTAACGACCGTAGCCAATATCCTTCTTTGGATTTCGACTCGCAGGACGGTCACTATTCTGCTCGATCAGGTAAGACATCAGATCGCAAGTGGCTACAGCCAGGCGCAGCACTCAGTCATTGATGCCCATCGGGACCTCTTCTTTGGCATTCTCAATAACCCAACGCTTCGTGAGGCCTTTACTCAGGCCAATGGGCTTGACCTGAAAGATTGGGAGTTACAGAAAGTCAGCGAATTTCTCGTAAATCAGGTTCTCATAGGTTTTCTAAATTTTAAGAACGGGATCATTAGCGGTGTCCACTTTGATGGGTTTACGCGGGATGCACGGGATGTCTTTGCTTATCCATCGATACGGTCCCACTGGAAGAAGATGCGATCAGTTCATTCTGAGGATTTTCGGCACTTTGTAGAGACCAAGCTTCTGTTCGAAGAGCCGTAAAAATTGAACAGCCCCAAGCGTCATATCGCCTAGGGCTTTTTGCAGAATAGATGCTGGATCGCCAACTTTCTAGAAAGCCTTCAGATACGAAAGTATCTCAGGTGCAATTTGCACTACTTCCTCATCATCAGAGACTGAAATCGTCTCTCTCGTCTGGGAAGAAAGCTTTTGGCCCTGAACAAACACATTCCCTGTTTCATCAGAGTAGAGCGTCGGACACATGCCACTGTTACAGGGGCTCAAGATCACGGTTAGTTTCTGGGATTCAGACATAAGACATACCTTCCTTATAGAGCGGAAACTACCTCGTAGCCATCTCCTCCACCACCGGGGAAAGTTTGATACTCGTCCCCCGCATGGAACCTATATTATCTTTTTGGAAGCCAGTGGATGCCACCTTATGCCAATTGCTCATTTTTCTTAATACGAGGCTTAGAGAGATACGATGAGTGAGGATTTTGTATCTCAATGGTTTCTAGTGACGCAGCGGGACAGGATTTCAATTGACGTGAGTGATCTCAGAGAAGCGGTCGAGTCATGCCGGGATGATGTGGCTTGGAGTGAACTGCCCTTAGCGGCAAAGCTTCGAGTGTTGATAAAGGAGCGACTCGCTGAGCTAGAAGGACACAAAGACTCAAAGTAGCTCTTGCAGGTCACTCCCCTACCCTGCTTTTTTGGCAGCGGCTACGAGGAGTGGCCTGCTCGTAAGGATTTGGCCGAACAAGACAATGCTTCCACAGTCAGCAAAAAATGATTCTATGAGGTGGCGACGAGGGACCCGCCAACTACGATCAGCAAGGCACCGATGAGAAGCTTTATCGAGTTGACATCTTGCCACTCAGAAAAGACAAAGAGCCCGATTATGACGGCGACCAAGGTGTTCATGTTGTAGAGGGGAACCAATCGCGCGATGGGAGTTCCGTAGTTGGTGAGAGCAATCGCCACCATACCAGCAGCAAGCGCCCAGCAACTGCCAACAAGCACCGTAAAGAATCCCGAGCGAAACGATAACGCCCTCTCAGGCAAAGCAAGGCAAAAGAGCAGCCCTACCGTTGCGATCGCTAAACCATTAATCGTGAGATAAAAACCGGTACTGATGCCGATCTGAGTCGCTGGGCGGGAAAAGACAGCCGAGAGTCCAAAAAAGATGGCTGGAAAGAGCCCACCGATAATGAGGCCGAGGGTTTGAGGGGACATGGGGGTATTCCTTTTGGTAAAGAGGCATTTCGATCTTCCCAATATTTCTAGACCCCAGGAGCCTTGGGTCCCTTCTCAATGGCTTCCTTATAGGCTTCAAGGCTTTGCGCTGCTTTGATCCACCGATTGTAGGTGCGAAGATGCAGGTCAGCTGAGTGACCAGCCATTGCAGCACTTACCGGGATTGGCTGCTTAAAGACTACCGAGGCGCGAATGCACCAGGCGTGACGCAGGGTGTAGGGCGTGAATGGGATCTTGAGACGCTTAAATGCCCTAGCAGTGCGCTCACCATAGATGGCGCGATCGCCGACCTTATCGGTCACCTTGGGAAGAGTCCCTTTCCAGGGCTCCCACTGCTGTGCCCACTCTGGGTAAAACGGCATGACCCCATCACGCGGCCCTGTCTTTCCCTCCAGTACCTGACAATCGTAGGGAGGTTTTGGGTTGATGACACAGAACCAACACTCATGGTCCCTTAGTCCATAGATAGTCATCCGAGTTGCCACTAAACGCCACTGTGGATTCTCGATGGTGGTAATAATTTTTGCTATCTCATCATCCGGCGGGATATCGAGGGCATTTACCCGACGAGTGTATTTACCTCGGTATTGATTGAGGTTTACGTCTAATGAGGCAAACTCAGCAAAACGGTTGAGTATCTGCACACAGAGTTGCCTAGCGCGGCTATCAGGAGGGCGATGAGAGACTGTCTCTTTGAGAATCTTGGCGGAGAGTTTCTTGTCACTGGGTAACCAACGAAGGCCCATTTGCCACTCCCCACGGTGCCATTTTTTCTGGGTCGCTGGAGTATTGCCATTGATAGCGAACCAGTGACGCTTGTACCGCTCTATCCAGGCTCCACAGGTATCCAGGTCAGTCATTATCCAGTCTTGCCAGTCAAACGTCCCCCGCCCTATCTGTGCCCATACCTCATGAGCTTTAAGCTCTGCGGTTTTTAAGCCATACGGAGTGTCATCAATTCCAAGAGCAAGGTAAGTTTGCCTGGGTTTTGTTTGCCCTGGTTTCGGTGGGAAGGTGCCGCGAAGTGAAAGCTTTTGTGATCTTGCTTCCACTTTAAGCCGGATGCCAGCCTCTTTGAGGCGAGCATTAATCTCTTCGGGTGAATCAGCCGGTCGAGGCATTGTGCTAAATCTTGTGCTAAATTCATGCCTATTTTCGCGCATCCATAAGTAGGTTTGTGTAGAAATGCGTAGCTATGAGCACCCCAAGGGGGGCTCAAAACGCTTATATGGGTGGACATGCAAAACCCCCAAAGCCTTAAGCTTCAGGGGTTTCAGAGAAAAGCTGGTGACAGGACTCGAACCTGCGACCGGCTGATTACAAATCAGCAGCTCTACCAACTGAGCTACACCAGCACACTGGACAACTAGCATATCAAACTCGCTGTCCGATATCAGAGAAAATTTTGGAGAAAATCAATTACGCCTTGCTATTTTCGATCGCCCACCGCGCCAACTCCGTGCGGTTATGGAGTCCGGTTTTGCCGAGCATATTGCTGACGTGGCTTTCGATCGTGCGTTGGCTGACTTGCAGCTCTTCAGCGATTTCGCGGTTAGCCATGCCCCGAGCCACGAACTGAACGACTTTAAGTTCAGTCGGGGTGAGTTCGACATCAAAGGGCACGCTGATGGTGGGTGTCGTAGAGCCACCGCGCGACTGTTGACGAATCAGGCGAGACGCTTGTTTAAGGGATGACTCAACTTGAGCGACCAGCTCTTCGGGTTCAAACGGCTTGACCATGTAAACGTCAGCCCCGGTATTCAGACCTTTGACACGGTCTTGACTTTGCCCCTTGGCGGAGAGGAACAGTACCGGAATCCACTCGGTTTCGGGATTGTCGCGGACGTGCTCGACAAAGGCGTAGCCATCCATCTCAGGCATCATGACATCACAAATGATCATGTCGGGGCTGTTGCCATTTAGGACGTCAAGCGCCTCACGACCATTTTCTGCGGTGATGACACTGTAGCCACGAAACTCTAGATAGTCCTTCACTAGCAAGATCAAGTTGGGGTCATCATCAATGAGCAGTAATGTCTTCTGATCCCCCGCATTTCCGTCTTTCATGCTGACCTGCTTACGTAAAAATGTGATGTCTGTTAATGCTCTTACAGGTTACCCATTCTCACGGGATCCGCTACGTACAACGCGAAAAATTACTGAATTTACTGACTTTGTATCGTTAAGTTACGTCCGGATGGAACGTAAAAAGTCCCTTTCAGACGTTGGCGGCCCCGCAATTCTACGGAGTCTCGACGGTGTTTGCAACGACGGGTAGGGCATGGGTCACGAGGACGTAGTCTTTGACGACCTGGCCGTTGAGCAGATGCTCTTGAATAATGCGCTCAATGACAGCAGGCGTAGCGCTGTGGTACCAAACCCCCTCGGGATATATCAGCAAAATGGGGCCTTGCTGACAGACGCGCAGGCAGTTGGCTTTGGTGCGAAAGGTGCAGGTGGGCCGCTCTGGGCTGGGGGTATCGAGGCCCAGCTCTTTGAGGCGCTGCTTGAGGTAGTTCCAAGCGGTGAGGCTCGCGGCTTTGTCGCAGCACTTGGGTTTTGTCTGGTCGGCACAGATGAAGATGTGGCGATCGATCGCGTTTAAATGCAAAGCCGAGACGGTGGCGGCGAGTGCCGTCAGATCCGCAGGGCTAGGGGCAGGCAACGACGACATGGGCTAGGACTCAATGGGCGTATCAACAGTGGGTGTGGAGGCGTCGTTAGCGGCAGTTGAGTTGGTTGCGGTGGCAGACTCAGTGGCTGTGTCTGGGCTGGCTTCCGGCTGTGACCGAATGCGTCGAATCGGCAAATTGGCAATCAATGCGGTCATGCGATCGTCATTTTCGAGGGCAAATTCGAGGCCATCGGTGTCAATTTCGACGTAGCGCGACACGACTTCAATGATTTCTTGCCGCATTTTTTCGACCATTTCGGGTGATAGGTCGGTGCGATCGTGGGCTAGGACAAATTGCAATCGACGTTTGACCGCTGATCGGCTAGTTTCAGTCCGATCGCGATTTAAGAGTCGATCTAACAGTTCACTCAACATGGGCAATTCGCAAAGACAGTTGGGTCATTCAGCGCCACAAGTTTAACCCCGAAATAACCGACGAACGCGGGAAAATAAATCGTCGTGGGGCGCGGAAAGATCGAGGAAAGAGACTTTTTCTCCCAGGAGCCGTCGTGCCACGTTGGAAAAAGCGACCCCCGCGAGGGAAAGTTTTTTCTCTAAAACTAAGGGTTCGCCTTTGTTGGTGGAGACGATGACGCGCTCATCATCGGGAATGACGCCTAACAGGGGAATCGCCAAAATATCCTGGACATCTTGCACTGACATCATTTGGTCTTCTTGCACCATGGCTGGTTTGAGTCGATTAATGATCAGGCGTTTCGTTTTAATGTCGTTGGCTTCGAGCAGGCCGATGACGCGGTCAGCATCACGAACGGCGGAAATTTCGGGGGTGGTGACGACGATCGCTTCTTTGGCTGCGGCGATCGCATTGCGAAAGCCGCCTTCAATGCCTGCCGGACAGTCGATGAAGACAAAATCAAATCCAGCGGCTGACAATTTCGACACCAGTTCGATCATTTGTTCGGGTGTGATCGCCTCTTTCGAGCGGTTTTGCGCGGCGGGCAACAATGCCAAATTGGGCTGACGCTTATCTTTGACCAGGGCTTGCTCAAGCCGACAATCGCCCGCCAACACGTCTAAAGCGGTAAAGACAATGCGGTTTTCGAGGCCCAGCAGCAAATCAAGATTGCGCAACCCAAAGTCAGCATCAATCACAGCAATGCGCTGTCCCTGTTGGGCCAGGGCCATGCCCAAATTGGCGGTGCAAGTGGTTTTGCCAACGCCACCTTTGCCAGAGGTCAGTACAACAACGCGGGTCATAAAACGTCGAGTGGATGTCTGCGAAAAGTCTACTACGGCTCAGGCCGGTACAGCGATCGCCGCACTAGACCAAGTTCTGCTTGATTATGCCTTACTGTGTCCCGGTTGCTGCATCCGTCGCCTAACTTTCTTGGGATGATGTTAACGACATGGGCGGGATTGGGGCTGATGAGATGTCGGCCTAGACTCGGCGCGATGGTGACCATCCAACGTTCTCGAATGGCTCTTTACGAGGCGTCATCTGCCTGCGGCTGGGAGGGCGTGGCGAATACCGGCGACTCAATCCACAGATATTTTGAGAGGCCATAGACGCAAGCGTAGAATGGCCCGGTGTCGAGTAGCGCAGCCACGAGCTTGAAGGCGTAGCCGTAGGCAATAAATAGAAAGAGTTGCGGCCACAGAGCTTGAGCGGGATCAATGGGCAGCACCCCCGCAAAAAAATGGGTGATCAGGACCACGGCAGACGTATCGACCAGTTGGCTCAGCAGCGTGGAGCCGTTGTTGCGCAACCATAAATATTTGCCTTGGGTTAGGTTTTTCCAAAAGTGGAAGAGCTGGACATCGACGAACTGGGCGGTGAGGTAGGCACACATTGAGGCAAAGACGGTGCCAAAGGTGAGGGCGCGAATCTCAAAAAAGACGGGCAGGCGATCGGCGGCGTCGCGCACAATTTCGCCGGTGGCGGGATCAGTGGCCTCGAACCCGGGCAATACGCCCCCTAACCACACGATGAAAAAGACCCAAACATTCAACAGCAGCCCCACCCAGACAACTTGGTTGGCCCGTCGCTGCCCATACAGCTCTGACAACAGATCGGTACACAAAAAGGTGAGGGGATAGGGGAGTGCGCCTACCGCCACGGTGATATCGAGCCCGTGATAGCTAAAGATTTTGACAAAGCGGCTGATGCCCAGAATATTCAACATGCCGAGCGTGCCGAGAAAGAGGCCCGACAGGATGAGAAATACGATCGCGCGTCGTTCTTGAATATGGCCCGGAACTGTCGCATCGGGCACCGCATCAAAAACCGCGAGATCGTCAGACACTGGAGCAGTTGAGGACATCGTTTTGTCGCACTGGGCAACCCAGGCAAAATGGGCGCAGAGAGTAGGGCAAGCGCTGGCCAACAGGCGGCGATCGCGCACTTCCAAACCACAATTCACCCTAGCGTAAAGCCTGACCCGGTCGGGCTGTAGGGCCTCATAATCTCTCTATCGATGACATTGGTTGTGTTGATGTGGCGGACGGGAAAGCGATCGCGCCCGGTGGGTGTGGCCCTGCGCCATAATGCAGACAAGTATGTTGCAGCGGGTTCAAAATCGTTATGGTTGCTCAACTTCCCACAGTGCCGATACTGGCCCATCAAGACCTAGACATTCAGTGGGAACCCCTGCCAGATGACTACGTGTTACCAGATGATCCTGTGGAAAATCTCCAGCAACCGCTCTTAGCTGCTGCTCTCACTGATGCGCTGGGGGCAGCGGGATGGATTCGGCCTGAGATGCTGATTGCGTCTAATTTTGGGTTGGTCGCAACGGTGGCGGGCAAAACCGTTGTCAAGGCTCCCGATTGGCTTTACGTGCCTCAGGTGCAACCCGTGGCGGAGTCGGTGATTCGCCGCAGCTATACCCCCCATGCCGAAGGCGCTGCAGTCGCGATCGTGATGGAGTTTTTGTCAGAAACGGAAACGGGCGAATATTCTGTCCGTCCGGTTTACCCATACGGCAAGCTGTTCTTTTACCAGCGCATTTTGCAGGTACCCACCTACGTATTATTTGACCCGGCTTCAGTAACGCTCCAAGTCTTTCGGCTAGAGGGTGAGACCTATCAAGCGACTGAGCCGGATGCCCAGGGGCGTTTTTGGCTCCCAGAGATGCAGCTCTTTTTGGGCATTTGGCAGGGCACTCGCTTGGGCACGACTACGCACTGGCTCCGCTGGTGGGATGCTGACGGTAATCTCCTGTTATGGAGCAGCGAACAAGCGGAAGAAGCACGGAAGCAAGCTGAACAAGCGCAACAACAAGCTGAACAGGCACAGCAACAAGCTGAGCAAGAGCGAGATCGCGCTGACCAACTGGCGGCAAAACTGCGAGACTTGGGCGTTGATCCTGAACAACTTTGACTCTGCTTGGGATGCATCTCGCCGTAGATCATAGGGCCACGATTGTGGGGGGAGGTGGTTGTCGATAACGGCGAGCCAGGCATTGTGCCAGCTATAGTCGCGATGGTGTACAGCGCCCCATATTGGGAGGGATCAAGTCAAAACAGCCTTCAGTTTGATTCCAGACAAACATTTCGGTGTCATTGGTCGAGCGCCAGTGCTTATCTTCTGGCGGGTGACCAAACCGGAAATGGAGGGTGACCAACGGTTGATCAGAGCGGTTGGCAATTTGGTGGCCATGGCGGCGATCAATCGCGACCACATCCCCCGCTCGGTAAATCTCTGAAGGTCCTTCATAGCGACGAGCAGGCTCAAACCCTTCAAATGGGACATTTTCCTCCCAATGATCTGGAGGGACAAACCAATGGGTCATCTCACCTCGGATAACCTGAATGGCATCTAGAGCCAGACCGTGATGATGCACACCGACCTCTTGCCCCGGCATCCAGCTAATGACGTAAACGACCAGTGACCAGGTGCGGCAGACCAATTGGCGTTTATAGAACTGCTCATCAAACAGCACGTAACGGTCTAAAAATGACTCATCCAGCGTGATTTGCTCGACCCAGTGGTGAAATGTCTGCACATCGACACTGTGAGGCGGCACGGACTCAACCTGACGAATCAGGCTGCTCAGCATGAAGCTATTGGCGATCGCCTCGGCGTCGATCACTTTTTGCCCTTGGGCCAAGCTTTGGTCGATCACGCGATCGGCCTGCCGTAGCCAGTAAGACGAGAGATTTTGTGGCAGTCCCAACAGTTTGCGACTCAGTCCTAACCCATACAAACGGCGAGTCGCGCAATACTGCTTGACCTGATGAAACTCTTCGGTGGTCA
Organism: Leptolyngbya iicbica LK; assembly: GCF_004212215.1. Classification (NCBI taxonomy): domain Bacteria; kingdom Bacillati; phylum Cyanobacteriota; class Cyanophyceae; order Leptolyngbyales; family Leptolyngbyaceae; genus Leptolyngbya; species Leptolyngbya iicbica. The sequence goes on from NZ_QVFV01000003.1 coordinate 187,799, forward strand.
GAGTATTGCCTTCATAGTCCTCCGTTGCCTGCAGCGGTTCTGTGGTGCAGTCGGCGGGGGGCTGTCCCTGCCACCGAGTCCAGGCTTCTTCAATCAAAATCATGCCTGAAGCTTTAATCAGGGCGCAAAAATACCGTAAGGATTGGATTAACCGCCACAATCGCGATCGGCCATCCTGTTTTAATTGATTGTCAATTTCCCAAAAGTCGCCTAACGCTTCATCACGAATGACTTCCAGTACGAGCACTTTGGCTGCATTTTCGACAATCTCAACAAACATAATATGCCTACTTGAAACGAAGTTCTTGAAAATCAAAGCTCATAGCCGATACCAGGCACCCTTTGCGGCGAACCAAGCCGCCCAAGGACATTGACTCAGTCAGCCAGATTTAGGTCAGCGCTTCGTGGATTTGACTCTGACTTTTGATTTGGTCGCGAATGGATTCAATCCGCAGCAGCATGTCACGACCGACGGTTGTTACTTCGTAATAACAACGACTGTGACCGTTGCGCACGGCTAAGTTTTCTTGTCGCTTGTGGGCTTGAATAAAGCCTCGCTGGGATAAGCGTTTCAGCGCTGGATATAACGTGCCACATCCAATTTGGTACTCGCCTTGGCTGGCGGCGCTCACCACCTCAACAATGTCTTGTCCATAGCGGGGTTGATGCACGATCGCCAGCATGATGGCTTCCTCCAAAGATGTCAGCTTTAGTTTTTCCATGCACTGAAAGCCTCCATGGCTGAGAGCTATAGGCCATGTTAGTCAAGCCGTTTAAGCGGCGCTATCTAGTTTTCGATATCGATCGCTGCTATCGACTATTGACATCGATCAAGAGATTGGCGATCGCCTTCCCTCAGGACAGAGTAGAAACCAAGGAAATTTAGAGTTTGCTAACGCGAGTTGCACGGCTTTTGAGTTGCAGAAACCTCGTCACTGGGATATTTCACCATGCGCCATCACAGTCGCTTGTTTCGCTGGGTCTGTCGATTTATCAAATACTTTTTTCTCTTGAGTTTTGGGCTCGCGGTGTTCTGTGTGTTGGCGAGCCTCTTCGAAGCGGCGGGCTTTGCGCTCTGGGTGCTGCATTTAGTGACGGATTGGTGGCTGCGGTTAGCGGCAAGCGCACTTATTTTCTTGGGATTCGCCGCGATGATTGAATCCATCGGGTAAATGGCCGCGCGATCGCCCCCCTGGATTACCCAGCCGTGAGACACCGACCCTGATCGCCACGGTCCTAAGCCGAGAGCAGGGAAATCGACAGCAAAATTTGCGGTGCCGACTGCCCGCCAACCGAGCCTTTAGGGAAGCAGGCAAGCAGGACGCGGAAAGCCAGCAAGAGCAGCGTAAGGATGACGCTAACGGGCATCCCACTCAGCCGCCGCATCGGCGACGGCTTCATCCACGGTTTTTTGGCCCAGCATGGCCGCTTGCAGGTTGGTATAAATGGCCTTTTGCAAGGTTTTGACATCTTCCATCGCGGGGATCAAAACTTCGGCATCGGCCATCTGTCCGGCACTGACGGAGCGCGCCAGGGTGACCGGTTCGGCATCGGTTGGCGGTTCGGTAAAGTAGCTGTCGGAGAGCGCCTGCGTGGTCGAAGGCAGTACGTTGGCCGCTTTGGCAAAGGTCAGCTGGTTGGCGTCATTCGTGACGTAGAGGGCGAACTTCAAGGCCGCCTCGGGCGCGTCGGTAGAGCGGGGAATCACCAAATTCATCACCGCGACATTTTTCTTAGCGGTCTCCCCAGAAATTTGGGGGGCACTGGCGGTCGCGGCGGCGATATCTGGCGCGTTGTTTTCAATCGTGCTGAGGAATTCGGCCCCAGACGCGAGGATGGCCGTTTCGCCTGCTTGATACAGTTCCACGGCGCGGCGATGACCTTGAGTCAACACTTCACGAGGCAAGAGTTCTTGCTGATACAGATCCGTCCAGTATTGAAATACCGCTTTGCCCTCGGGGGTGTTGAAGGCCGCGTTGCCCTGGTCATCCACCAACGGTACGCCCATTTGCACAAAGGATTGCAGCACGTCAGCCGCATCTTCGGGCACAAAGGAGATAAAGAAGGCGTACTTGCCGGTGGCGTCTTTGATTTGCTGAGCGGCGGTGGCCAATTCCTCATAGGTGGTCGGCGGCTCGGTGATGCCCGCTGCTTCAAACAACTCTGTGTTGTATAGGGTGACGCGGGTGGTGAGATACCACGGCAACCCAAAGCTCTCGCCATTTAGGGTATTGGCTTGCCAAATCTTATCGAGGTACAGCGATTTTTCTGCTGGCGAGATGCGATCGTCCAGCGGCAACCACGCCTGTTTGCTCGCGAGTTGCGACGCGAAATCGGGGTTCAAATTCACCACATCAGGGGCGGTCCCGGCGGACACTGCCGTGAGAATTTTGCTTTGCATATCGCCCCAGGGCACATCGATCCACCGGACGGTGATGCCGGGGTTCTCCGCTTCAAAGTTGGCAATCAGCTCGTTGAAATAGTCGGTGAAATCGGGCTGCAACTGCATGGTCCAAAACTCCACCTCTTGGGAGCCGTCGGCGCTGGACTCGGAGGTGGCTGAGGGATTGCCGCAGCTGATCAGCCAACTCATCAGCACGCCCAGTAGCATGAGCAGGCCAAAACGTTTCCAGAAACGGGGGAGGGTGGACATGGTGGAGTCGGGGAATGGGTGGATGAGAGGGCAGATGCGGTTGAGTGTGAGGGGCCGAGTGCGGCGATCGCAGTGCTTAACTCTGCACTAACAGGCCACCTAAAAGCCTAAAGCAAAACTTGCACTTTGCTGGCGCAGGCGATCGCTCTTTCCTTGGCCTCCTCGACGGAATCGCCCAGAGCGAGCGCCACGCCCATGCGGCGGTTGAGGTGACAGCGAGGTTTACCAAAGAGGCGGACTTTGCTGGTGGGCACGCTGAGGGCTTCAGCCACCCCGGCATAGCGAGGCTGATTGCTCGAGCCGGGAGCGAGAATCACCGCCGACGCACCTGGTTGCAATAGTTCAATCTGGCCGATGGGCAAGCCGGTAATGGCGCGGACATGGAGCTCAAACTCCGACATGTTTTGGCTGACCATCGTCACCATACCCGTGTCGTGGGGGCGCGGACTGACTTCGCTGAAATACACCATTTGAGGCTGATCGGGCGACCCGGCAATGAACAGTTCCACGCCAAAGAGGCCCCACCCGCCAAGGGCGTCGGTGATTTGGCCAGCGACCCGCTGACATTCGGCCACGGTGTCGGGATGTAGGCCGCAGGGCTGCCAAGATTCGCGATAGTCGCCGTCTTCTTGGCGGTGCCCAATGGGGGGACAAAAGAAGGTGCCGTCTTGGGCGCGCACCGTGAGCAGGGTAATTTCGGTTTCAAATTCGATGAAGCCTTCGACGATGACGCGCTGGACTTTGCCGCGTCCAGCGCTGTAGGCGTAGTCCCAAGCGGCGTCAATGTCTTCGGGCGATCGCACTAAGCTTTGGCCTTTACCGGATGAACTCATGATGGGCTTCACCACGCAGGGCAACCCAATGGCCTCGACGGCGGCGCGATACTCCGCCAGCGTGCCCGCAAATTGATAGGGGGAGGTGCGCAGTTGGAGTTCCTCGGCGGCGAGGCGACGAATGCCCTCGCGGTTCATGGTGAGTCGCGTGGCTTTGGCGGTGGGGACGACGGTCCAGCCTTCCGCTTCCAGCGCGACTAGCGTGTCGGTGGCGATCGCCTCCACCTCTGGCACGATCAAATCGGGTTTTTCTTGTTCGATCAATTGGCGCACGCGATCGCCATCCAGCATATCGATGACATGAAAACGATGGGCCATCTGCATCGCTGGCGCATGGGCATAGGCGTCTGCCGCGATGACTTCCCAGCCCAGGCGCATCGCTTCGAGGGCGACCTCGCGCCCTAACTCCCCAGACCCCAGCAGTAGCAAGCGTTTTGCCCCTGCCAAGGTAGGCGTTCCCCAAGTTGTACCCGCTTCTTGTGCCACAGTTTTGCTTCTTACCTCACACCAATAGACGTTTAAATCTCAGATTTTTGCAGATTTTTTCTATATTAAATGGTTCACTTTTGAAAATTGTGTGTAACATCTCAGGTGAACTGACTAATCCATTCGTATTTACGACGTGATTGGTCAGGTAAAAATGAGTCGTTTAGACGCGAGCCGAACATCATTCTTCGGGTCGCCTATTCGAATAGCGACTCAGCATATCGGGTGCAGTGATTTCACTTGATTTGGTGGAGACTGATCAAATTAAGTTAGCGCAATGGTCTACAGGAAAAAGACAGTTTGCCTGACCAAAACGGTGCCCAACCTCGTTGGTGTTGCTCAGCTTATACGTTGGAGAACAGCCACTGCGAGAGGCCTTTGAGCGTGGCCACTGAACACGGTGATTACCCTCTAATTGACCGCTCGTTTCTTACGGTTTGTATCTTGTTTATTGCTGTGGCAATTCTGACTTAAATTGTGTACCATACGTCAGCACAATTTTGGTGAATCTCCATCTTGCATGTGCAGTCATGGAGGATTGCTGATCATTCGTTATGGATAACGAAGGCATAAACGGAGACGGCGGTGAATATCATTCAGTCCCTATTTTCATCTAAGCGTCAGAGTGTAGGCATTGAGCTTACGCCTGAGCGAGTCAATCTTGCCCGGGTACGCAAACAGGGGCAAAAGCTCAAACTTGAGACGAGAACCTCGGTGGAATTGCCAGAAGGTGCATTTCAAGAAGGGCAAATTATTGACTCTCCGGCAGTCGCCGAGGCCATTCAGACAGGGCTGGCCGATAGCCGTATTAAGGTGAAATACGCCACAACTGCGATTCCAGGGCGAGCGATTACCCGCGTTATTCCGGTGCCTTCGGAGTTGGATGAAGACGAACTGCGGGAAATGGTGCTGAACCAAGAAGCCAGTTTGTATTTGCCTTTTCCGCGGGAAGAAGCGGATGTTGACTATCAAAAGCTTGGCTTTTTTGTCGATGAAGATGGGATTGAAAAAGTCCAAGTTCTGTTAGTGGCGGTGCGTAAAGAAGTTACGGACAGTTATGTCGAGACTTTTCAGCAGGCCGGAATTAATCTGGCAGTCTTGGAAACTTCAAGTTTTGCGCTGATTCGCACCATCCGGGATCAGTTGCGACAGTTCACTCCTCAAGAGGCTGCCGCTATTGTTGATATCGGGTTTGAAAGCACTGAAATTTCCATTGTCGTGGATGGGATTCCACATTTCTCTCGGTCGGTGCCGATTGGGACTTTTCAGATTCAAGGAGCGCTGAGTCGAGCGATGAATTTGCCGCCCTCGCGCAATACTGATTTGCTCAAAGGGATGACGGTGCCGACAACGCCGATGGATACTGTGGGGTCGCCCCAGCCGATTTCTGGCGGTGCTTCGAATCCAGGGACTGCGGCCATGCTGCGGATTTTGGGAGAGCTATCGGATGAGCTGCGGCGCTCGATTGATTTTTATCTCAATCAAGCGGAAGACATGGAAGTTGCGCAGTTATTGCTAGCGGGGTCGGGAGCGGCGATCGGGCAGTTGGATGAGTTTTTTGCTCAGCGCCTGAGTTTGCCCGCTAGCCAGGTTGATCCGGTGGCGGCGTTGTCCTTAGAGCTGGCAGAAGAGATTGAAGAAGAGGAGCGACCTGGTTTGGCGACGGTGATTGGTCTTGGGCTCAGAGAGGTTTAATCGATGTACGGCTTAGATATTAATTTTCTAAAGGATCGCGAGATTCGGCCGGTTGAGGCCTCTGCTCGTACCGCCCAAGCGGCTGCTCCAGCCGGGAGTCGGACTCCGCTACTCATTGGTTTGTTGGTGGCGGTGGCCGCTTTGGGCCTGGTCGGGGGATATTGGCTCTTGTTGCAGCAGCGGATTAGTCGTTTAGAGGCGCGGGAAGCGGAACTCGATCAGCAAATTGCGACGATTCAAAGTCAGCTGCAGCAAATTGAGACCGTGCAGCAGCAGATTGCGCTGGTAGAGGCGGAGAATCAGGCGTTCGTGAATGTGTTTAACCAGATTCGCCCCTGGTCGGCCTTTTTGAAGGAGTTGCGCGATCGCACCCCGGCCCGCATTCAAATTGTCTCGGTCTCGCAAACGGCAGGCACCACCCTACCCGGTCCTCCGACGGCTGAGGGAGCAACTGAGGAATCCGGTACGCCGCCGCCCGTCACTGGGGGCGTTGAAATTGCGGGAGTGGCCTGTTCTTTTAACGATGTCAATGACTTTTTGTTGACCTTGCAGCGATCGCCCTTGCTCAATGCCAGCAGCGTCACTATCGACGAATCGACCCGGCAAGATGAGCTGTTAGATCCCCAAGTTCAAGGGGTGTGTCCCAATTCGCCGCCCAATCGACCCGAGATTTTGGTGGACTTTACTCTGTCAGGCAACTTTACCGACGTGCCCTCAGAAGACTTGCTCGACGTTTTAGACCGTCAAGGGGCAGTGGGCTTGGCGACTCGTATCCGTGCCCTTCGTGATTCAGGAGTAATCGAAACACCATGACTTTTTCTGATGATTTCGTCCCTGTTGAGGACGCGGAAGAACTAGAAGGCCCGAGTTATCCGACGGTCTTTGGCATCGAGCTAACTCCTAAAGTTCAAGGCATTGCGTTGGCGGTGCTCGGCGTCGGTGGTGCGGTTTTCTTATTTACGCGACTGGTGAGCCCGGTGCAAGATACGCTTACCGAGCTTGAGCAACGCATTGAGGAAAAAGAGGACACGCTGGCCAATCAGGCTGAGAGTCTGCGCCAAATTGAAGAGGTGCAAGCCGAGCTCGATCGCGTGATTTCGCAGCGAGAAGGCATTTACAGCCTCCTGGGAGATCCCAACAGCTTTGATACGTTGTTGCTCGATACTAACCAGCAAATTGAGAAAAGTAATGCCGCGATCGCGGGGGCGATCGCAGGCAATTTGACCCAAGCCCAATCGGCTGAGCTGGCCTCCTTAGGCTTTAACAACACCGAAATTAATCGGATTTTTCAAGAAATTGCTGACGATCCCGTCGTGCAGCGATCGCTGTTCACCTCAGAACTGTCATCGTTTGATCCGCTGGGACTACCAGAAATTGTCGGGGAAGAATACGGTGCCGAACTCTCAGGCAAGCTCGAACGGCAAATCGTGGAAGTTAGCTTTAGCGCCTTGTTCAATCAGACTCAGAGCATTCTGTATAACCTTGAGCGGTTAGAGCCCTTGCTGATTATTCGAGACTTTAACCAAGAGGCCTCTGAGATTGATGGTGACCTCTCGGAAGAGGAAGCCAACCGTCTAGGCATTCGCCCCCTCGAAACTTCTTTCACGATGGAAGTTTTAGTGCCTTTAGGCGATCCGAGTGAGCCTCCTACGCCGGTTGCACCGGAACCCGCTGAAGGCGAAGAAGGGGCCGAGGGTGAAGCGACCGAAGCCAGTGACGAGGGCTAACCACATGGCCTAATTTTACGAGCGCTCATTGTCCCAGGCGCTGTCAACCAGACCCAGAACCTACGTGAGGAGAGTGAACTGTGAAACGATTATTAGGATATGGCAGTTGTTTAGCTAGCACCACTTTGTTGGCGGTTGTCGCCCACCCAGTGATGGCGGCTTCGACGGTGATTACCGGCGTTGAAATTGTGCCGACTGATGGCGGTGCTCAAATTGTGTTGGCCACGGCAGAGGGGGATACGCCCCAGGTATTTGCCGTCAACCAGGGCAATACTTTGCGAGCCGACATTGTGCGGACTCAATTGCAGTTGCCTGAGGGCGATCGCTTTGTGCAACAAAATCCGGCCCCTGGCATCGCAGAAATTGCGATCGTGCCTCTGGATGACAACAGTGTGCGCCTGATGGTCAGCGGCAACGGCAGCGTTCCCACCAGCGTCGTGGGTACCTCCGCCAACGGCGGCGTCATTATCGATGTCGCGACTAATGGCAGCGGTTCGGCTCCCCAAGCTAGCACTCCGGTGCCCAGCAATATCGAAACCGTTCCCAGCGACGAGCCCGTCCTCATCCCGGTAGAGCAGCCAGATACCGTCGCCCAGGCTGAAACCGCCGAACCCACTGAAGAAGCAACCCCAGCGCCCCCTCAACCGGATGTGCTGGTACCCAACCCGCAAGTGGTGATCGATGGTGTCCCTGTCGATGCCCCTGCTGTGCAGACCGCGCCGCCCTTCTTACCGTCTGCCGTGGCACCGCCCGTCGGTGATATTGCTGTCTCCGAAACCGTCCCGAGCTTTGGGTCGGTCGATCTGGGCACTACCGAACGAGTACCCCGTCTGGTGCTCCGCGATGCCCCCTCGCGCGAAGTCTTGAACTTACTCGCCCGAGCCGCTGGCTTGAACCTCGTTTTTATTGACGCTGGCGGCGGTGAAGGTGAAGGCGCCAGCGCTGGTAGTGGTGAAGGTCCTCCAATTACCTTAGACATTGAAAATGAATCGGTGCAAGACGTATTTAACAGCGTTTTGCGAGTGACTGGTTTGCAGGCTAACCGCGTTGGTCGCACCATCTATGTGGGGACGAGTCTGCCTAACTCTGCGCGTAACATTGTGATGCGCACCTTACGGCTCAACCAAATCGATGCTCCCCAAGCCAGCAACTTTTTAGTCGGTCTTGGAGCTGAGCGAGCTGTTAGCCGTGAGCGCGAAGTCCAAACGGTTTCGGCTATCGATGTTGAACAGGGTTTGTCAGAGACTGAAGTTGAAACCACTACTGAAGAGGTGGTTGAGACGAGCCGGGCAGACTTTCAGGACAGCATCCCTATTTTCCGAGGGCTGCAAGTGATTGCCGAAGAAAGAACCAATTCTATTACGCTGGTAGGCAGTCCTGAATTAGTACAGCTAGCCACCGCACAACTTGTGCGGCTAGACCTTCGCCGCCGTCAAGTTGCTATCAATCTCAAAGTCATTGACGTTGACCTTAATGCCATTGATGCGTTTGGTACTAGTTTCTCGTTCTCTGCCGGAGACGCTGATCTCATCCAAGCTGGTGGAGTTGGAGTAATTAACTTTGGCGCAGGCTCAAGATCTCCAGCAACGCCTTCAGCATTACCCAATAGCCCGCCTATTGGCCCTCAAAGTCCGCTAGGAAATGGTCTATTCTCAATCGTCGATGATTTTATATTTCAGCTTCAGGCCACGGTGTCAGAAGGTAATGCCAAGATCCTGACTGATCCAACCTTGATTGTCCAAGAAGGGCAAACGGCTAGTGTAGAACTGACACAAGATGTTCCGACTGACGTGGAAACGACGATTGAAACGACTGATAGCGGCACTAATACATCAGTCAATGTGACCTTTGAACCGGCAGGGTTGATTTTGCAGGTTGATGTCGATCGCATCGATGATAATGGTTTCGTAACCCTATCAGTTGCACCAAGCATCACCTCGCCGACAGATACTTTCACGATTAACTCAGCAGGTTTTAGTAATACCGTGTTCTTGCTGAATAATCGCCAGCTGCAGTCTGGCTCTGTGCGGGTAAGAGATGGTCAAACCCTCGTTCTTTCCGGCATTATTCAAGAAACTGAGCGCAGCAGCGTGAGTAAGATTCCCATTTTGGGTGACATTCCCATTTTGGGTTCTTTGTTCCGTAGTACGGTGAACGACAACCAGCGACAGGAATTGATTGTGCTGTTGACGCCGGAAATTTTGGATGACACTGACCAGTCGGCGTTTGGCTATAGCTATACGCCGAGTGATGAGGTGCAAGAGATTATTGAGCGATCGCGGCAACGCTAAACCCTGATTCCCGTAGGTCATTCTTCTCTGGTTCTGGTTAAATGGCTATAGTCTTTGTGCGTCAAGGGCTTTAGCCATTTTTTTGTGGGTTTGGCAACGCCTCAAACCCTTGTAATTACGTTACCTTTCGTTAAAAAACGCCGAAAACGACATTAATTAAAGCTTTGGACGATCCATATTTTGGAAGTTGCCCTTAGAATAGGGCAGTGAAATTCCGGGATGTCAGGGGTTTCAGCGATTTCAGCCGCCGGGCTGTGATGTGGCCCCACTTAGTGGGGTGGCGATCGCCCCCTCTCTAGTCCCTATTCCCCCTAAAGGAGACTCACAGACATGAATAAAGGTGAATTGGTTGACAAGATTGCTGAGAAGTCTGAGGTGACCAAAAAGGAAGCCGATAAGGTTCTCACGGCAGCAGTTGATGTCATCATGGAAGCGGTATCGAGCGGCGAAAAAGTTACCCTCGTGGGCTTTGGTTCGTTTGAGCGGCGCGATCGCAAAGAGCGAGAAGGCCGTAACCCCAAGACGGGTGAAACCATGGTGATTCCGGCTACTAAGGTGCCTGCTTTTTCCGCTGGTAAGCAGTTCAAAGAAATGGTGGCTGAATAAGCCCTTTCAAATTCCGTTGGCAGATAGTCTGTTTAATAATCGACCGCATCACGGGGGGAACTTAGCTTGGGCTGCGCAAGTGGCTGGCTGTTCCCCCTTTGCTTTGCTCGATTTTTCCGCCAGTATTAGCCCGCTGGGGCCGCCACCATCGGCGATCGCCGCCATCCAAGATGGCTTGCTGCAGTTGGCGCAGTATCCCGACCCGCAATACGCAAAACTCCGTCAGCAGCTCGCCCAGCATCATCATCTTGCTCCGGATTGGGTCCTCCCCGGCAATGGGGCCGCCGAATTGCTGACCTGGGCCGGACGTGATCTCGCCGCCCTAGAAGCAACTTATTTATTGACGCCCGCCTTTGGGGATTATGGGCGATCGCTCCGCGCTTTTGCCGCCCATCAGCAAGCGATTCCATTACCGTTGACTGCCGTAGCTAGCGGCAAAATTGATTGGTTAACGGTGGTGACTCAAGGCTTAATGCATGATCCAGCCCGGTGTGGTCTCTTACTCAACACCCCCCATAACCCGACGGGCCTCTTAATGCCGCTATCCGTGTTGGAAACCTTGCTCAGTCTGTTTCGACTAGTGGTAGTGGATGAAGCCTTTATGGATTTTGTGATTCCGAGTGAGCAGCAAAGCTTGATTCCCCAGATTGCTCGCTGGCCCAACCTGATAATTGTGAGATCGCTCACTAAGTTTTACAGCTTGCCAGGTTTACGCTTGGGATATGCGATCGCTCAGCCCCAGCACCTGAAACGATGGCAGCAGTGGCGCGATCCTTGGTCGGTGAATGCCCTGGCAGCAGCGGCGGTCACCGTATTGCAAGATCACGACTTTCAACAGCGCACTTGGCAATGGCTCGGCGAGGCCCGTCCGGCCTTATTCCAGGAGTTAGCGGCCATTCCGGGGGTGCATCCGCTGCCTGGGCGGGCCAATTATTTGCTCGTGCGGTGCGATCGCTCCGTCACTGCTCTCCAGCAAACACTGTTGCAGCGCGATCGGATTTTGATCCGTGATTGTTTGAGCTTTCCTGAATTGGGCGATCGCTACTTTCGAGTGGCAGTGCGGCTTCCTGAAGAGAATGAACGGTTGGTTGACGCATTACGCCGTGTCATGACCTGAGATGATTGCTGTCTGCCTAGGCGATCGTGAGCAATGACTCGTCTGCCGCCGTTTCTATTGCCAGTTGTTTGATCGGAATAGTAATGATAAATTCCGTCTCGCTACCTAGATGAGACTCACAGTGCAACTGGCCCTGGTGTTTTTCGACCACGAGCTGTCGACAAATTGGTAGTCCCAATCCGGTGCCCTTCCCTATTTCTTTAGTGGTGAAAAAGTCATTGAAAATTTTGCTGCGGACCTCCTCTGACATGCCTCCGCCATTGTCGACGATGTGAATTGCGACCTGGCCATCGCCCAAATCTTGCGTTTTGATCTGAATTTTGGGGATGAATGCTTGCCCCGCTGCCCGTTGTCTTTCGCTATGTTCTTCCAGAGCGTCTAGCGCATTGCTCAGCAAATTCATAAAGACTTGGTTGAGCTGGCTCGCATAGCACTCCACCAAAGGCAAATCGCCATAGTCCTTGATAATTTTGACGGCGGGTAAAGTGTCCGTCGATTTCAACCGATGCTGCAAAATGAGCAGGGTGCTGTCGATCCCTTCGTGAATATCGACTGCTTTGAAGTCGGCCTCATCCAACCGCGAGAAGTTGCGTAATGAGAGGACGATTTGGCGAATGCGATCGGCTCCCAACTTCATCGAGTTGATGAGTCGGGGTAAGTCGGCTTGCAAAAATTCCAGATCGACGTCTTCAACGTACTTTTGCACAGCCTCCGGCAGTTCTGGTACTTCGGTTTGAATGCACTCAATTAGGCCCAGCAGGTCGCGCATGTATTCTTCAGCTGGCTTTAAATTGCCATAGATAAAGTTGATGGGGTTGTTGATTTCATGGGCAATGCCTGCGACGAGTTGGCCCAACGAAGACATTTTTTCGCTCTGCACCAGCTGAATTTGGGTTTGTTTGACGGTTTCGAGGGCTTGCCTGAGTTCGGCGGTGCGCGTCTCGACTTGGGCTTCGAGGGTTTGGTTAAGCTGGCGCAGTTGCAAATGCACGTTGATGCGAGCCAATACCTCTTCATGTTGAATCGGTTTGGTAATGTAATCTACCGCTCCGAGTTGGAGCCCTTTGACTTTATCGACGGTGTCCGAAAGTGCCGTCATAAAGATGACCGGAATGTCTTGAGTGGCTACTGCGGCTTTGAGGCGGCGACAGGTTTCAAAGCCATCGATGCCGGGCATCATCACGTCGAGCAAAATTAAGTCTGGCAAGCTGTTTTCGAGTCGTTGCAGGGCGATTTCGCCGCTTTTGGCGATCGCGACCCGATAGCCAGAGGCATCCAGCAGATCGAACAGCACCTGAATATTGGTGGGAGTATCATCCACCACAAGTATGGTTTGTTGCATCATGTCAGCTTGGGTTTCCATCAGTCTCAGTCAGCGTCGATATAAGGGGCAATTAGCGTCACGATCGCGGCATCGTCAAAATTGCGGGCTAGCTCTAACACTTGATTGGCAAACAGTTCGTAAGCGGGGGATAACGCCCGCAAACGTTCGGCCTCTTGTTGGATGTCTTGAATGAAGCCCCCCTGGGCAGCGGTATGAAGAGCCTGTAATTCAGCCGCAGGCGGCACCTCAAACGTGTCTTCGGCGGCGGTGACGGCCGTCATTGCAGGAGCGGCGGTGGGAGTTTGGTCATAGATCCACTCCAGCGATAGCAGCGCCCCAATTTCGGCCAGCAGGGTTGTCAAGTCGATGGGCTTGGGAATGAAGCGATCGCATCCCGCTGCGAGGCTTTCATGCTGTTCGACTTGAGACAGGCTGGCGGGTGACGCAATGATGGGGGTCTGGGCAAAGTCTGGGTGTTGGCGTAATAGGCGAGTCATAGCTAGCCCATCCAGTTCCGGCATGACCACGTCTGTAATGATCAGATCAGGACAATGCTTCAGGGCCAGTTCGTAGCCCACCTGGCCGTTTTCCGCTTCGATGACAGTAAAGCCAAGGGGCTCCAGCATATTGATCAGCACGAGACGATTTTCGGGATGATCGTCGATCGCTAGTAGGGTAAACGGTGGGCCTTGATAACCGATCACCTGGGGGGCGCTGGTGGTTTCGACATTGGCGAATTCTTTGGCCAGGGGCAGCGTCAGCTCAAACCAAAAGGTGCTGCCCTCACCCAAAACGCTCTCCAGATGAATTTCGCTGCCCATCATCTGAATAATTTGTTGGCTGATGGTGAGCCCTAGCCCGGTGCCCTCCGCATTGCGATCGCGATCGCCCGCCTGTTCAAACGCGCTAAACACTGACGTCAAGCGTTCCGGCGCAATGCCAATGCCCGTATCTTTGACGGTGAATCGTAAGCGCTTTAGCGGGCTTTGAATTGCTGTCTCCCCTGGTGTTGCGGGCAAGGTCGCGATGGCTGCTGGCTGGGGTTGATTCACGAGCCTAACCTGAAAGACGACTCGACCATGGTCGGTAAATTTCACTGCGTTGCTCAGCAAGTTCAGCAATACCTGACGCAGCCGCTTGTCGTCTGCATGCACGGCGGTCGGAAGATTAGCCGCCTCGTCATAAATAAAGTCAATACCTTTTTGGTGCGCTTTGACCGCACAAATTTCGGCCGTACCCTGCAAAAAGTTTGGCAGGTGAAAGTCTTGGGGATACAGCTCCATCTTGCGGGCTTCGATTTTGGCTAAATCGAGCACATCGTTAATTAACGTGAGGAGGTGCGAGCCGCATTGTTTAATAATGCTGATGCCCTGATGTTGCTTGCGGGTCAGGGTGGTGTCCCGCCCCAAAATTTGGGCATAGCCGAGAATGCCGTTTAACGGTGTCCGCAGCTCATGGTTCATATTGGCGAGAAACTCGCTCTTCGCTCGGTTCGCGGTATCGGCCTCTTCTTTAGCTGCTTGCAACTCAGCGGTGCGCCTTTGCACCCGGCGTTCTAGAGAGGCGTTGGTCGCTGCCAGCTTGGCTACCGACTCTTGCACCTGGGCGGCCATGGTGTTGAAAGTTTGTGCCAGGAGGCCTAATTCATTATTCGTCTTGATATCGACTCGCGCGGCCAAATCACCTTCACTCAGAGCAATGGAGGCTTCGGAGAGTTTATGTAAGGGGGTGGTGAGGCGGCGGGTCAGCACCCAACCCGCCCCCAGCGCGATCGCGATCGCCCCCGTCGCCCCCACACCAATGACCACAATCATGTGGCGCACAGGGGCATACACTTCCTGACTTGGCAGTTCTACCACGACCTGCCAATTGACTGACGTAATGGGCGAAACTGCTCCCAACACAGGGCGATCAGTGAGGCCGACGTATTGGTTGATCGCTTGATCATCCAGTTGATCTAAGGTCTCGACTAACTCTGTGTTGTTCAAATTTTGGATGGCTAGGTTTTCAAGCGGGCGATCAGAGCGAGTGATCACATGGTTCCGCTCGTCCAGAATGTAGACGTACCCGGTGTCGCCCACCTGTGTGCGAGAAATGACATACCCTAGGAACCGCAGATTCACTTCTGCAATCAAAGCCCCCGCGACCTCGTCTTCGCGATCGCGGATGGGGACGGCGAGCCTCACCGTTGGAAAGCGTAAGTTCGGATCAACCATCACGGTGCCAGCCACTTCTTCTTGCTGACCGTAAGCCCGGCGAAAAATCGGCGAATTTTCGAACTCCACCGGGTTGAAATCTTCATACGGAGCGACGGAACTGACAACTTGCCCCTCGCGATCAAGAATCAGGATGGCTTCGTAAGCATCATTTTGACGAGCTAGACCATTGAGCAAATCGGTTTGGACGCTGGGATCTAACTCACTTAAGCCTTTGACCCGGGCCAGATAGCTCAATTGGCGCTGCAAGCCATCCATATAGTTTTCGAGGCGGCTAGCAATGATCGCACTGCGCTCGCTTTGCAGGGCATTGATGTCTCGCATATGAGTGCCCAAGCTGACATAGATCAGCAGTGCGCCAATCGGTAAGGCCGTAAACAGCACCATTGCCAAAAGAGCTGCCCGAATCTGCTGCGCCAGCGATGACATCGATTTGCGAAAACTCGTGTGGTGATCGCGCTGTGGCGACCCCGGTGCAGTTTGAGTCATAGGTTTAGAATCCTGAAGTGGCACTGAGGTGGCAGTCGCTTCCAGTAATGGGAAAACAGGGAACGGATAAGGGCAGGGGCGAGGCGCCGTTAGTTCGGTGAAATATCGATTTCGCCCACCATCACCTGATTTTTGATGTCTTCAAACTGGGCTTCTTGAGCCTCGGTCAAAGAACCCCGGAACGGCGCAATGCTGTAAATCCCTTCTTTGAGGCCAAACTTATAAAGCTTGCCTTCCCATTTGCCTTGCAGCAGCAAATCTACCGAGTTGGCGACTAGCCGGGGCAAGTCTTGCAGCATACTCGTTAGGACCTGATCCGGAGCGAGTTCATATTGGTCGTTAGTCCAGCCAACGATCTTGACATTGTCATAAGCTGCGGTGACCGCTTTCAGTGCTTCAATGCCCGCTTCATCTGCATTAATGGCAAAGCGATCAAAGCCCTGTTCCGCTAAGCCGAGGACGACTTCTTTCCCCTTTTCACCATCGGTCCAGGTTTTGAGAAATTCGGTCGCCACTTCTACATCAGGTTTGGTGGCTAACGCTCCCTTGCGAAACAGCGCGGCTTCCTCCTCATAGACGGGATAGCTATCGCCGACAATATAAGCTACCTTATTCGTCTCGGTGGTCATCGCGGCCAGTGCCCCTGAGAGATAGCCGACTTCGCCCGAGCGAAACGCGATCGCACCTAAATTCTTGTTGTTGCCAGGATAAGTGGTGACAATAGCAAACTTGGAGCGCGGAAACTCCTCCGCGACCTTTTCGGCGCTTTGAATATAGCCCCCACTATGGGCAATGATGAAATCGTAGCCAGCGGCGGCATAGTCGCGAAAATACTCCTCAGACTCTTCGTCTCCAACCATTTCTGCCAAGGTAACTTCGGCATTAAATTCTTCGGCAATGAGCTGCAAGCCTTCGTAACCGCCTTGGCTCCAACTCCCGTCATCTTTGGCCCCCGTAGTTACCATTGCTACCCTCAACTGCCCTCCCTCAGTGGGCTCAGTTGCGGCATCGGTCGAGGTCGAAATCGTTGAATCGGTAGTGCTACAGCTCACAGCTAGAACAAAAGCCATGACCCCCAACAACAATCGCGTGACTAATGATTTAAGGTGCATGAGAAATCTAAGAACGTGTGGTGAACTCGAACGCTGAGTGTTAGTCGCGATTCATCCTGCTCGGAGCGTGCAGAATGGAGCCGAACTGTGTGCGGCCTTTGGTTGCGGCCTTTGGTCAATAAAGACGGTCAAGCGATGGGGGCGATCGCTGCAACAGTCAAAGGCATCATGCCCAAATGCGATCCAGCACTAACAGGCGGGGCGATCGCCCCGCACGAGTCAAAGCCTTAGGTCTACTCACCTGCCTAGCGCCAACGGAACGGTCAATCGGTGGCGCTCAAATGGAGCATCGCGCTGGGCTGGTAACTATCTTCAGCGACATCAGACGGCGTTGACGACGGCTGCTAAGCGGTAATTAAAACACAACAATAAATCTTGAATACATTCCCATCTTTTGGGCTTGTAGACGCAAGCTATGGTATTTTTATGACTTAATTTTCCTGAAGGAGTCTTTCTGTGGATATTAATGTCATTCTGACCAGCGTGACAGATATTATTGTCGCGTTTGGCCTCAAAATCATTGGTGCCATTATCTTTTGGTTTGTGGGTCGCTGGTTGATTGGTTTAGCGATCAAGATGATCTCCGCAGCCTTTCGCAGCAGTAACCTTGAAGAAACGCTACTGATTTATCTCAAATCAACTCTGGGCGTTTTACTAAATGTCATCTTAGTGGTGGCAATTCTTGGCTTTTTTGGTATCGAAACGACTTCCTTTGCGGCATTTTTGGCTGCTGCTGGTATTGCTATTGGGGCCGCATGGAGCGGTTTGCTAGCGCATTTTGCCGCCGGGGCGTTTCTGGTCATCTTCCGCCCTTATAAAGTGGGTGACTTTATCACTGCTGGCGGCATCACCGGCACTGTGAGGGAAATTGGCCTGTTTGTCACGAGCATCGACACGCTGGAAAATGTCAGAAATGTCGTGGGCAATAACGTTTTATTCTCAGATACGATTCAAAACTTTTCTACCAATCCCTATCGTCGGGTCGACTTGGTGGCGCAGCTCAATCATGATGTGAATCATAAGCACGCGATCGCCCTACTCAAAGAAAAAGTCAGCGCGATTCCTAATGTCATGGCCGAACCCGCTCCCGACGTAGAAATTCTCGAATTTACACCGATGGGGCCAGTTTTAGCAGTGCGTCCTTATTGTAATAATGACCACTACTGGCAAGTCTATTTCGATACCAATAAGGTGATTCGTGAAACTTGTGTAGAAGCTAACTTTAGTGCTCCGGAACAGCATTTGGTGGTGCATCGAACGGCGGCCTGACGAGTACTTTTGCACAGTCTGAAAGGCTAATGTTAGCCCTTTCCAAATTCAGCCGTGGTGCTTGAGCAGGAAAGGACTTTTTCTCGCCCATGGCCCGCAGGAGCGTACGCGGGAGCTCATCAAGTTAGGTGTCGATACGGGAGAACTGCTCTAGCCATTGAGACCATTGTTGGGAACTCAAAATGATTTCTGCTAACGCCGTATAGCCTTGCTCTCTGGGGTGGGCACCATCGTTGGCGATCGCCTCCTCCATCCAGCTAGGGGTGTTGAGCAGAGCTGCGCAGGTGCGGATATGGGGAATCGCCAACACCTGGCAGAGGTCGAGGATGTGCTGGTTCAGTTCAGCGAGTCGTTGGTTGGCGGCGAGGTCATTAGCGATCGGTGGCGACTCGACCATGAGCACCGGGTCGATTTTTTGAGCGTCGCCAAGGATGGCCTGGGCATAAGCCACGCTGTCAGCGAGGGGGACTCGCGGTTGGCTGGTCTCGTCATTGAGATTGACATCGTTGGCCCCAAACGAGAACACAAAGCCAACGCTGGCGGGGTTGGCCGAGCGAGACTGGACTTCTGGTTGCCATCGCTGGTGGATAAGCTGAGTGGTGTCGCCCCGAACCCCGAGGTTGTAGCCGGTGAAAGCATGATTATGAGCCATTGCCCGAGCGCAAACTCGACCGACCCAACCCAGGCAAGTCGGGTCACCCGTGCCGTGAATGAAGGAATCGCCAATGAAGAAGATGCGCGGGCTCATGGGAACTCAACCGCCCACAGACATGGACAAGGCGGGCTCATGACGACGGCTGCGCCAATCCCTGAGCCTGCAAAAAGTCGCGAACGCTCTGAGTCCAAAATGTCTCATCGACCGTGACGAGTAGGCTGTGACCCGTGTTCGGAAAGATCACGAGTTCTTTGGCTCCGGGCAAATTGTCATAAATGGCGTCAATTTCTTCCAGGGTGGTCCAGCGGTCTTTTTCTCCTTGGAGGATCAGAGTTGGCATTGACATCGACCGAGCATAGTTGACCGGATTATGGAAAAAGCCGTTTTCGCCATGCTGGATGCTGCCCCAAAACACCAACAATTCGGCGACGCCCGCTGTGGGAAAATCCTGAGCTTTCATGCGGGTTTTCACCGCATTCATGAAGTGGGCAAAGGGCATTTCTAAAATAGTGGCATCGGGCTGGAGACCGTCATCGACAGCCTTCATGACTGCGACACTACCCGCCGACACCCCGTACAGCACGTAGGGACGAGGCAGGCCAATTTGTTCGGCGTGGGCCATGGCGGCGGCGACATCTTCGGCTTCGCGCAGGCCCATCGTGGCGCTGGTGCCGCTGGAACCGCCCTGGCCGCGAAAATCGACCATCAGGGTGTGGTAGCCCATTTGGTGAAAGATCCCAGCGGGCCACATGAGCTGATGCGCTTTGTTGCCGCCGTTGCCCGGAAAGAGCAGCACCGTCCCCTGGGGCTCACCATAATAGGGAATGCGCCAGGCTTCGAGCCATTCTTCGTCGTTGATGGTGATGCGCTCGGTGGCGTAGTCGAGGCCAAATTCTGCCGGATTGCTGGCGTTTTCGGGTTTGGGGGCAAAGGCTAACCCCGGCAGCATGGAGTCGTTGTAATGGGTCAGGGTGTAGGCCCCAAAATAGGCCAGGCCATTGACCAAAACCAGTAGCACTGCGACAAAAAACAGGATGTACACCCGAGTTTTGCGACTGAGCAGTCCGGCCACCAAAAATGCGACCAAGCCAATGCCCGCCAGCCAAGCGGCGATGCTGATCAGGGGCAGTTGACTGAGGGCAAATTGACCCTGGGGGCGCAGCCATAAAAAAGCCAGTAAACCGACCAACAATACGCCCCAAGACAACAAACCGATTTGTAAGAAGACTAGCCGGGTTTTAGCACGGGAGCGGATCATGGCACTGTATCTGCACACTAGAGAGGGGCGGGGCGCTGGGCTTTGAGTAATAGGGAATTAACCACTACCGTGACGGAGCTAAAGGCCATCAATCCCCCAGCAACGGCGGGACTCAGACTGACGCCGTAGGCCGGTAGGAGAATGCCCGCAGCGGCGGGAATGCCGATGAGGTTGTACGCAAACGCCCAGGCGAGATTTTGCCGAATTTTAGCAACAGTTGCTCGACCTAGACGCAAAGATTCTAAAACTCCGGTGAGGCGATCGCTCATCAAGACGACACCAGCAGATTCTGCCGCAATATCAGTGCCGGAACTGAGGCTGATGCCGACATCGGCCTGGGCTAAGGCGGGCGCATCGTTGATGCCATCGCCCACCAGCGCCACGCGATGACCTTGAGCTTGCAGGGCCGCGATCGCCTGTGACTTGTCGGCGGGCAAGACTTCGGCGCGTACTTGCGTGGCGGGGATGCCCACGGTGGTAGCGATCGCTTGGGCGACGGGGGCGCGATCGCCCGTCAATAGGTGAACTTTGAGGCCCTGTTGCTGGAGTGCGGTGATCGTTTCTGGCGCGTCTTCTCGTAACTCATCCGCCACAGCGATAAGCCCCACCACGCGATCGCCCATGGCGATATACACCGCTGTTTGTCCTGGGGCAATGGCAGCCATTTGCGTCGTCGCCGTGTCCGTTGGCACAATGCCTTGTTGCGCTAGCCAGTCGGCATTGCCAATCCAGACAGGGTGGGACTGCTCATGCCAGGTGACGGTGGCGGCAACGCCGAGTCCTGCCTGGGTCAAGAAGTCGCTAGCGGGAGGTAACTCCAGCGATGCCTCGGTAGCAGCTTGTTGAATGGCGATCGCGAGGGGATGCTGGGTGCCGCTTTCAACGGTCGCGGCGAGGGCCAGCAAGTCATTGTCCGTCAGGTCGTCCGCCAGGGACTGGCAGTGGGTGACGCGGGGCAACCCTGCCGTGAGGGTGCCGGTTTTGTCGAAAACGACGGTGTCGATTTGGCTGAGCATTTCGAGCACGTCGCCACCGCGAATCAGCAGCCCCCGCTCGGCGCCCATGCCGGAACCGACGAGAATGGCGGTCGGTGTGGCGAGACCCAGCGCACAGGGGCAGGCGATGACGAGAACGGCGATCGCGAGCTTCAAACTCACCAATAGCGTTGATGACTGCATCGTCATGGTGTGAGTGGCGTGGACGGCTCCCAGCGCACTGTCCATCACGTCAGGCCAGAGGGGCAGGCCGACAAAATACCAAAAGAGAAACGTCAGGGTCGCCAGGGTTAGCACGCCATAGGTGAAGTATCCCGAAATCACGTCGGCCAGTTGTTGAATCGGCGCTTTGCGGGTTTGGGCGGCTTCCACCAAGCGAATCATTTGGGCCAGCATGGTGTCGCTACCCGTCTCGGTGACTTTGAGGGCGATCGCCCCCGTTTGGTTCACCGTGCCCGCGACGACCATTTCGCCGGGCTGCTTTTCCACGGGCAAAGATTCTCCCGTCAGCATCGATTCATCGACCGTGGTTTGTCCGGTTTCAATCACCCCATCAGCGGGAATCGTTTCCCCCGGCAAGACTCGCAACCATTCGCCGGGCTGTACGGCACTCACGGGAATTTCGACGCCGGGTTGGGTGCTGCCATCGGCGGCGGGCATGCCAATCAGACGGGCTTGGGCGGGCTGTAGGGCGATGAGCGATCGCAGCGCGTCCGTCGCTCGAAAGCGGGCGCGATGCTCTAAGGTGCGGCCCAACAAGATGAAGCTCAGCAGCATTACCGGCTCGTCAAAGAAACATTCCCAACCCAGGGTCGGCCACAGCAGCGCTACCACGCTGGCCCCATAGGCACTCAGCGCGCCCAGTGCTACCAGGGTGTTCATATTGGGAGTCCCGCGTCGGGCTCCTTGCCAGCCATCGACTACAATCTCGCGGGCGGGAAACAGCAGCACCGCTGTCGCCAACACGAAGTGAAACCACAAGTTGCTCAGCACGGGCACGGTCACCCAGCCGAAGTGGTGCAAATGCCCAATGGTAGAAAGTGCCAAAAGGGTGAGGGCGATCGCCAGCCGCCCAGCCTGTTCACGGTTTTCTTGTTGCTTGCGGTGCAGCCAGTCGGTCAGGCCCGCATCGGTCTGGGTGCCATCGGCCGCTGTACGCAGCTGACTGGGGAAGCCGTTTTGGGTGAGGCGATCGGCCAACTGTTGCGGATCGACCTGGCGATCGGCCAGAGTTTCCACCACGGCCACCTCAGTGATTAAGTTCACCGTGGCACTTTGCACGCCGTCGCAGGCCGTCAATTGCTTTTCTACGGCGCGCACACACCCGGCACACATCATGCCGCTGACATCAAACACCAGAGAGCGAGTCGCTGGTGGAGTCGGTTTTGCAGGGGCCGCCGGGGCAGTAGGCAAAGGCGCTTTAACCATAGAGACAGAAAAATCCGCTTCTTTCATATATCTCTATTGAGCCTAAAGTGTGGCACCGAACAATATGGAGAATTGTTGAGTTTTCTTTGTGTTTGTCAGGCGGCGATCGCGGACGGTAACGTCAGGCTCGACGCCTGTTATCCAACCCTGTGCCGATCGCTCTGCCCGTCATCAGAAGGCGCCAACCCAGCTTGAGGCGATCGCTGAGCCAGCCCTGATCCGCTCGCATCGCTGCGGCGCAGCGGTCACCATTAGCAATGACGCCTCGTTTGCCTTAGATCTCCCTGCCTGAAACAGGGGCGTCTCCCCGGCATTCGTCTTGGGTGCGGGGGAGACGATGGCGAACGCTATTCGGCTAACCGTTGCTGGCGGCGACTTTCGCGCCGTTCTTGAAAGCGGCCCCGATGGTCTTCGCGGCGCTGAGCCATGCGCTCAGAGAGCTCTGTGCGTTGTTCCGGGGTGAGCACATTGCGCACCGCGAGCATGTTTTCAAACCGCAGGTCGGCAACTTCGCGGTGCAGGGTTTGGATTTCCTCGTGTTGGGCGCGGAGTTCCTCATCAGAGGCGGTGCCTGACATGAGGGTGTGCATGGCTTCACGCTCATTGCGGAGATTGGCATGCAGGGCCTGCATTTCTTCGCGATCGCCCTCACGAATCGCCCGAATTTGGGTGACCTGATCTTCACTGAGATCCAGGGTTTCAATCAAGCGCTCGGTGCGATCGCCGCGAGGCCCTTCACCGCTACCCGGTCCTTCGCCCATGCCGGGGCCGCCGCCCATTTGGGCGTGCAGTTGGGCGGCACTGAGGCCACCGACCACGGGGACTGCAAGGGCGGCGATCGCGAGCAAAGATACGGTTCTACGTTCCATCGTTAATCTCCAAAACAACTCACTATCAATAAGGCGTGGCATATACAGACACCAGCCAATCGGGCTGCGTCGTATCGAGCGGGAGGCGCACCTCATCGCCGTAGGCACTGGCGTACCAGGTCTCGGCCAAAAAATCGTCCACTTCCAGCTCCACCTCAGACTCAGCCGCCATCTGCCAGCCTGGCCCGGTTGAGCGCCAAGCCATCCAGCTTCCACCTACTAGCACCAGCGCCGCTGCGATCGCGGGCAGTGCCCAGCGGCGGCGGCTGGCAATCGCGGGCGGCGGCGGCAGAGGTGCTAAGGCTGCCATCACTTGCGCTTCTAATTGAGGCGCAGCCGGCGGCGGCTCCGATCGATGCCGCTGCAAAAAATCGACTAAGCGATCGTCAGGGTGGTCATTGGGTGGCAAGGTCATAGCTGGACCCCTTCTGTTTGCAAAAATGTCCGCAACGCTGAGCGAGCGTGGTGGAGCCGAGACTTCACCGTGCCCTTGGGGATGTTCAAGATACTGGCGATCTCTTGCTGAGGCAGGTCTTCGAGATCATGCAGCACGATGACTGCTCGATGCTCTAAAGACAGGGCTTGCAGCCCTCGCTGCACGAGATCTTGATAGTGCAGCTGGGTCAGGTCGGCCTGGCCCGTGGCTAAGGTCAGCGGTGGCGAGAGGGGATGCGATCGCGCTTTGCCCAGGGCGTGACGGCGATCGCTGGCCACATTCCAAGCAATGCGATATAGCCAAGTTGAGAACTGGGCCGACTGCCGAAACTTCGGCAACCCCTTCCAAGCTCGCAAGAACACCTCCTGCACTAAGTCATCCAGTTCCGCTGCCCCACAGAGTTGGAACAGGGTGCTGCGCACCGGCCCCTGATAACGGCGATAAAGCACTTGAAATGCTGATCGCTGTCCGCGCAAGCATTGCTGAATGAGTTCAGCATCTGGCTGAGGGATAGCGGACATTTCTGACTCCAGTGAGGTTGAGGTCACTGATCACGCCCCGGCTCATTGTGTGGACGTCCCTTTAGACTGGGGGGCGATCAAAAAGGTTCAACCGTAGCGAAATTTTTGCGCGTCTTACTGCAACTGACGATATAGCAATCCGTAGTCAGGTACCGAGAGCCCAAAAGTTTCAAGCATGGGACTTAAGTCTAAGTGTGGGCAGCCGAGACGGCTGTCCCGGAGCAGGCAAGATGCCTGCACGACAAAACTTGGAGTTTTATACAACCCGGCTTCCTCAGTCCCGCGTTTTTCTGCTCCAGAGATGAACGGAGTGATCTGCGCAAGCTCTCGGACTCACCCCAACCGATTGAGACAGCAGGTCAGTGATCAGGCTTGCCAGAACTATTCCGGCTTTGTTGAACTCCCCTTTAAAGCGGTTTTCAGGCTGACCCAGGCATTGCGGAGTTGCCAAAACCGATTCACCTCCATGGATGCGACGGTATTTTGCCAATGGTCGCGCATGGCCTGAACCGCTTGTAATTCGGCTTCAAAGCGTTCCTGTTGCTGCTGCATTTCTAGTTTGAGCTGTTGCTTTTCGCGGCGGCAGTGGCTATTGGCCCGCCAATCTTCCAGCATCCAGGCTTGATACATCGCTTCGTCTGCCTCTGAAGCCACAGGAGCTTGCCAGGTTTGGGACGTCGGCAGGTCAGCCGCTTGCTGGAGCGCAGCGTAAACTTCCAGCGTTTCAGGAAAATGATGCGCTAACAGCGTCGAGCGATGGGTGTCGTTCACCTGGTTGTGCATCACCGCCGGATCAAAAAGTGGCTGTTCCGGTGCCGTCAAGGGGAGAGCGAACTTATGTCGCAGTTTCTCAATGAAGCCTGCTTCGTCTGCCTTCAACACATCACAGTGAAAGAGGAAGCAATCGTCGGGGTAGCGCTGGTAAAAGTCTAAAGCCGCTCGGTTGTAGGTTAACCAGACGGCGATCGCAAAATTTGGGTGATGGGCAAAGGCGGCATCTCCTCGAGTAAAGAGGGAGTCAATCACCGCCCAGGGTGACCGATACGGTAAGACGACTTTGGCTTGAGGGAGCCGCTGCTTCCAGAAATCAAGGAATAAGGTCGTTCGGGGTTCTTTCCAGCCCCATAGAGCGTGGGTTTGCTGGCGGCGATCGCACAAAGCCTGAGCACGCGCCCATAATTTTTCGGGTACGTCTAGCTGCTCGGTGGTTAACCAACCCTCAGAACTCAGCCCCAGAGCTGTCAGGATGTCGATATGCAGCGTCAGAAAATCGCGATCTTCAAAATGCCCTTTGGGGTTGCTCACCGCTGTGCCGAGTAATTCGTCACCGATGAAGACCCCCGCCTGCTGCAAAATCGAGGCCGTCAGGGAGGTGCCAGACCGATGCATCCCAGCAATGATGACCACTTGTGAATCGGGTTGAGCGGGGTTAGACATCATTAAAAGCTTCCTCAATTGAGTGCGGCGATCGCGCTCAAAATTATATGACTTAGTGGTGTGCTAGCACTCGCCAGACGATCGCTAATACAGTTGCGAGCAAGATGACGAAGCCCACAACGATGATTCAGCTCACGCTGGCATACCTTTTAGCTCAGCTTAGGAATGAGGATTTTATAAAATCCAAGTTTGGTTATGCAGGCATCTTGTCTGCACTTGGACAGCCGAGACAGCTGTCCACACATCATTAAATCTCCATGCCTTAGGGCAGATGGGGGCATCTGCAAAAAAGAGTCAGCCCCGGACTAATCGCTGCTGGCCAATTCGGCGGTGGTGACGGTCAACTGCTCCAGTTGATTGCCTCGTCGGACTTTGAGGCGGAGGGTCTGGCCCACCCGGCTATCTTCCACTCGCCGTTGCAGCACGTCTGCCGAAGCGATCGCTTCCCCGTCGATTTCCAACACCACATCGCCCCGGCGCAGTCCGGCTTCGGCGGCAGGCGTATTGGGCACCACCCGAATGACCAAGACCCCAGAGACCTCTGGCAAGAGCACCCCAGCATTGGGATCTTCGTTGTTGCGACGGGCAATATCTGGCGTCAGGGTAGCGATCTGAACCCCGAGATAAGGATGCGCGATACTTTCACCCGCCACCAGCTGATCCTTGATTTCCTTCGCCTTGTTGATCGGGATGGCAAACCCAATGCCCATGGCATCGGCGCGGATGGCGGTATTGATGCCAATCACTTCCCCGTTTTGGTTCAACAGGGGGCCGCCCGAGTTGCCTGGATTAATCGCCGCATCGGTTTGAATGAAATCTAGCCGCTTGTCGGGAATACCGACCGAGGCGCTGGAACGCTTGAGGGTGCTGACAATGCCTAGGGTCACGGTGTTATCAAGTCCAAGGGGATTGCCCACCGCGATCGCCCAATCGCCTACCTTGACCGCGTCTGAGTTGCCCAGGGTCGCCACCGGCAGCGAGGCATCATCGGCCTCAATTTTGACGACTGCCAGGTCGGTGACGCTGTCCTGGCCTTCCACGATGCCCTCGTAGCTGCGGCCATCTTTGAGCGTCACGGTGACGCGATCGGCGCCATCCACCACGTGAGAATTCGTCAGAATATCCCCTGCAGCAGAAATGATGAAGCCCGATCCCTGACCCCGTAATAGTTCTTCTTGAGGGTAGCGGGGAAAGCCATTCGGCCCCATAAAGCCGCGAAAGAAGGGGTCGTCGAAAAATAAGTCCGGCGTTTCACGCACCACCGTGGTCTCGGTATCGATGCGCACCACCGCGTCGCCCACCTGCTCAACCGCCAAAGCCACAAAGCTGCGGGGCACTGGAACGGTGACTTCCTCCGCCACCGATTGCGCCATCGCGGCTGACTGGCCCGTCACCAGTGCGACACAGGCCACTAACGCGATCGCCATCAACCGCACTACCAGTTTTTGCCAGGAATGCCACCAAGCCATCACTGCCATTACTCTCTCCGAAGGTGTTGAATTAAGCCTAAAGCTTTGCCGCAGAACCCGCTGCGAAAGCTAGTATGTTGACTGTCTTGTCTCATAGTAACTAGCTACGATAATGAACCTGCTAGTCGCCTGCCAAGCCGGGATTGCCGAATCTTTGGATGGTATAGGTCAGGGTGAATCAAGGCTTGATCACGGTCATTACAAACGGCCTAGTTTTGAACTCACCTTGACCCACATTTTGATTTGATGTTGTTCACCCATTTCGCGTTGTTGTCATGACCTACCCTTACCGTCCCGGCGGTCAATATCGAGCCGCTTTATTGTCTTTGACCGGCTGCTTGGCCATCTTGGGACTTGCCCTCGGCGGCTGCTCGCCTACGACTGATGCCAACGGCGGCAGTGCTGAACTGGCCGCTGATGCCCCCTACGAAGCCCGTTTGGCCAATCACCTGACCGCTCAAGATGCCACGATGTATGGGGCTTTTTGGTGTCCGCACTGTCAAGATCAAAAGGCGTTGTTTGGTGACGCAGAGGATCAGGTGCCCTATGTGGAATGCGACCCCGAGGGCGAAGACGCGCAGCCGGAACTCTGCCAGGCCAAAGAGATTCAGGGCTATCCCACTTGGGAAATTGATGGCGAACTGTATCCGGGTACTCGATCGCTCGAAGAACTGGCGCAACTGTCTGGTTTTGAAGCTCCGTAGGGTAATCGACCCGCTTGTTTTGCTGAAGGAATTGATATGGCGATCGCCAAACCTGACCGCTCATCAGAAGACCAGATACCGTCCTCGCGATCGGTGGTGCCCCACACCCACGACGGCGTTCATGCCCACGTCCACGATCCCGAGTCGTTGCAGCGCATTTTGAATCGCTTTGCCCGCATCGAAGGGCACATTCGCGGCATTAAGACCATGATTCAAGACAGCCGCCCCTGCCCCGATGTGTTGGTCCAGATTGCGGCGGTGCGGGGCGCTCTGGATCGCGTCGCCCGCATCATTTTGGATGAACACTTGAGCGAATGTGTCACCCGCGCCTCTCAAGAGGGCAATATTGAAGCCGAAATTGAGGAACTCAAAGCCGCGTTAGACCGATTCTTACCTTGAGCGCTGCATCGCTGGCCAACATTGGTGTCTTCCACTAAGTCTCTTAATCCCCCCGCTAATTGCCTGGGCATCGCCAAAATGGGAGGTTTTCGTCCGTGCCGAGAGGGGGGCGATCGCCCCAGGGAGATAACCGAACCTCTCAGCTCCCCTTCCTTTGATAGCCTATAGTCAAGATTAAAAGAAATGACTAAGCGATTAGCGACTTTCCGGGCCTAAGCTGCTGCACCGTGAGCACTTAAATGTCCGGTTTATTTATCTACTTACTGTTGATTTAGATCGCGAGGCTGTTGTCATGGCCGCAATGGCTAGCGATCTCAGTAACTGTCAGCCTGTTAGGAGGGGATGTTTGGATGGCTGCTACTGACTTTAAAGACTATTATTCGACGCTGGGGGTCAGCAAGTCCGCCAGTGCTGAAGACATCAAGCGGGCTTTTCGTAAATTGGCTCGCAAATATCACCCCGACGTGAACCCGGGTGACAAAGCCGCTGAGGCTAAGTTCAAAGAAATTAGTGAAGCCTACGAAGTCTTGTCTGACAGCGACAAGCGCCAAAAGTATGACCAGTTTGGCCGGTATTGGCAGCAGGCTGGTAGCGCTGGCAGCTATGGCGGCAATGCTGCTGACTTTGGTGGTTTTGACTTTAGCAACTACGGCAGCTTCGACGAATTTATCAATGAACTATTAGGTCGCTTTGGCGGCGGACCAGGGGCCTACGGTGCCCCGACTGGGCGATCGCCGGGCGGATATGGCTATCGCACCCCACCGCGCGGTGGTTTTGGCAACGGCTTTGATGGCTTTTCGACCGCAGGGGGCCCGAGCCAGCAGTCATTTGACCAAGAGGCCAAGATTTCGCTGACCTTGAGCGAAGCCTTTCACGGCACGCAAAAGCGCCTCAAAATTGGCGACGACGAAGTGGAAGTGCGGATTCCGGCAGGTGCCAAGCAGGGCACAAAAGTGCGGCTGCGGGGTAAGGGGCAGATGAATCCCTACTCGAAGCAGCGGGGCGATATTTACCTGATCGTTAATCTGTTGCCGCACCACATCTTCCAGTTTGAGGGTGAGAACTTGGTGTGCGAAGTGCCGATCGCGCCGGATGAGTCGGTGTTGGGCGGCAAGATTCAAGTGCCCACGCCCGATGGCACCGTCACGATGAATTTGCCGCCGGGGGTGAAGTCTGGTCAATCGCTGCGCTTGCGCGGCAAGGGTTGGCCTAGTCCCAAAGGGGCGCGGGGTGATCAATTGGTGCGCGTGGTGATTACGCCACCTAAAAACCTGAGTGACCACGAGCGCGAGCTGTACGAAAAGATTCAGCGCGATCGCACCACCGATCCGCGCAGTCACCTGAGTCAGGTAAGGTTGTAAAACGGCCTTACACAGCTCCCCCGTTCTGGCGGTTGCTGGTTGCCCAAAAGTGGCGAGCACCGTTGCTGGATAGGTGACGGCGATCGCCCCAGATGATTTTTGGCCGTGTTTACTGTTATTCGATTGACTTTTCCTTGCCGATGACTCGCAGCCCAGTTATGCCGCCTAATTACGAGCTCGACCAAGAAGCCTGGTGGGTGCAGCGCTGGGTCGATTTGCTCAACAACTATCGCTTCAAAAAGCGGCTTGAGCGGGGACGCAAGTATGCCCGCGAAGGCAACATTCTCAATATTGAATATAAAGGCTCAAAGGTAATCGCGCTGGTGCAGGGCACCGCCGATGATCCTTACAAGCTCTCCATCTGGCTGGATGCCTTTACGGACGAAGACTGGAATTACGTCATCGATACCCTGGCGGAACACGCCCTGTTTTCAGCTCAACTGCTCGCGGGAGAAATGCCGGATGACATTGAGGGGGTCTTTACGGCCAATGGCTTGAGCCTCTTTCCATTCCAGCTCTCGGAAGTCCATTCTAAATGTGACTGCCCCGATCCCAAAAATCCCTGCAAGCACATTGCGGCGGTTTACTATCAGCTGGGTGATTTCTTTCGCGAAGATCCCTTTATCCTGTTTCAACTGCGGGGGCGCGATCGCGGCCAAATTTTGGAGTCGTTGCGCCAACAGCGCCAACAGTCCGCAGTGGTGGAGGGCGGTGACGATGTTGAGCCGGTAGCGGTGCCGCCGGCAGTCGAGGCGGATATGGCGATCGCGCCAACCAGTGCCGCCTATACGCCGATTAATGTTGCCCAGTTTTGGCAATATGAGGAGCCGTTAGACCCGTCTTTAGTCGTGATTGCGCCCGCCAGTGAAACGGTGCTGGATGTGCTGGATACGATTCCACTGCCGGTGAACGATGCGCGGATCGTCATGGCTCACCTGCGCGATTTGTACCAAACTGTCAGCCAACAAGCCGCCATGAAAGCACTGTCGCTGCAAGCGGACGAAAAATAGACCCGATGGATCTCTATGTTCATTCGGCTTGTCGAGTGCTTAGGAATGGAAATTGAATTTAAGTGTGAACAGTCGTCTCGGCTGTTCGAGCGCAAGCAAGATGCCTGCCCAAAACTTAGATTTGATAAAATCTCGATTCCTGAGTGTCACTCGCTCCACTCGACTGGGCAAACTGTCTTGGATAGCAGCGGTCAGTATTTTTGCGGAATAGATTACCGCCGCTGGCGGTAAAGTGCTATCAAATTTGCATTTGCATGATTGATAGGCAGGAAAGGGTATGGGTTCGCATTTGACCGCTATGCAGCGATCGCAAATCGCCGAAGCGCTCACGCTATCGCGGTTTCTGATTTCTCAGTCGGAGGGGGTAGAACCGGCCCTGATTGAGCGGCGGCGCGATCGCATTCGTGAGATTCAAACCGCCCTGCAAGCTTGCGCCCATCCCATTAACCAGACGCCGGAGGCAGCGTCGGAGATACCGCTGCCAGTGCGGCAAGCGTTTGTAGAGTCGGCGCTGTTAATTAGCCGCTATTTTGCTGTGGGGGGCAGCGGTTGGCGGGGCACGCTGCCCTCAAACACCCTCAGTCGCTATCGTCCTGATCCGGTGCCGGCGCACTGGACCACGCCTGAGGGCATTGCCGCGATGGGGCGACAGTTTGCGCTGCCCGATGCCGTGATGGATGCGATCGTGGCCCATCTGGCTCAAGTGGATGCGGAAATTGCCCACCAGCATCTGCTCATTGAGTCGGTTTTGCAAACGGTGGGTCTGTCGCTGGAGACCGTCTTGCCCCTGACGACAGAACCGTTCGTCTCCCTGTTTCAAGAGCTGTTTGGGGGCATTTTGGTGAATCCTGATCGGCTCAACGTCGTGTTCACCCCCACCCAGCTGTACTTTTGTGTGGACTTCCCCACGCTGGAAGATTTTGCGGGCTGGCGCGACCTGTGCCCCAAGGAGCATGAAAACTCGCTGCGGCAGCTCCATCAACGCCTGTCAGAATTCACCTTTCAAAAATTCCAGCGCTTTCCCACCTTTGGGCCCTGTCATCCGGCCGGTATTCGCGAAGCGTGGGCGCGGGCGGTCAGCGATCGCTACAACGTCCAATCGGGCTCGCCGATTCCGATCACGCCCGAGCAGGTGATCCACCGCCTTGCCAAAAGTGTCGGCGTGCTGCCGCAAAAAGATGCCGAGATGTTCCTCGTCCACGATATTTGGGGGCACTACTGGCAACTGCTGTTCAGCCAATTTAACAGCGATTACACCGCCCTGGCAGACTGTGGCGAAGCGCTGCGAGCCCATGAAACCGCCTACACACCCGCTGGCCCCTTGACCTGTCGCGAACTGTTTGAGTTTGCTGGACCGTTAGTGTCAGTCAATGAAGCGAAAGCGGTGCAGTTTTTTCATGGGGAAGTGCGCCAGCGACTGGGGCTGCTGTTTACGCATCTGCTGGGCGAACTGGTGGCCGACATTGCCGAATTCAAGTTCACGTTCACGAATCCGCAGGCGGCGCATCAACTGCCCAGTTCATCGGCGTTTACTGACTATCCGGCCAACTTAGATTTGAGTCTGGCGGACTTAGATTTCTTGTTTTTGCGGGTGCTGCAGCCCCTGTTAGAAATTCATCTGTCGCCGATAGAAGCCTCGCCCCTCGAAATTGAGCTGCTGTCTGACTCGCCGCTGATGGATGTGGGGGCCGACCAGATTCCGCGTTTAGAGGTGAACTTAAAGAAAGCGATCGCGCAACTGCACTACTGCTTTTTGCAGGAATATGGCCGCCATTACCTGCCGACGGTGGAGAGTGAAGACAGTCTCTTTGCCGAAATCGCGATCAATTTGCTGCACCTGCAAAACGTGATTAATACGCTCTACACCGACCCCCAGTTCACCGAGCAATCGCCGCTGCCGTTCCAAGATTTATTGATTGTGTTTATCAGTCGCTTTTGTTCGGGCGACAGCTATGCCGAGTTTTGGCAGGTGGATAATGTGTTGGCCGATCACTTCATTCCCTGTTGGCACTTGCTCAGGCAGGTATCAGCGGAGCGTTGATTAGGTCAGCGGTGAGATGGGATCAGTGCGGCGATCAATCACCCGATAAACCCCTAAAGGCGCGTGGCGCCCTTTGAGCACGAGGTCGCCCCAGGCCTCGGTGATGAAAGCATCGCCCACATAATCAAGGGTGTCTTGGCCAATCAAAATGCGGCAGGGTTCCGGCTGACGGCTTTTATCCACGCTTTCTAGGCGTGAGGCAATGTTGACGCTGTCGCCGATAATGCCGTATTCCATACGCTGGTGGCCGCCGACGCTACCGACAACCACTGGCCCGGTGAAGATCCCCACGCGCATTTCTAAGCGAGGGTGGTGCTGCGCCTGGCGCTCTCGGTTAATGGTTTGCAAGCGAGTGGCCATACCAAGGGCACAGGCGACTGCGGCTTGGGCGTCAGCGGCGATCTCGTCCGGTGTGGTGCTGGCAATAGGCACCCCAAACACCGCCAGCAGACCATCCCCCGTAAATTTGTTGACAATGCCGTGATGGATTTGGATTTCGTCCGTCATGGCTTCGAGATAGTGGTTTAGCCATTCCAAGAGCTGCTCGGGCGGGGTGATTTCGGCCAGGCTGCTAAAGCCGCGCAGGTCAGTGAACAGCATAGTGGCGACCATGCTCTGGC
This sequence comes from Leptolyngbya iicbica LK, assembly GCF_004212215.1. Taxonomy (NCBI): domain Bacteria; kingdom Bacillati; phylum Cyanobacteriota; class Cyanophyceae; order Leptolyngbyales; family Leptolyngbyaceae; genus Leptolyngbya; species Leptolyngbya iicbica. The sequence goes on from NZ_QVFV01000003.1 coordinate 220,820, forward strand.
CCGGTAATTTGCCCGATTTGATCAGGCGATCGCGATTCTCCCAGAGGGCGCGGGCAATTTCGGGGGAGGCGGCTTGCCCCAGCAGCACTTGCATCATCTGGCGTTGGCGAAAGGACTGTTGGGCCTGATACGCCAAGACGACCCCACTGGTGCCCAACACCGTCAGGGCCGGAGCGATGATGGGCACCCAGCCCTGGGTCAAAAACAAGGCGTAGCCACTCACCGCGATCGCAATGAACACACCAGTTTCGCTGGCGGTCAGGGTGATGGGATGGTGCAGATACCAGGCGAGGGTACCCCCCAGCAGCGCCCAGCCCAGGCACCATAGCCATTCTTGCCAGGGGTGACTCAGGCCCATGAGGGGGCGATCGCCCAGCGCCAAATCGAGCCACTGACTGACCATCTGGCCATGGAGGATGACCCCTGGCATCTGATGGTTGGCGTCGCTGGCTCCACCAGTGAAAGGCGTGTAAAACAGATCTTTGAAGCTGGGGGCAGTAATGCCGATGAGTACCACTTTGCCGCGCACCCAAGCCGGGTCAAATTGATCATTCAACACGGCTTGTAGGGTTACGGTGCGGGCGGGCGTGACGCGATCGCGATAGTCCAACATGACCTGATAGCCGTTATCGTCGATCCGGGCATAGCCCCCGGATCCCGATTGGAGGGGCCACAGTGTCGTTTCACCCAACTGCATATAGTCAGGATTCTCGGGACTGGCGGTGGGCATGAGGTCTTGCGTGGCCAGATAGCGCATGGCCAACTGCAAGGAAAAGGAAAACAGGTAGGGATGCTCGGGTAGGGCGGTCGGTTCCGCGATCATCAAGGCCCGCCGCACTTTACCATCAGCATCGACCACCACATCGTTGAAGCTGACCTGTCCCGGAGCTGACTCGACAGGGGGGGGAATGCCTGGGCCGCCGGTACTGTTGGCCAGCTGCGCAATCACCACGATATTGTCAGCTTGCAGCGCTTGCCCCAAGGCGTCGCGCCCCGGTGGTTTAGGAATCGCCCGAAACATATCCAGCCCGATCGCGACTGGCTCATGCTGTTGCAGCTGGTTAATCGCCCGAGCGACGGTGCCATCGGTGAGGGGAAACTCGGCTAGGGTTTCCAAATCCTCTTCGGTGACGGTCACAATCAGCAGCCGATCATCAGGCGGCAGCGATCGCGTGGCCTGTCGCAGGCGCACCATCTGGTCGTAGGCTTTTTGTTCCAACCCTTCGAGCAGGCCCAACTGCACCAGCGCCGCGACCCCAGACGAGAGCGCTAGGCTGGCCACCCCAATCACCATCAAATTGGCCGACTGCGATCGCCACCAGCCCCAATAGCGCTGCATTGGCTTGGTGGCCCAAGATTTAAGCGGTTTCCAGATCACCACGGATGCTTCCCTGGTTGAGAGGTCGTCGGTCGCTTCTACCCGATTGCCGAGATATGTCATCAGCGATCGGGGGCGGCAGTTACAGTTACAAGCTCATGGCCAACATTCCGGCTCCCTGATGGATTAACAGGCAGCGGTGGCGTCAGCATGGCTCACTCTACAGCCGAGCGTCTAAAAACTCCGGACGATGCAGGTCTCGTCCCATTGCACCCTAGATTGATTGTATGAAATAGATTGGTCTGAGCAGAGTTTAAACCGCTCCGCTGTGGGTCACAACATCTAAAGCGTTGGGGTTTGGCATGCCCAACCTATCAACCTATATAGAGTTGAAGGTGGGCAAGGCCCACCCTACTAAAGCTGTCCCTCATTTTCTGGATCGATCTACAACCACTCTCGTGCTCTGACGACGCACACTTCAAATAGCCGCCTCTTTTAACCATGAAACTTGGGTATCTCTACCGGTAGAAGGCACCCGGTCCCTTGGTGAAGCCATCAATCTATCGGGTTGACTGAGAGGGACCGGGTGCCTGGATTGGGCTGGTTAATTTACAGCTTTGGCATGCCTTAAGGTTGTGTCGGCGCTTTTCTCAGGTAATCCTCAGGGTTATCTGGCAAGGTAAGCCCAATCAATTATGCAGCCTCACGGTGGGGCTGTGTCCATCATTACCAATCGCGTTACGAGTGAAGGATTTGAGAACCATCGAGCTTGACATTCCCGCAGTGTGCGATCGCATCGCCCTGTGTGGTGGCCCTTACAGTAACTTTGGGGCGGTGGCTGCGTTTTTAGACCGCACGGCCGGGGTGGATTATCGCTTTTGTTTGGGCGATATGGGCGGCTTTGGCCCCTTCCCCAATCGCACTTTGGAACTGCTACGACAGGCGGCGGTAATTTGTGTGCAGGGCAATTATGACCAGGCCATTGGCGACGGCGATCGCGACTGTGGCTGCGGCTATACCGACCCCCGCGATCGCGAATTTGCCCAAATCAGCTATGACTACACTTATGCCCATACGGCCCCAACTCATCGCCAGTGGTTGCAAACGCTGCCGCAGTTGATTCGCTTGCGGTGGCGCGATCGCGCTTTTTTGCTGTGCCACGGCAGTCCCGACGTGGTGAACGAGTTTGTGTGGGAATCGGACACTGCCGACTCGTGGATCGCCAGTTGGTTAGACCGATTTGCGGTCGACGGCATCTTCGCGACGCATACGGGCATTCCCTGGGTGCGCCAAGTAGCCCAAGGCTTTTGGTGCAATGTAGGGGTGCTGGGGCGACCCGCCCATGAAGGGCAACCCCACGTCTATTTTGCTGAACTGCGCTGGCCGAGGGCCGCCGCGATCGCCCGCCCTGAAATTGTGCCTCTCTCCTACGATCCTCAACCCGTCGTGGCAGCGATGGCCCGCGAGGGGCTGCCGACGGAATTTCAGCAATCGCTGCTCACAGGCATTTGGACCACCTGCGCGGAAATTTTGCCCGAGGCTGAACGGCGAGTGCGATCGCGGCTCCCCGTGCCCCAGCGGTCGTAAACCAGGGGCGATTAAGGTAGCCTGATGCCTTGGCTGCGACCGTTTGGGTTGACTCGGTGCGATCGCGCAACCGTTTTTTAGTGTTCGTCTGATTTCACGATTCTCTGCTTATGTTCATCACCACCCTGACTTGGGCCTTGCTGGCGGGCTATGGCGGCCTCATTTTCTACTTGGTGCGCCAGACCACCCCCCAGCGGGTCACCGCTCCCGAATTTTTTGAAGGCCAGTCCAGCAGCGGCAAAGCGCCGGGGATGTGGCTCCTCGTTGCCAGCGCTGCCATTTCCTGGATTTTTGCTAAATCTATCGACAATGCGGCCACGCTGGGTAATGCCTTTGGCATCTTGGGCGGCATCGGCTACAGCATCTACTATCTGAGTTTTGTCACCGCTGCGATCGCCCTCTATTTCATTCGCACCCGAGGGGGCTATCGCTCCATTCCCGAGTTTTTGTCCAGTAAATATGGCTTGCTCTGTTCGCGGTTGTTTTTAATTGCGATCGCCATTCGCCTGCTGAACGAAGTGTGGTCTAACACCAAGGTGTTTTCCCTCTACTTTGGGGCCGAGGGCAGCGCCGGTTATTGGTTAGCCGCGCTGATCGTCACCGCGTTCACCGTGTTTTATACCCTGCTGGGCGGCTTGCGCAGTAGCCTGCTGACCGATGGCGCCCAAATGCTGCTCGCGGCTGTGCTGCTCGTCGTAATTCTCGCCACCTTGGGACCGGGGCTCGTAAGCCAAGGGCTGCCAACCGCTGATCCCGAAACGCGCCTGGCCGGGTTGACCTTTTGTGGGCTGGCCTTTGTGCAAATTTTTAGCTACCCCTTCCATGATCCGGTGATGACCGATCGCGCCTTCATTACAGGACCGCGCACCATGGTCAAAGCCTTTATCTGGGCCGGACTCATCAGCGGCGGTTTCATTCTGCTGTTCAGTTCCGTCGGGCTTTATGCCCGTGCCTTTGGGGTGGAAGGCGCACCGAGCTACACCGTCCCGGCACTGTTTGGCCTGCCCATGCTGCTGGTGTTTAACGCCATCATGCTCACCAGCGCGGGCTCGACCCTCGATTCCACCTTTTCTAGTGTGGCCAAATTGGGGGCGCGAGATTGGGACAACCGCAAAGGCCAACCGACCGAAAATCAAGCGTTCATCGGGCGGTGGTGGATTGTCGCGATCGCCCTCCTGGGCAACGTGCCGCTGCTCAGCATTTACATGGGCGATCAGCTCGGCCCCGCCATCATCATGGCCACCACTATCAGCGGCACCATGGTCATGGGCCTCGCCCCGATCTTTCTCCTCGCGTTCTTACCCGGAGCCGGGGCCTTGAGTTTTCACCTCGCCTTTTGGCCGGGGCTGTTCTTTGGGGTATTGCGGGTGCTGGAAAGTGCTTTGAGCACCCAAATTTTTCCCACCTGGCTGAGTCTGGGGGGCGGCAAGTATGCGCTGGATTTGGGCGTGAATGTGTACGGGTTGCTACTCTGTACCGCAGGCTACTTAATTGGGGCCTGGTGGGGTCGCCGCGATCGCTAATCGCCCAGTGCCCTCAGTGGAGAATGAGATCGTGGGGATGCCATTAAAAAACTCCGACTTCTTTGAGAAGCCGGAGTTCTGAATATCGGTATTAAAGCGGGTGGGGGGAATCGAACCCCCATCATTAGCTTGGAAGGCTAAGGTTTTACCACTAAACTACACCCGCAAAGCGAATACCAGATTAGCATAAACCACCTTTGCGTTGATCACCGGAGTTGAGGTTGGGCGGCAGAAGGCCCTTGCCCTCGTGTGGAGAAGAACCGGAGTCTGTATGAGCCTATCCTTGCCAAAGAGGGGTGCCGCAGGCGGTGAGGTTCTCTCAACAATCAACTGCCACTACTAAAGCTGAAGCACCATCCAGTGATGGGATCGCGATCGCTGATCAACGGCCCCGAGAAAGCCGGTTTCACATGAGAAGATGGCCTTACGAATTCAACTGATGTTCCAAAAATCGGGTTTCTGACTAGCGTATGTGTCGTCTTTTGGGCTATGTGGGGCCCGCGATCGCCCTCGACTCGCTGTTGCTGCAACCGCCTCACTCCCTCATGGTGCAGTCCTATGCGCCGCAGGAGTTGGAGGTGGCGCTGTTGAATGCTGACGGCTTTGGCTTTGGGTGGTACGGCGGGGGCGCAGCGGCGGAGCCGTTTACTTATCGCAATGTGCTGCCCATGTGGAACGACCCCAATGTGGAGCCATTGTGTCGCTACATCACCACGGACTGTGCCCTGGCCTATGTGCGTAGCGCGACCCCAGGGCAGGGGGTAGATATCAGTAACTGTCAGCCGTTTCAGTCGGGCCAGTGGTTGTTTGCCCACAATGGTTACATCAAAAACTTTCGGGAAACGCTGTATCGCCCCATGCGCCAGTTGATGAGCGATCGCGTGTATGCCGCCATTCACGGCAACACCGACTCCGAGCACATTTGGGGCTTAGTGCTGACGGCGCTGGCAGCGCCTGAATCTCCCAATCCAGTGGCGGCGTTAGGCACGGCCTTAAAGCAACTGCTCACGTTGGCGCGACAATATGACACTCCCGTCGCTGCCAACGTTTTGATCAGCGATGGCCGAACTCTGGTCGGGTCCCGATTCGCCTCCCATGGGGCCGCTCCCTCTTTATACTGGCTAGGTAACAATTTGCAACTTCCCAACGCAGTCGTAGTGGCCTCAGAGCCATTGTTTGCAGCCCCTTGGGCACCCTTAGAAGAGAATTCGTTGTTTACTGTCAACGCTAACTGTGATCTCCAGTACCACGCCATCGGTAGCCTCTAAACTGTCGCGAGCCGAGCAGCGACAACAACTGCGAGCCGACATGCTTGCTTGCCGGGCCAGCACGCTTCGTCTGGCGCAAGATCTCGCCGCAGTGAAGGAATTTCGGCGACAAGCGCACCCGGACTTTAGTCCCATCGGCTGGCACCTGGGGCACATTGCCTTCACCGAGTCGCTGTGGCTGCTGGAACGGTTGCAGCGATCGCCCTGCCCCTATCCGCAATATCAAAAGTTGTTTGCGGCGGATGGACTGCCCAAAGCCGAGCGGGAAAATCTACCGGATTTGCCGACCATTCTGGCCTACATGGCCGACATCCGCGATCGCACCCTCGCCTTTTTGGATCAGGTGCCCCTGGGGCATCAACTGCGGCTCTGGCGCTGGCTCTTGCAGCATGAAAGCCAACACGTCGAAACGGCCACTTATCTATTAACCCTGCATCGCTGGCCGCAGACCCATGCTCAGGCACCCACCGAGGTGTTTCCCTCGTCCCCACTGCCCGTTTTAGAGGCCGCGTCGACCACCGAGATGGTCTTCGTCCCTGGGGGGGAATTTGTGATGGGGGGTGACAGCATTGACACGCTGGATAATGAGCGATCGCCCCACTCAGTTGAGGTCGAGGATTTTTGGATTGATCGCACCCCGGTCACCGTCGAAGAGTACGCCAAATTTATCGCGGCGGGCGGCTATCACAACAGTCAGTGGTGGCATCCCGAGGGTTGGATCTGGCGACATCGGTACGACATTACCCAGCCCCTCTATTGGCAAAACGATGAACCCCAAGCGCCTGTCTGTGGCGTCAGTTGGTACGAGGCCGACGCCTATGCCTGTTTTGTGGGCAAGCGCCTACCCACCGAGGCCCAGTGGGAACGGGCTGCTCGCTGGCATCCCGGCACGCAAACGCTGCAATCCTGGCCCTGGGGGGAGGATGCTGTGAGCGATCGCCACGGCAATTTTGACAGTCGCCATGGCGGCGTGACGCCGGTGGGTCAGTTTGCGGCGGGGCGTAGCCCCACGGGCTGCGACGACTTATTGGGCAACGTCTGGGAATGGACCAACACCTGGTTTGACTGCTATCCAGGGTTTGAGGCCTTTCCCTATCGCGAGTATTCGCAGGTGTATTTTGACCGAGCCCATCGCGTTCTGCGGGGCGGCAGTTGGGCTACCCGCCCGTGGGTTTTGCGTCCCACGTTTCGCAATTGGTATCAGCCCGGTGTGCAGCAAGTCTTTGCTGGTTTCAGATGTGCCTTAAGTGCATAGGCTATTCTCAGCTGGCAATGTCAAAATACGTTGGGGCGACTTCAGCCCTTGCCGAATTCTGAATCTCTATGCCAGTTCCTTCTCCCTCCATTCGTCCAAAGTCTAACCGTCCTGATGGTCAGGCAATGGGCGATCGCCTGATTGTTGAAAACCGCATGGCTCCCACTGAGGCAGTAGCGACCGTCGCCGGTCAAGACGTGATTGTGGGCCTTTCTCAACCTCACAAGGCCCTGCCACCCAAATATTTTTACGATGCCCGAGGGTCGGAACTCTTTGAGCAAATTACCGAACTGCCGGAATATTATCTGACGCGCACCGAACGGGAAATTTTAGCCACCTATGCGGGGGCGATCGCCGATACGGTCGGGCCGTGCGACCTGGTGGAACTGGGTAGCGGCAGCGCCAGCAAAACTCGCTTGTTGTTCAATGCTTATCAGCAGCGAGGGTTGCCATTGCGCTACGTGCCCGTCGATGTCAGCGGCACCATGCTCGAAACCAGTGCCCAAGCCCTGCTCACCGAATATGACAATCTCACGGTGCATGGTTTGGTGAGCACCTATGACCAGGCCTTGCAGGCGCTCCCCCCCACCGACTCGCCCCGCCGCCTCATCGCCTTTATTGGCAGCACCTTGGGCAATTTGGCCCCCGAACCCGAGCAGCACTTCTTTCAACACGTCAGTCAAGCCTTAACCGACGGCGACTACTTTTTACTCGGGGTCGATTTGCACAAAGATACCGCCACGCTAGAGGCCGCCTACAACGACTCGCAGGGACTCAGTGCGGCGTTTAACTTAAATATGCTGCAACACCTCAACTGGCGGTTTGACGGCAATTTTGACCTGAGCCAATTTCGTCATGTGTCGTTCTACAACGAGGGCGATCGCCAGGTCGAAATGTACATCGAAAGCCTGACGGCGCAAACCATCACCCTGCAAGCCCTGAACCTGACCGTCGAGTTCGCCCAGGGAGAACGGCTGTTTAGTGAGATTTCGCGGAAATTTGACACCGAGGTGTTGGCGCAAGAACTGTTGGCCTTTGACCTGGCTGTCCGTCAAGTGTTCACTGATGAGCGCCGACAGTTTGCCCTCCTGCTGTGTCAAAAACAGTCCTTAGGAATGGGGATTTAATGATGTGTGGACAGCCGAGACGGCTGTCCAAGTGCAGAAGATGTCTGCACACCAAAACTTGAATTTTATAAAATCCTAATTCCTTAGCTGCGTCCGGTGCGATCACCGCATCCGGTGCAGCTCGATCGCCGACTGTGACTCCACCCGAAATGTACCCTCAGACCGCCACGCCATTGCTCACGGCATTGACGACAGCTGCCCAGCGTGACCACGCGGCTTTTTATGCGCCGGGGCACAAGCGTGGGCAAGGCGCATCCCCAGCTCTACAAGCGCTGGTGGGAAGGGGACTGCAAGCAGATCTGCCAGAATTGCCCGAACTGGATAATCTGTTTGCCCCCACCGGAGCGATCGCGGCTGCCCAGGAGCTCGCGGCCCAAGCCTTTGGGGCTGAAGCTACCTATTTTTTAGCCAACGGTTCGACCTGTGGGCTGGAGGCGGCGTTACTGGCAGTCAGTGAGCCTGGTAGCCAGGTGCTCATTCCCCGCAATGCCCACCAGTCGGTGTTCGCTGGATTGGTGTTGGCGGGGGCGGCACCGATTTATCTCGCGCCGCTGCACGATGACCGCTGGGATTTGGCGTTTGGCGTCACCGTTGCGCAGATTGAGCAGGCCTTCCAGGCCTATCCCGATATTCAAACGGTGGTGGTGGTGTCGCCCAGTTACCACGGCGTCTGTGTGGATATCGCCGCGATCGCCCGTTGTGTGCATCAACACAATGCAGTGCTGATTGTGGATGAAGCCCACGGAGCGCATCTGGGCTGGCATCCTGATTTACCGCAGGGCGCGATCGCCGCCGGGGCCGACATCGTGGTTCAATCCACCCACAAAACCTTAGGAGCGATGACTCAGGCTTCGATGCTGCATGTGCAAGGTCAGCGAGTCAACCGCGATCGCCTCCGCCAAGCGCTGCAACTGACCCAGTCCACCAGTCCCAACTATCTGCTGCTGGCCTCACTGGATGCCGCCCGTCAGCAACTCGCGATGGAGGGGACAGACCTGCTGGGGCAAACGCTGGCGATCGCTCAACAGATTCGTTCCGATCTGCAACCGCTGACGACTGTCACCGTGTTATCTCCCGCCCACTTGCCTGCTGAAACCTATGATTTTCGGCTAGATCCCACTCGTTTGGTAGTTGATGTTTCGGGTCTGGGCCTCACCGGCTTCGCTGCCGATGAGTTCTTACACGAGCAGCAGCACGTCACCGCCGAACTCCCGACCCTGAGACAGTTGGCGTTTATCCTCAGCTTGGGCAATCGGCCTGAGGACGGCGATCGCTTAGCCGCTGCCTTCGCCGCACTCGTCCGGCAAGCTGAGCACCTGCGAGGGCAAGATGGCATCTCTGTCCCGGCATTACCTGACTTTGCCTCCCCGAGCCAACTGTCTCAGCCCCCGCTGACACCCCGCGAGGCTTTTTTCGCGCGCGCGATCGCAGTGCCCCTAGAGCAAGCCGCTGGGCAGATTGCCGCCGATGCTCTCTGTCCCTATCCCCCCGGCATTCCCCTCGTGCTGGCGGGGGAACGGATGACCGCCGCCGCGATCGCGACCCTGCAGCAGATTCATCAAGCGGGGGGCGTGATCACGGGTAATCCCGACGACACCTGGCAGACGGTGCGGGTGATTCATTCAGGATCTGCCCATTATTCTGGTTGACGGGCGCGGCAATCGCCTGTCGCTACTGCTGTCTACTCATCGGAGAGCAGCTCATCGAGGTCAGGGGTAATGTCGAGAGTGGTGCGGAGCAGACGGTTTTCGTAACGGCGATCGCGCCGTCTGGCCTTGGCTCGGCCCGCCCGCTTGGTCGGACGTTTATCCACCACAAGCTCATCGAGGGCTGGAGCCTCTTCCCAAGACGAGAGCCCCGATTGAGGAGTGCGCTTACCCATCGTGTCGAGAACTATGAACGACTTCATAAAGAAGTGTAAACATTTCAGTGGCAAAATGCTGCGAAAATCCTTCAAAGCCGTTACACAGACTACGAATTCCTTTCCTGAGAAGACTGAACTCTGTACACTATCAATGTTGAGCAGTCATCCATCCCAGTTTTTATAAAAAATATGTCTGTAGTTAGCCAAGTCATTTTGAACGCCGATGATGAGCTGCGCTATCCCACCATTGGCGAGCTCAAAAGCATCGAGACTTACCTCTCAACAGGTGAGCGTCGCATGCAAATCGCTCAGACTCTATCTGAGAACGAAAAGAAAATTGTTGATAAGGCCAGCAAAGAACTGTGGGCCTTGCACCCCGACTACATTGCCCCTGGTGGGAATGCCTTTGGCCAAAAGCAGCGAGCTCTGTGCCTGCGCGATTATGGCTGGTACTTGCGCTTGGTGACCTACGGCATCATTGCGGGTGACAAAGACCCCATTGAGAGCATTGGTCTGGTGGGGGTTCGGGAAATGTACAACGCCCTTGATGTTCCCGTTCCGGGGATGGCCGACGCGATTCGCTGTCTCAAAGATGCTTCTCTCGGCCTGCTGTCGGCAGAAGAAGCGAGTGAAGCTGAGCCTTACTTTGACTACATCATCCAAGCGATGTCATAGGCTCAACTAAGCTGGTTGACCATCAATAGCGACTTTGACAAATACCACTGGCAAACCCGATGACCGCATCGGATGTGCCAGTGGTATTTGTTTGGGCCGTGTAGCGATGAAGGACGCTGGTCATGTTGGCGATCGCCTAACTCCAGTCGTATTCCAGCGCGGCATCCCCCAGCATTTCCCGCACGGTTGAGCGAATTGTGCGGAGTTCTTCGGGCGTCACCTGATTATCCGCGTGGATCATGGCTCGCACGGATTGGAGTTCGGCCTCAGAAAATTTGCCATCTGCCAGGGCTGATTCCACTAACTGCCGCAACTTTTTAAGATGAGCTTGCTCCTCAGCGGATAGTTCATGTTGACCTGAACGTTCAATTTCCATGGTGTACTCCTTACTTGAGTGAGATTTTAATGAGACGGTAACTGTTGAAAAATGCGGATGCTGGGTATTTGCAGGAGCGATCGCTCTGGTGAATCAGACCACTCACTAATGGGGCGGGCATACACGGTTCTCCAGGTTTACGCCGGATCACAGCGAATCTCTAATAAAAATCCATCGGGATCGTAGAAATAAATACCCCGGCCCGTCGGGCGACTCACAGGTCCGTGATCAATCTGCACGTTCTGGGCCTTGAGCGCCTCTACCGCCGGGTCAAATTGATCGGGGGCAATGTCAAATGCCAGATGATTCGCTCGCGTAAACTGCTGGGTGGGGTCAGGATGGGGCGGCACTAAATCCGGCTCGCCAAACAAATCGAGAATCGTGCCATCAGGGGTGCGAAAGTTGGCGACTTTGCCCTGCGCTACCAATTCTTTTAGCGTTTCTGGGACTTCGGCCCCCTGCAACTCATGCAGCCCTAAAACTTGCCCGTAAAACTGCCGCGATCGCGCCATATCTTGTACATTCAGCGCATAGTGATGAACGCGACGCAACGCGCCAGTGGGAATCGCGGGGGTGGAGGCGATCGCAGAATGGGTCATCAGTCCAGACAGAATGCAATTGCTAGTACCCTATCGCATCTTGCCAGAGGTAGTTGTTGCTGTTTCTAACGGTGCTCTTGATCAATGATTGTGTCTTGTTGTGCGTCTAATCCAGGAATCCTAGAATCGCTAAGGAATCAGGATTTTATAAAATCCAAGTTTTGTCGGACAAGCATCTTGCCTGCTCTTGAACAGCCGAGACGGCTGTTCACACTTAATTTAATTCCAATTCCTAAGGGCTGCTAGCTCCAGGCATCCTCATGTTGCTGAACAAGGAAGAAACATCCTGTTTTTCAATGCCGGAGGATATGCCTACAGCCAGCCTCGCAGCCGATAAATCAGGAGTCCCAGGTATTCTTTCATCGCTCGACTGACATCCTGCAGGTTGTAAGCATCGGGTAGCAAACTCAGCAAAATGGCCTGCCGGGTACCGCTGACTTCGGCCACGCGCCGTTCTGAGATTTGGAAATCGGTGGGGGCCGCGATCGCGTCAATCCCCTGCTTTTGAAAGATCGCCAGCGATCGCGGCATGTGCATCGCTGAGGTCACCAGCAAAATTCGTTCGATCCCTTCTTGCTGCAAAATCGCTTTCACGTTCACGGCATTTTGATAGGTGTTCAGGGAGGTGGGTTCAGTAATGATGTCGGTCTTCGGTACTCCCATCGCTACAGCAATTTGGGCCATATCCTCGGCTTCCGGCGGGCCACCGCCCTTCCATTCAATGCGTCCCCCACTGAGAATAAGTTTGGGAGCTTTTCCCGCGTTATACAGTTGAGCGCCATGCAGCACGCGATCGCCCGCTTCGTTGACATCCACCCAGGGGCGAGGGGCATCGGCGGCACGAGTGCAGCCTCCCAACACGACGATGGCATCGGCGGTTGGCATGGGCGTGGGCGGCAAGTTTTGCCACTCTAGAGATTGCATAAGGCGAGTGGCGACCCAGGCATTGCTACCCGCCCAGAGAACTATAAATGCTGCGATCGTGCTCGCCATCGCCAATCGCTGTCGCTTGCGCCAGATGCCCCATACCGTTACCGCCATCAGCACACTTGCCAAACCGAGAGGATAGACCAGCAACGGCAGCAGCTTGGACAAAAATAGAAACATCCGGTTTTCCCATCGCGCCACCGCTATTTTGGCAGGTTCCGCCTCTGCATTTGAAAACTGAGTGTGCGATGCTGCTTCCGCTACAGTCCACGAACAGGAGACGGTACCCTCTCTACTCCATCAAAATAAGCAGATAGTGGTCAGGGAACCGCCTCCTCGGCCTCACCTGACTTCACTCAGCGCCCGATCCATCCACCGTGCTCAAAGCACCGGGGCATCTGGTTGTCTGTAAAACTCGATGACCCGGTGCTTAGAATGCTTTAAGTACCCCTTGTGGCCTGAAAGTGTCGAACGCGCAATTGAGGGCAGATTAGGATGTATCAGCGTCTAAGGAGAAGCCTGACCATGTCACTGTCGAGAAGCGTCCGCCATAGCCGCCGAGTGCTGCTCAAAACCGGACCGTTTTTCCTGGGCTCTTGGGCTTTAGCGGCCTGTCGTCCTCGCTTCACAGAGTCGTCTTTAAGGACAACTGAACCGTTGGCCTCAGCCCAGAACTTACCGGCCACTCCGGCTTGCGGTGATGCCCCCACACCGCCACAAACCTCTGGACCGTTCTATCGGCTCAATTCTCCTGAGCGTACCTCGCTGCTAGAGCCAGGGTTCACTGGCACGCCGATCATGCTCACGGGCCAGGTGCTATCTACAAACTGTCAGCCGATCGCTGGGGCGGCCCTGGAGTTTTGGCATACGAATGCCCAAGGCGAATACGACAACTCCGGATTTACCTTTCGCGGGCAGCAGTTCTCGGATGCTGAGGGGCGCTATCAATTAGAGACGATCGCCCCTGGCATCTATCCGGGACGAACGCGCCACATTCACGTGCGGATCAAGTCTGAAACATATGCCACACTCACGACGCAACTCTACTTCCCTGCCGAACCATTAAACGAGGGCGATTTTCTGTATCAGCCTGAACTACTGATGTCGGTTGACAACAGTGGAGAGCGCCTCCAGGCTCAGTTCAACTTTGTGCTAGCGAGGAATGTCTAACGACAACGGTTTTAGCATTGGGAGAAATTTTGTTTGCTAAGGCTGGAGTGGTGGCGGTGCGGGGCAACTCCAACGACTCTTCAGAGATACAGGAATAGCTAGCTGGCTGCGGGAACTTTGAGATGAAAACGTTCTCATGAACCCTTCACGTCAGCTTTAAAGAGGATCCGCATTCTATAAGATACTTAACCCAGGCTTAACCAGTTGTCGGTGTCGGTCTGGGACTTCGGGGATACTGGGATCAGCTCCCTATGTTGCCCGGTGGCTGTTGGTCGGTTTCGTGGCTAAAGTCTTCCCTCACGCTGGTTTGACTGAGAGACACCCGCAGCATTCCTCCCCGAGATGCGTCTATCGCCTGAGCCGTAAAGGAGCTTTCCTTGGTTTTCATTTCCTCGTCCTCACCTTCCCTCGCTACGTCTGTCTTGCATTCGCCACAGGATTCATCGCCCCCGCCGCTGGCGGCGGTACCCTCCGAACCCGATGCGGTGCCCCGTCCCTCGCCTAAAAGCCAGCGATCGCGGATTGTGCTCTACTCCCACGACACCATGGGCTTGGGCCACAAGCGCCGTAACCTGCTGATTGCCCAAACCCTTGGGAGTGCTGACATCCAGGCCGATATTTTAATGATCAGCGGCATGCGGGACGCCAGCGACATGCCCACCCCCCCCGGGGTAGACTGTCTCACGCTACCCGCCTTAGAAAAACGCGCCGACGGGCAGTATCAAGCCCGGCGGCTAGGACTGGCCCTAGAAGAGATGATTGGCCTGCGATCGCAGATCATCCGCACGACCGTCAAAAACTTTCAGCCCGACGTGCTGATTGTGGACAACGTGCCCCGAGGTGCGAAACGCGAGTTAGATCCGACGTTGGAATATGTTCGCTCTCAGCCCCACATGCGCTGTGTGTTGGGCCTGCGGGATGTCCTGGATACACCGGAAGCGGTGCGGCGTGACTGGCGACGGGCCGATAACTGTACCGCTCTGCGCCATTACTACGACGCGATTTGGATTTACGGCGACCCCGACCTGTATGACCTGCGGCAAGAATATGGTTTGCCCGCCGATATCATCGCTAAGATACGGTCCCTCGGCTATCTCAACCAGCGCGATCGCCTGAAGTATGTGCGGCCCCAGGTACGGTCTGGCCTGGAACGGCTGAACCTGCCCCAGGACAATCTGGTGGTATGCGCTGTGGGGGGCGGCCAGGATGGCTCGGCATTGGCCCAGGCCTTTGCCCAGGTCACTTTTCCTGACGGTATGACTGGTGTCTTGTTGACGGGCCCTTTCATGCCCCCCGAGGTGCAGCAGAGGTTGATGAAGCGAGCGTCACAAAATCCCCAACTGCACCTAGTGGATTACCTCGAAGAACCCACCCTGCTGCTTGAACAGGCCAGTCGCGTAATCGCCATGGGCGGCTACAACACGACCTGTGAAATTCTGTCTTTCCAAAAGCCGGCCCTGCTGGTGCCCCGTATCGTCCCTCGCCAGGAGCAGTGGATTCGGGCTGAACGGTTGCAGCAACGTGGACTGATCGATGTCCTCCATCCTGAGTACCTCTGCCCCGATGCCTTGACCACCTGGCTGCATCAGCCTGTGAATGCCATCAGCGATAGCCCTTCGGTTAACCTCAACGGTCTGGATAATTTGCTGACAGAAATGCAACATCTACTGTCTACCGCCCCCGTCGCCGTCCACGCCTCCTGAATCAGTGACACATTGAAACTTTGGCGAGTGGTGCGTTACGGCTTCACCTAACAGCACCCTACAATTCTCCTGAACCAGTTTTGAGTGCTGAATTGGATACGGAATTCAATACTCAAAATTCAAAATTCAAAAACCCATTCACCTCACCCATCCACCCTCACACCCACCCATGCCTTCCCCAAAAATTGCCTACATTGTCAAACGTTATCCCCGCTATTCAGAAACGTTCATCGTCAACGAAATTCTCGCCCACGAAGCCGCCGGCCTAGACCTGCACATTTTCGCTCTGCGCCCTCCCGCCGACACCCACTTTCAAGACAAGATTGCACGGGTGCGTGCCCCCGTCACCTATTTGAGAAAGCCGGCCCAAGGCCGCATGAATCCGTCGGTCAACACCCTGACCCCAAATTCCGGCACATATTTCTGGGCAGAGCTGCAAGAAGCCGCCAAGGTAATGCCGAGCCTTTGGGCAAAGCTAGGGGATGCCGCCGGAGAACGCACCAGTGTGGTGTATCAGGCGGCGTGGCTGGCTCAGGAAATTCGGCAGCGGGGCATTACCCATCTGCACGCTCACTTTGGCAGTATTGCTACCAGTGTGACCCGATTGGCGGCCCACTTTGCCGATGTGCCCTACACCTTTACGGCCCACGCTAAGGATATTTTTCACCAGGATGTGGAGCCGGAAGACCTGCGGCGCAAGCTGCGGGCTGCGGCCACGGTGATTACCGTCAGCGACTACAACGTGGCCCATTTGCAGCAGCGGTTTGGCCGCGATGCTGACCAAGTGCGCTGCATCTATAACGGTATGGACTTGGGAGAACTGCACTATCAGCCGCCCACTCAGCGATCGCCCCGCATTCTTTCCGTCTGTCGCCTGGTGGAAAAGAAAGGACTGACCCACCTGATTGACGCCTGTGCCCTGCTCAAGCAGTGGGGCTGTGAGTTTACCTGCCAGATTGTAGGCACGGGGCCGATGGAGGGGGAGTTGCGATCGCGCATCACTGCCCTACACCTCAACGACTGGGTGGAAATTGTCGGTCCCCGTCCCCAGGGAGAAGTGTTTGAACTAATGCAGCAAGCCGCCGTATTTGCTGCGCCTTATGTAATCGGCAGTGACGGCAACCGGGATGGCCTACCCACCGCCCTGCTGGAGTCGATGGCTCTGGGTACTCCCTGCGTCGCCACTGACGTGACGGGCATTCCCGAAATCATTCGCGATGGGGAAACGGGGCTGCTGGTGGCTCAGCGGGATGCTGAGGGACTCGCGATCGCGCTGCAAACCCTGCTCACCCAGCCAGATCTGAGAACCGCGATCGCCACCCAAGCCCGCCACCTAATCGAAGCCGACTTCGACATCACCCGCAATGCGGCTGCACTGCGAGCGTGCTTTCACTCTAGGGCCGCCGCCGCCGCACTCCAGGAGGTTTGAACCGAATGCGTATCGCCTACGTCTGCGCCGATCCTGGCATTCCCGTCTTCGGCCAGAAGGGCTGCTCCATCCATGTGCAAGAGGTGATTCGTGCCTTTCGCCACCAGGGAGCCACCGTCGATCTGTTTGCCGTGCGCTGGGGTGATCATCCCCCGGCGGATCTGGCGGACGTGAAGGTCCATCCGTTGCCCCCTGTCCCCAAAGGCGACACCGCCTTGAGGGAACAGGTCGCCCTCGCCAGTAATCCTGATTTGCAGATTGAGCTAGCAGTCAACGGCCCCTTTGACCTGATCTACGAGCGCTACGCCCTCTGGAGCTACAGCGCCATGAAATTTGCCCAGGCCCAGGGAATTCCCGGCCTGCTCGAAGTCAACGCCCCCCTGATTGCAGAACAGGCCACCCATCGGGGGCTAGTACACCGAGAACAGGCGGAACAGGTGGCCGATCTCGCATTTAATGCCGCCAGGGGCATTGTGGCCGTCTCCGCAGAAATCAAGGCGTATCTGAGCCGCTGGGGCATCACCGACAAGGTGCGGGTGATCCCCAACGGGGTCAACCATCATCGCTTTGTCGAGGCCTTATCCCCCGCGATCGCCCCAGACCCTGCCACCTTTACCGTCGGCTTTGTGGGTTCTCTCAAGCCCTGGCATGGCCTCAGCCACCTGGTTGACGCCTTTGCCCAACTGCGCCAACAAGTGCCCCAGGCGCGACTGCTGATCGTGGGCGATGGTCCCGAACGAGACGCCCTCACCACCGACCTGGCCCAGCGGGATCTCTTGCCCTGGACTCACCTCACTGGTGCGGTCTCCCCGGAGCAAATTCCTTCGCTGCTGGCGTCGATGGACGTGGCCGTTGCCCCCTATCCCGCCGATCTCGACTTCTACTTTTCACCCCTCAAGGTGGTGGAATACCTGGCGGCGGGGCTGCCCGTGGTGGCCAGCGATATTGGTCAGTTAGCCCATTTGATTACCCACGGTGAAACGGGGTGGCTGTGTCCTCCTGGCGATGCCGTAGCCTTGACAGCGGCGCTGGCGCACCTGGAGCGATCGCCCGAATTGCGGCAACGGCTGGGCACGGCTGGGCGGCAGTACATTCTGGCCCACCACACCTGGGACACAGTGGCCGAGCAAATTTTGGCGATGGCCTTTGGGCCAGCAGCCCCAGAACACCCCAAATCATCTCCCAGAGACCGGCGCATCCCTCTTCCGGAGGGGCAGGGGTGAGTTTACCCAGGTTTTACGACCCAACCCGCCCTCCGGTCACCCCCTCCCGTGAGGGAATGGTTTACCCAGGCAATTTGAGATGAAGAAACGAACGGCTCCGATGCAACAAGTGATCCCCGGTCTAGGGCGTGTGGGGCGCCAGTTTTGGCCCGATATTCGCCCCCAGTGGCCGCTACTGCTGGTGTCGGGCATTGCCCTGCTGACCGAGGTGGGTCTGCGGGTGCTAGAACCCTGGCCCCTAAAGGTGATTTTTGACTACGTGCTGATTCCGGCTCCGCAAGGGCGCGGGTTGTCCCCCTGGCTAGAGCGCCTCGATCCGGTGCTGGTGTTAACGGTGGCGGTGGTCGGTATCGTGGCGATTACAGGGCTGCGGGCAGTGGCCGCCTACTGGAGTACCGTCAGCCTCGCGATCGTGAGCAGTCGGGTAATGATGCGGGTGCGCGATCGCATCTATCGCCACCTGCAACGGCTTTCTCTGGGTTATCACCACCAGGCCCGCAGCGGGGATTTGATTATTCGGGTCAGCAGCGATGCCAGCCGCCTGCAGGAAATCTTGCTAACCGCCGCCCTGCCTCTGGTGAACAGCATTCTCACCCTGACGGGCATGGTCATCGTCATGGCTTGGCTGGATTGGAAGCTGACCCTGCTTTCTCTGGTGACGTTTCCCCTGTTTTGGCTGGCAGCGACCCGGTTCAGCCAGCGGATTCGTCACGCCTCTTACCAGCAGCGGCAGCAGGAAGGAGCCGTGGCGGCGACGGCGGCTGAGTCCCTGGCGGCGATCAAGCTGGTGCAGGCGTTGTCGTTGGAAAATGCCTTTGCCGATGTCTTTGCCCAGCAAAATCGTCGCAGCCTGGAAGACAGCGTCGCCACCAAACGCCTTGCGGCCCACCTGGAGCGCACGGTAGATGTGCTGATTGCCCTGGGAACCGCCCTGGTGCTGTGGTACGGTGCCCGGCTGGTGCTTCAGGATGCCCTGACGCCGGGAGACGTGCTGGTGTTTATGACCTATCTGAAGAACGCCTTCAAACCCGTGCAGAACTTCGCCAAATACACCGGACGTCTGGCTAAAGCCGCCGCTTCTGGGGAGCGCATTCTGAATGTGTTGGAGCAAACCCCGGAGGTGGATGACCTGCCCCATGCCCAGCCTGCTCCTATTTTCAGAGGAGCTGTAGAGCTGGAAAATCTCCACTTCGCCTACGAACCGGGACATCATGTGCTGAAGGGGATTTCGCTCTCAGTTCAACCGGGGCAACAGGTGGCAGTAGTTGGGCCTTCCGGCAGCGGCAAATCTACCCTGATGAGTCTGCTGTTGCGGCTTTACGACCCCACCGCAGGACGAGTGCTGATCGACGGGCGCGACATCCGCGACTACACCCTGAACAGCCTGCGCCCCCAAATCAGCGTGGTGCTGCAGGAGAGCCTGCTATTTGCCGCCACCATTCGTGAAAACATCGCCTACGGCATCGCCGGGGTCAGCGATCGCGAAATCGAAGCGGCTGCAAAGTTAGCTAATGCCCACGAGTTCATCACCGCCTTACCCCAGGGCTACGACACCGTAGTGGGGGAACGGGGAGCAACCCTTTCCGGTGGGCAGCGACAGCGAATTGCGATCGCCCGCGCCACCATCCGCCGCACCCCCATCTTGATTTTGGATGAACCCACCACGGGGCTCGACAAGGCTAACGAACAGGCGGTGGTGGATGCCCTGCGCAAGCTCTCCCAAAACCGCACCACGTTTTTGATTACCCACGATCTACACTTGGCCACCCAGAGCGATCTCATTCTGTATTTGGAACAGGGACAGGTATTAGAACAGGGCACCCACCGGGAGTTGATCCGCCAAAACGGTTCTTATGCTGCTTTGTTTAGCATGCAAGCGGCCTTAGGGACCGGGTGCCGGTCTGATCACCCTGAAGTTTCTCGGCAATATCCACAAGGCACCCGGTCCCTTTAATCGGTGACTTCATTATGGATTCCAAAATCCCCTTCCTATCTGACACCCTAGATCGCCACCAGTCCTGGACGCACCTCCAAACCATCATCCCTAACTTGCGGCGAGTCACCGCCGCCATGCTGATCCGTCATAAGCCCGGACGCCGTGCCCTGATCGAGTACCAGCTCGAAACCTCAGACGGCCCTCTCAGCATCCTGGGGAAAATTCGTGCTAAAGGCACCGACTGGCACAGCTACAACATCCAACAAGCCCTCTGGAATGCCGGCTGGGCAGCAGACAGTCTCGATCGCTGCTCCGTCCCCGAACCCCTCGGCGTCATCCCCGACTGGCACATGGGGCTTCAACGTCGCGTTCCCGGTGTACCCGTAACGGAAATTCTGCCCACCGCTGCCGGGATTCCCCTCGCCCGCCGCATCGCCGCCCTGGCCCGCAAACTCCATCACACCCCCATCCCCACCCCCAAAAACCACACCCTCACAGACGAACTCCGCATCCTCCACGATCGCCTGCCCCTCGTCGCCGACCAACATCCCCAACTGCGATCGCGCCTCACCACCCTCCTCCAAACCTGCGACACTCTCGCTGCCCCCCTGCTCCCCCGCCCCCCTGCTCCCTCACCCACCCACCTCACCCACCCACCCACCTCCCCATCCCCCCATTCCCCCGCTCTGATCCACCGCGACTTCTACCCCGACCAGATTCTTGTCGACCGAGATCGCCTCTGGCTCGTCGACCTCGACCTTTGCTGTCAGGGAGATCCCGCCCTCGACATCGGCAACTTCATCGCCCACCTCACCGAGCAAAGTCTGCGAGAAACTGGGGATCCGGCGACCATGAGTGCCCAGGAAACGGCCTTTCGGGATGCCTATATACAAGCGGCAGAAGGGTTCCATGAAAACCACCTGCGGCGGGCGATCGCCCATTACACTCTATTGAGCCTGGTGCGGCACATTCACATCAGCACCCGCATTCCGTCCCGCCGTCATTTAACGGCAGCAATGCTGACCCTCTGCGAAACTCGACTCCAGCCATTGCGAGAACCTTGAGAGAGACCGCATCGCAAATCGCTAAAGCTTTTAATATCTATTGTTGCGAAGTTCTGTGGTTGAAATCTTTGGCATATAACTGGCAATTTCTCGGCGTGGCGCGTACCCGCATTTTGATTTGGTCTCTAGCCCTGATGACGCTGTCCAGTGTGACTTCGGTGCTAGTGATTCGGCAGGTTTTGTTTGCCAAGCTTGAAGATCGCATTCAACAATCCATGCAGCTCGAAATCGAGGAGTTTCATCAACTTCGGGCAGGCAATAATCCCCAAACTGGGCAACCCTTTCAAGATGACGTAGAAGCGATTGTTGATGTTTTTTTATCGCGCAATATTCCGGAAGATGACGAATATTTAATTGCGATTGTGGATGGCGAATTTTACCGGGCGAGTTCCTTGGCGCTGCCGCCGGCGCTTCAGCCCGATGGGGCTTTGATGCAACGTTGGGCGAGGCTGAGCCAGCCCCGACAGGGCATTGCTGTGACCTCTGAGGGCAACATTCTGTACCAGGCTGAGCCGATCCGCCCCAATTCAGAGTTGTCGTCTAGTGTGGAGACGGCGCGGGGGGAAGATATCTTCGTGGTGGCCTATCTAACAACGGGCGAACGGGACGAGGTGAACGAAGCGGTGCAAACGGTGACGCAGGTGTCGTTGAGCGTGCTGGCGATCGCTTCCCTCTTAGCCTGGCTGGCGGCAGGTAAAGTCCTTGCCCCTCTGCGATTACTGAGCCAAACCGCTCGTTCCATCAGTGATGCCAACCTGACTGAGCGGATTCCTGTCCGGGGGAGCGGCGACATTGCGGAACTGGCCATCACCTTCAATGACATGATGGATCGTCTCGAGGCCACCTTTAACAGCCAGCGGCAGTTGCTCAACGATGTGGGACACGAACTGCGCACACCGATGACGATTATTCGCGGTCACTTAGAGCTCATCGGTTCCACCTCTGATGAGCAGCAGGAAACTCTGGATATTGTGCTGGATGAGCTCGATCGCATGAGCCGCTTTATCAACGAACTGATGCTGCTGGCCAAGGCGGAACGTCCGGACTTTTTGACCCCTGCCACCATTGATCTGACGCTGTTTACCGAAGAACTGTTGACCAAAATCACCACTTTGGGCGATCGCCACTGGCGGCTAGACGCGCTGGGAACGGGGCAGTTTGTGGGCGATCGTCAACGCCTGACGGAGGCGATTGTCAATCTGGCACAAAACGCGATTCACCATACCGACCCCAGCGATACGATTATGCTTGGATCCGCATTGCGCCAGGGGCGGATTTATCTTTGGGTCAAAGATACGGGCGAAGGCATCGACCCCGCCGACCAGCAACGGATTTTTGAGCGCTTTGTGCGGGGGCATAGCCGTCACCCTCATCCCGAAGGTACCGGCCTCGGCCTTGCGATCGTGCAGGCCATTGCCATTGCCCACAATGGCGACGTCACGCTCACCAGTCATCCTGGTCAGGGCGCGACCTTTACCCTGGTGTTACCTTACCTGCCACCTCCGGACTAGCCAGCATGAGTCGCATCTTGATCGTGGAAGACGAACCCCGCATTGTCTCATTCTTAGCCAAAGGATTGCAGGCCAACGGCTTCACCACGACCCATGCCCCCGATGCCGCTCAAGCGAGGAATTTGGCCCTGGACGGCGACTTCGACTTGATCATTCTCGACTTGGGCCTGCCCGACCAAGACGGCATGATGTTGCTGAATGAACTGCGTGGCCAAGGCTTTGGCCAGCCCATCATCATTCTCACCGCCAGAGATGACATCCACGACAAGTTGGATGGCTTTGCCGCCGGAGCGGACGATTACGTCACTAAGCCCTTCCGCTTTGAAGAACTACTCGCCCGCATCAAGGCTCGTTTGCGCAACGCCCAGCCCCAGACCACACCCAACGACCATCTGCTGACCATTGGGGCGATCGAGCTAGATCAACTGACCCACCGTGTCCAGGTATCTGGTCAGATCGTCGAGCTCTCTGCCCGCGAGTTTGCCCTGACCGAAACTTTCATGCGCCATGCCGGTCAGGTCCTCAGCCGCGAACAGTTGCTCGATCGCGTGTGGGGCTACGATTACGACCCTGGCTCCAACATTGTGGATGTGTATGTCGGCTATTTGCGCAAAAAGCTGGGCGATCGCTGCATCGAAACCGTGCGGGGCATGGGCTACCGCATGCTCACCTAGTCCAGGGATAGCTGGTAGCTGGCCACGTTCAGTTGAAACAACCACAACATTGGCACTGGCATGCCGTCGATCATATAGCGCCGCGTAATCGCTCCGGACATCCCCATGCTCTAGAACCCTGCCCGACAGCGCGATATCACTGCGATCTCCCGACCGCAGAGGATTTCTGCCATGAACCCTACCGCTATCACCACCACCCGCCAAATCAATTACCAACGCCGCCTGACAGCGATCGTCCAATGTCTCGTCATCGAACTGGGCGAATCTCAAATACTGCCTCACCGAAGGTCGCCAAGACGCCCACTTAGGAATCAGGATTTTATAAAATCCAAGTTTTGTCTGGCAGACATCTTGCCTGCTCTTGAACAGCCGAGACGGCTGTTCACACTTAATTTAATTCCAATTCCTTAGAGACTGCCGCCGCTGGCACTGATACCGCGATCGACTGCTTAGCTGTGTAAGGGCAGCTTGACGATGAAATGGGTCCCCACATCGGGCTGACTCTCGACGCTGATTTGGCCGTCGCAGTACACCAGGAGTTGCCGCACGATCGCTAACCCCAGGCCCACGCCTTCTTCTATGCCGCTGGCCTGGCGACCTTGATAAAAGTGCTCAAACACATGGGGCAGCTCATTTTGGGGAATCCCGACCCCGGTATCTTTGATACTAATCGTCAGAAACTCTTCTTCATCGGGCTGCGCCGTGACCCAGACCTCGCCCCCCGGCTCAGTAAACCGGATACTGTTGCTGAGCAGTTGAATGACAATTTGCCGCACCCAATTTTCGGGGCAGCAGATGGGAGGCAAGTTGTTGGGTACGGTATAAGCCAACCGAATGCCCTTTTCTTGCGCTAAAGGTTGATAGGTGCTGACCACCCCAGGCAAGACGTCAAATAAGTTGACGGGCTCGGGCTGAGCGGTCATCACGGTGCGTTCGATTTGCAGGAGTTCCAACACGCCGTTGATGAGGTTGACCTGGCGATCGCACTCACGACTAATCATGTCTAGATAGCGCTGCCGCTGCGGGGGCTTTAGATTCGGGGAAGACAAGAGCGGTAGCGCCGTTTTGATGCTGGAAAGCGGGGTGCGTAACTCTTGTCCCACTGTATTGAGAAAGTCATCTTTTAACCGCAATGTATTCATCAACGACTCGTTTTGCGTTGACAGGCTAGATGCGGTCATGGCTTGCCGACGGTATGACCGCGCCTGGCGTTGCAACCGTTCTTGATGGCTGCCAGCTTGCTGCGCCACGGCATCAAACAGGGCAGGATGACACTGTTGGGGTAAGCGGGTGCGATCGCCCCACTGAGCCAACAATGCGGTCACAATGGGCTGCTCGGGCTGCTGCTGCACACTGCTGTGCAATGACTGCTTGAGGTCGGTCACAAAGTCTTGAATGAGGCCCGTTTGAAACGTCAGGCGATAGTTGACGATGGGCAAAGTTTCGTCCTCAACGCCGGCCACAGTTGACTCCGAGGCTTCATCGTTGATGTTGGTAGGGGTTGCTTCGCGATCGCCATGGAGCCAAAATGCAACCGTGTCAGAAATTCCCAAAACAAAATATTCTCCCTGCATTGGGGCGGCATCGGGGATGAGAATCGGTTGCTGCCAAGCCGGAATATCAGTGGCGTCACGCACCCACAAAAAGATCTCTGGTGCAGGGTTGATGGCCTGACGATAGTGCTGTAAATCCAGCCACCAGCTCTTGCCACGCGGCAGTTTGGCAAATAAAGTGACTGACATATTGAGTTGTGCCAGTGCTTCCAAAACTGTCTCAATTTGCCTTTTAAAGCTGCGGGGTGAAACTTGAATGGACGGTAAAAAAATCGTTGAAATCTGCTCAATCCTGTGATCCATAAAGACAGGAACCTGTGACGACGGTGCTCAAACACAACTCAAGGCATAGCAGTGATATGACATCACTTTAAAGTGGCTAATGCCCTATGCCGTTGGGGAGAGCTTTGCCCAGCGGCGACAATTTGGGAGGCAAAACAGGAACACAGACACCCTGTTTGAGGCTTAATGAATTTAAAAAAATCATCTTTAGCATCAAACAAGCTAGCTCTAACAGCCTATCTTGCCTGCATCTGAAAAAAGTATCCTGTTTCTGTGAATTAATGTAATGACCACCATAGAAACTCACCGTCAGTCGCTGCAAAGTGGCGTCGAATGCGTCACGTCGGTGTTGCCGTTGGCATCAAAAAAAGCCTCAATTTGCTCAGCTAGTGATGTTACTAAGTTGCTAAATAACCGCGACTGGCAAAGGGTAGATCGACCACTGTGGCTGACTGATTGTCTACTGTCACCGACAATCCCAAGCCGCCCGCCTTGGTGCGAATGTAACCTAAGGCGATCGCGCCCTCGGCGGTGGGCACACAACTTGTGACCACGCCCACCTTGTTGCCCTCCACCATGATCGGGGTGTCCGGTGCCACTGGGGCGGCCAGCTGGAGCCCCCAAAGCTGTTGCTTGACGCCTTGATAGGTTTGCAATCGCGCAATGGTTTCTTGCCCGATGTAGCACCCTTTGTCGAAGGAGATGGCTTGCCAGAGCGCTGCTTCGAGAGGGTTGTAGTCATCGGTGAGTTCGGTGCCGGGCAGTGGTCGCCCCTGCTCAACTCGCAGCGTTTGCCACCCGCGATCGCCCAGCGGCACGGCTCCAGCATCGGTGAGCGCGGACCACAGGGGGCCACCCGCGTCTGCGGCCGCTATCAGCGTAAAGCCCGGCAGCGCCAGACCACTCCCGTTGGCCACCTGCACCTCAACGCCTGCGATCGTCGCCACTTGATGGCTGTGATCGGGAGCTGTCGCCAGCTCTGACAGCCCTAGTTGAGCCAAGAGCGCTGGGCTGTCTGGCCCGATTATTGTAAATGCCACGGTGGTGGCTGTTTCATCGGTGAGTTTGACTTTGTCGGCAAAGAAAATGTAGCGATCCATCCATTGCATCAAGGGTTCCGCCTGTCCCGGTGAGGTGAGCAGCAGGACTGAATCAGCATCGACATAGGCGGTGACTAAGTCGATCGTGCGCCCAGTGGAGGTGACAAATACTGTGTCGCATCCTTGCCCCGGCTGCAATTGCTGCATCTGATTGGTGGTTTGGTTGTGCAGAAAGCGCAGGCGATCGCTGTCTGACACCCGAATGCGGCCCCAGTGGGAGCGATCGCACACTGCCACCCCAGACTGCGCGGCGGCTAACGCCGCTGCATCATTGCCAAAGGTCACTGGCACCGAGAGCTCCTCTGCAAACACAGCCCCTTGGTTGGTTTGTAAATCCTGCAATGCGTTGCCCATCGTCATGACCACTTCTTCGCTGATCGCCGTCCCGACTATACCGTTGCAGAAAGGGTTTTGGCGAACCGCCATCTCAATTCACTGTCGACTCAAAGCGATCCTGCAAGGCCCAAGGGTGACCGCATCCGCAAGCTTTTAGAATAGGCTCAACCTGCTGCCAACTACGCCATGCCCCCTTCTCCTGATGCTGATGCCAAAGCTGCCAAACAGCAATTTTGCAATGAGGTCGTGCGGCATCTTAACCAGGTTGCGCCCGTCACGGCCCGTGGCATGTTTGGTGGCTACGGACTTTACCTTGAGGGCGTTATGTTTGCGCTCATCGCGGATGAAACGGTGTATTTCAAAGTGGATGAGGGCAATCGGGGCGACTTTGAAGCCTGGAAGATGCCGCCGTTCACTTACGACGGCAAAGGCAAACCGATCACCCTGTCCTACTACGAAATTCCGCCGCCGATTTGGGAAGATGGCTCGGAATTGCAGCATTGGGTTGAGCGGGCTCACGCTGCAGGTAAACGAGCTAAGCAGGGGAAGCGGCGATCGCGGGCTTAGGTGTTCTCTAGAAATAAATTTCCCATCGTAGGTTGGTGTCGAGGAACGAGGCCCAACATGCTTGAACCCTTGATGCTGTTGGGTTTCCTGACGTCAACTGCAACCTCCTCCACACTTTCTTTCGGGTAATTTCTTTTTCAAAGCTCTCCTTAGACCGGGTTTCTACTATTTTTGGTCCAGCTCACGGGCTTGCTCTAGGGCGGCTTTTTCCCGTGCGCGCTGCACATAGGGCTGCAACTGTGCTGGCGACAAGCCCGACAACAGACTGAGATTTTCCACAGTCATGCCCCGGGTCAGCATTTCCACACACCAGGTAGACTTGGCTTGCTCTGGCTGCGACAGGGAAGGGAGGGAGAGATCGTGAACCCAAGCGGCCCATTTTTCGACAATGTCTTCGACTGAGAAGGCAACGGGTTCTTCGTCAGTCTTAATGAACAGCCATGGGCTTTCATCTTTACGACTTTTGAGCCATTTGGTGAGCGGATTGCTGGTGTAAGAACCATAGCGCTTGCCCCAAATCCACTGATTGATCGGCACTTGGCGATCGCCGACTTGCAGCGTGTGCTGGGTTTTGGCACTGAGGTGTTGCGATCTCGTCAGCGCCACCACTTCTGCTGGTTCTAACCCCGCCGCCAAGAGCAAATATGCCAGGGCATAGTCTTGCGCATTGACGGCTTTGGCCTGGGCCAAAATTTGGTGCACCCAGGGGGCGGGCAAATCTTGCACGGGCGTCGGGGTGAGGGGAGTCGCTCCGTTAGCCTGATTAGCGAAGGTTTCTCCCAGGAGCAACCCGACCAACCCATCGAGAAAATTTTCGCGGTTGGCCCAGAGACCATGCCCGTCGCTGGTGGATTCGATCACGACATACCCTACCAAGAGCGCGCCAAGGTAGCCCGATAGCTGACCAGCGGCAAAGTGGCGATTGGGCATGGTGTGCTCTAAATATTGCGCCACATATTGGCTGGCTTCTTGAATGCGCTGGCCAAGGGCCTGCCGATTGTCGTCGGGAAATTGACCGGCCTCGCCAATCAGCGATCGCACAAATGCGGGGGCTTGTTCTAACGCTGCCAAGCATTCCCCCGCATAGGTTTTCAGGGTTTGGTGGCGATCGCTGGTAGCAATGGTTTGCTCCATCAATCCTTCGCCCAAATTACGAAAAGTTGGGGCCGCAGTCAGCACTGCCTGCAACAAGCCATATTTGTTGCCAAAGTTTCGAAACAGGGTCACTTCATTGACGCCCGCCAGGTCCGCGATTTGACGGGTCGTGGTTTGACTGACCCCCTGCGCCAAAAAGAGTTGCAGAGCGGCTTGAATCAGACTTTCGCGAGAGGATTTTGCCATATGACCAGTCTGCAAGCTGTGCTTGCATTCAACCAAATATTAAGACAACATTGAGCCCTTGTCACCCTGCCCAAAACTCGCTAAGCTGACCCTTGTGCAAGTGGCACTTGCTTTACCTTAGCAGGCCGTCACGTTTGATAAAACATACTGTTCGGTTGGTGCAATGAATTCAACACGTTTATCGACTCCTCCCCGTGCCCGCAATACTTTGGATTGGGGAGTTGTGTTCTTTTTTGGGGTATGTCACGCGATCGCCCTGATCCTTGCTCCCGTTTATTTTTCTTGGTCAGCGCTGGGGGTCATGCTGCTGTTGCATTGGCTCTTTGGCAGCATCGGCATTTGTTTGGGCTATCATCGCTTACTGAGTCACCGCAGTTTTCGGGTGCCCCGCTGGCTGGAATATCTCTTTGCGACGGTGGGCGCCTTAGCGGCACAGGGCGGCCCGATTTTTTGGGTGGGTGGTCATCGCAAGCACCACGCTTTTACTGAAGACCCAGAGCAAGATCCCTACTCTGCCAAGCGTGGTTTTTGGTGGAGCCACATGCTGTGGATTCTGCAACCGCAACCGGAGTCCTTTGAATTTGCTCAGTACTCCAAATTTGCACCAGATTTAGCGAAGCAGTCCTATTACCGCTGGTTAGACCGTTATTTTCTACTTTTGCAAGTTCCACTTGCGATCGCGCTTTACGCTTTCGGGGGGTGGTCGTTTGTGGTGTACGGCATTTTTGTGCGCTCCGTTTTGCTGTGGCACTCCACCTGGTTTGTGAACTCTGCCACCCACTGCTGGGGCTATCGCAATTTTGATGCCGACGACAATGCCCGCAACCTCTGGTGGGTTTCCCTCGTTACGTATGGCGAAGGCTGGCACAACAACCATCACACATTTCCGCGATCGGCCCAAACTGGCTGGCACTGGTGGGAAATTGACGTCACGTGGCAAACCATTCGGCTGCTGCATCGCCTGGGGCTCGCTACCAAAGTGAAGATGATTCCCCGCGTGAAAAGTTGAGTTGTTGTTTTCGCTGGCGGAAAGTCTCGCTGGGGGAGCTATGCCAAACCGTTTCCTCGGTCGTAGGAGTCAAGCACGGTTCAATCCTGACCGCAGGCGTTACCGTGTGGGGCTGATCATTCACACCGTTCCCTTGCCGCTGGCGCAGGAGGGTCTGAGCGAATCGGTGAAGGGCTTCAGGTCGCCTTTCTTCATGCCGATCCCAATATCGAAGTCGACCCAATTTGCGACTTACTCGGCGTCTGGCAGCGCGGGGGGGGGAGCGATCGCGGCTATGACCAACCGCCGCAGACATGACGATTATCTGCGACGGTTGGTTTCATCTGCGATTGTGCTCAAATAGAGCGGGCGATGCTGCTGCGCAACGCTACTGAGCGTGCGGGGATGGCTGCATTACGCTTCAGATGTTTGATTAATGGCGCGACGAGTCGACATCGCAATCACCAACAGCGAGAGACCACTCATGAGAATGCTGATGCCAATGTAGAGGCCGATGAGCCAGATGGCGCTTTGGGGCCACTGACTGAGGACGAGAATGCCGAGAATCAGGGTGATGACACCGTCTAACACCAAGAGCCAGGCGAGGCTGCGTCCCGTTTTGTTGACGAAGGCGGAGATGATGGTCACGATGCCTTCAAATATCAGCATGAAGCCAAAGAGCCAGGTCAGGGTCAGGACCGCTTCGATCGGGTTGAAGAGGACAATGACGCCAGAGATGGCATACAAAATGCCGACAATGAGACTGAGCCAAAAGCCTCGGACGGGCTTGGAGCGGAAAGAGTTAACGATGCGGACGACGCCGTTAAACAGGAGTAGCCAGCCCAAGATGAGGGTGAATGTGACCGATGAGATGCCGGGCAGGGCGATCGCAAGAATGCCGGTCAAGATCATCACAATGCTGAGGGCAATGAGCCACCCTGTGGCCTGTTTAGCTTCTGGGCCAAGCAGTTCGGTTAGAGACGTTGATTCCATGAGTTACACCTTCCTTAACGTGCTGTCTTTTCAACATGTCAAGAAATGCTAGGAAATCAGTAAAAACCCTGAAATTCTTAAAGATCGCTGAAATCGTTCTTATTTCGTTACCAGCTTGGCGAGATCCGTTTGTCCCGTTTCGAGCCAGCCAACTGCTTCGAGGGAGGCTGCCAGCTTGGCGGCATCAGGGGGTGCTGTCCGCAGTTTGGTGATGCTTTGCCACAGTAGGGGGACGGCACTCACCGCAATGATCAGCGCCACAGCCGTGCCAATGAGCATGTCGGCCCAGACCCAGTTGAGAAAGGTGACGGCGATCGCGGCCAAAATGGCTCCCACGGAGCCCACCAAGTCCGCCAGGATGTGCAAAAAGACGCCGCGCACATTCAAGTCTTGACGCCAATCACCATGCAGCCAGTACAGGTTTAGCCCATTAATCAGCAGCCCCAGCAGTGAGGTGATTAACATCGGCCAGGTCAGAATTTCGGTGGGGGTACCGTGCCAATGGGTCCACGCTTCGCGACCAATCCAAACTGCCATCGCCAGTAGAGCCAGGCTGTTAATCAGCGCTGCCAGCACTTCGACCCGCTGATTACCAGTCGCGACGGAACGCGATCGCTGGGCCATCCACGCTGCTGCAAGGGCGATCGCCATGGCCAGGCCGTCCGTCAGCATATGGCCCGAATCAGCCCGCAAAGTGAGGCTGTGGCTCAGCCAACCCACCCACAACTCGATGCCCGCAAACAGAGTGACGGTCACCATGACTATCGCCAGCCAGCGTAGTTTCAGCGTGGGTTGCCAGCAGGCAGAGCAATGTATCGGTAACGGATTCACCATAGGAGCGTCACTTTATATCTGCTTAAGAATACCCCAGACCATAGAAATTACCGCATTGCGGCACTATCAACTTGGATGGCTCTCGAGCCGCCAGCGACTGGCCGGGCACTTCACATCTGCAGACTGCGCAGCGCTCTGCTGAGTTCCCCACGGCCCAGGCATGCCCCTAAGACCAACGGCAGTTTGACCATATGCTAGGGATCAGTGCTCTGCCTTCCGGCATCGATTCATTAAATAGGGCTTAAGCAGAATGTTAAACTGGCTTCTGCGTTCTACTGAACTGCGGGTCTCCATGCCTCAGCGAGTCTTATTTATTAGTAACGGCCACGGGGAAGACAATCACTCGGCTCACGTCATCCGCACCCTGCGCAAGCTGGCCCCGGACATTGACATCGCCGCGATTCCCATTGTGGGTGAAGGCAACGCCTATCGTCGCTTGGGTATCCCGATTTTGGGGCCAACGCAGGTGCTGCCCTCCGGCGGGTTTACCTACGTCAACCGCTGGCTGCTGCTAAAAGATATTCAAGCGGGACTGCTGAGTCTGAGTCTGCGCCAAATCCAAGCCATTCGTCGCCACGGGCCAGAATTTGACTTAGTGCATGCCACGGGCGATTCCGTAGGACAAACGTGCGCCTATTTGACTGGGCGCCCGTTTATTTCCTTTATCTCCTGCCTATCTGCCCTGTACGAGGGCCATTTGCAAACGGATTTCGTCATGCGCTTTGTGGTGCGATCGCCCCGCTGCCGCGCCGTCATCACCCGCGATCCCTACACCGCCAAAGATCTGCAACAGCAGGGCTTCGACAAAGTTCACTACGGGGGCATTCCCTCTTTGGACTGGCTGATTCCCCAGGGCAAAGATCTGCAGCTCACGCCAGCGGTACCGATGGTGGCGCTGCTGCCCGGTTCGCGGATGCCGGAAGCGGTGCGCAACTTCAAACTAATGATGCAGTTTGTGGTGGAAGCGACCCGACTCATGGGCCAGACTGTCCAGTTCCGAGCGGCACTCGTCCCCGCGTTGATGCGGGAGTTGGGCGCGATCGCTACGGAGCTAGGTTGGCAATACGATGCGGGCAAGTTGACCTATCCGTTAGCGGATGGCGCGATCGCAGAAATCCGCTGCTACGACGACGCCTTTAACGACATTGTCTGCAACACGACTCTGGTGATCGGCATGGCCGGACTCGCCGTGGATCAAGCGGTCGCCCTGGGCAAACCTGTGATTCAAATTCCCGGTGAGGGGCCACAGTTCAATTACGCTTTTGCGGAAGCCCAAGACCGCTTGCTGGGCATTTCGGCTCAGACGATTGGCACGGGACCCGCGACGCCAGCCACCCTGGTCGAAGCGGCCCATTGCCTCCAAAAAACGGTGAACGATGCTGATTACTTAGCGGCCTGCGTGGAAAATGGCCGCGATCGCCTCGGCACCCCTGGCGCTTCCCAACGGATTGTGCAACTCATTTTGGATAACCTGCAATCGAACCAAGTTGATTTATCCCCCAATTCCCCCACTGCTGAGAGAGGAACCATTACCCCGTGACCGCGAAAACGCCTCGACCGCGCTCTAGTTACTGGCAGTTGCTGCCCTTCATTCACCCCCACAGAATGCGATTTGCCCTGGGGTTTGTCTGCATCTTGGCCTATGTCTTATCGACGCTGGTGTTGCCTTATCTGGCGGGGCAGGTCGCGCTCTACATCGGCCAGGGCAATGTACCGCAAATGGCCTACTGGCTGGGGCTCGGCGCTGTCGTCTTTCTGGTGCGCAGCGTTTTCCAATATTGGGAAAACATCATCATGATCCGTGCCTCGCTCGATGTGGCGTTGGATCTGCGGCAGGCGGTCTATGCCCATCTACATCGGCTGGGATTGGACTATTACGAGCGCAACAAAACTGGCGATTTGAGCTATCGCCTGACGGAAGATATTGATCGCATTGGCGAAGTCACCCACAAAATGTCGCAGCAGTTTGTCTCCTGCGTGCTGCAACTCATCGCCATCCCCATCTACATGCTGTATTTGAACTGGCAGCTCACTCTGGCGGGGCTGATCATCGCGCCGCTGATGGCGTGGCTAATTGGCGAATTTGGTAACCGCCTGCTGAAGCTGTCGCGTAAGAGCCAGAGTCAAATTTCCAGTTTGTCGGCCTTGCTTACCGAGGTCTTTGGCAGTATGCGCCTGGTGCAAGCGTTTGCAGCCCAAAGCTTTGAAAAGCAGCGGTTCAATCAAGAGGCTGTTCACAACCGTAACCTACGCTACCGGGCCGAACAGCTCAAAGCGCTGCAATATCCCGTCGTCGGCTTTTTAGAAGCGATCGGGATTATGTTTTTGTTCTTTCTCGGCGGTTGGCAAATCGCCCAGGGCAACCTGACGCCGCAAGCATTGGTAAGCTTTTTGGCCGCGATCGCCCTCCTCCTGCATCCCATTGATCTGGTCACCCAGCATTACAACGAGTTCAAACAAACGGAAGCTTCGGTGGAGCGGGTGTTTGAGCTGATGGATGTGCCACCGACCTTAGTCGAAGACCCGAACGCCCAGCCGCTACCCGCTGTCACGGGCAAGGTCGAATACAGTGACGTGTCGTTCGCCTATGACCCCAGCAAGCCGGTGTTGCAGCATTTAGATTTGCGGGTGCATCCGGGGGAAGTCATTGCCCTGGTGGGGTCTTCGGGCGCGGGAAAGACGACGCTGATCAATTTGCTGATGCGCTTTTTTGATCCCGTGGAGGGTCAGGTGCTGATCGATGGCATCGATATTCGCACGGTTACTCTCGACAGTCTGCGGCGGCAAATCGGCATCGTGCCCCAAGACATCACCCTGTTCTCCGGCAATATTGCTCAGAACATTGCCTATGGGGAAATTGAGCCCAATTTTGAGCGAATTGAAGCCTCTGCCAAACTGGCGAATGCTCACAACTTCATCACCCAATTTTCGCAGGGCTATCACACCTGGGTGGGTGAGCGAGGGGTAAACCTGTCGGGGGGGCAGAGGCAACGGATCGCGATCTCCCGCGCCCTCTACTTCGATCCCCGCATCCTCATTTTGGACGAAGCCACCTCGGCGCTGGATTCTGAGTCGGAAGCCTTGGTGCAAGAAGCGCTAGATCGCGCCATGAAAAACCGCACCGTGTTCGTCATTGCCCACCGCCTCAGCACCGTTCGCGAAGCCGATCGCATCATCTTTCTCGAAAAAGGCACGATTGTGGAATCGGGCACCCACGACGAACTACTCAGCTACGGCCAACGGTACGCCCAGTTCTACGCTCAGCAGTTCAAGTCTTGATAGAAAAGGGGACGGTTCCCTCGTTTGACTCGCCACCAGATCGGTTGAGCCAACAGGGCACCGTCCCCTTATTAATTGCGATTGCTGTTTAGTCGATTAATCTTCGTAGAGCCAGCCATGATTGGCGGGAGTCCAGCTGGCAAGTTCCGGCTCAGTGAACCAGAGGGCGATTTCGCGCTGGGCAGTTTCTACCGCGTCAGAGCCGTGGATCAGGTTGCGGCCAATGGTGATGCCAAAGTCGCCGCGAATGGTGCCGGGAGCTGAGGAAATCGGATTCGTGGCGCCGATCAAGGTGCGCCCGGAAGCGACGACATTCTCGCCTTCCCACACCATGGCCACCACGGGACTAGAGGTAATGAATTCCACCAGGCCACCGAAGAAAGGCTTGTCTTTGTGGACATCGTAGTGCTTTTCAGCCAATTCCCGAGACACGGCCATCAGCTTCATGCCGACCAGCGTAAAGCCCTTGCGCTCAAAGCGGGCAATCACTTCACCAATAAGCCCACGCTGCACCCCATCGGGCTTGATCATAATAAACGTGCGTTCCACAGATCCGAACTCCTAACATGCGGATAATCCTTTCCATGCTGAGCAAGAAAGGGACGTTTGTAAAGGTGCGGGGGTGACAAAGTCGGGGCAATGGGAGCAAGGGGGCGGGGGAGCGGGGGAGCGGGGGAGCAAGAGGGCAGGGGGAGCAAGGGGAGCAAGGGGAGCAAGGGGAGCAGGGGGAGCAAGGGGAGCAGGGGGAGCAGGGGGAGCGATTCGGCGTAGCATGGACGGTGTGGTTGGCGTGCGGATAAACGCAGAAGGGGGCAGTGATGAGTTTTGAGAGGGTGCTGGGTCAGCTGCGGGGGGGACTGATTGTGTCGTGTCAGGCTCCGGCGGACTCGCCTTTGCATGATCCGTATGTGATTGGGGCGATGGCGGCGGCAGCGGTGAAGCAGGGGGCGATCGCGGTGCGCATTGACAGTCCGGCTCACATTGCGGCGGTACGCGATCGCATCAGCGTCCCCATCATTGGCTTGTGGAAGCAGGTTATCCCCAGTTCGGAGGTGTACATTACGCCGCAATTTCACCATGCGCAGGCGGTGGCAGAGGCGGGGGCAGATGTGATTGCGATCGATGCGACGGAGCGATCGCGTCCCGGCGGGGAAACGTTAGCCGACTTGGTGCAGCAAATTCACGACCAACTTCAAAAGCCCGTGATGGCGGATATTGATACGCTGGCTTCGGCGCAGGCGGCGGTGGCGGCAGGTGTCGATCTTTTGGGCACGACGCTCTATGGCTATACCCGAGAAACTCAGCACTGCGAGCCACCCGGCTTTGAACTGTTGGGCAACTTGATCGACCAGTTTGCTGTCCCGTGTATTTGCGAGGGGGGCATTGCCTCGCCTGCCGCCGCCCAACAAGCGCTGAAATTGGGGGCATCGGCGGTGGTGGTGGGCACGGCGATTACGGGCATCGACATTTTGGTGCAGCGTTATCAAGCGGCGCTGTCAGATGTTTAGGCATCAGGATTTCATGAAATCTAAGTCTTGTCGGGCAAGTATGTTGTCTGCGCATGAACCGCCGAGACGGCTGTCCACACTGGATTTAAGTCTCCTTTCTTCACATGGCAATTCCAGTTATTTAGATTTGGGTCTAATTTCATCATCGGCGTAAGTGACGTTGATTTGGGCTTTGCGCTCGTACAGGCGATTCATCCAGCGGGGATCGAGCTGGAGGTGGTACATCACCTTGAGAGATTGATTCATCAGAGCTTGGCGAAGCACGCCGCGATCGCGATATCGCCGCGCGGAGGTCACCACCGTACCGGGCAAGATTTTCGGTGGGCCATATTCCTTTAGTCGCTGGCTCAGCACCGTGTCTTCAAAAATGTCGAGATCGGGCACACCGCCGATGGTTTGCAGGAGCGATCGCCGCACCGCCACACAATGATCCAAATACAAAATCTGCCCCCAGCGAGGCCGCACCACCGAGGAATACCAGGACGTGTAGCGCAACAGCCAGTGGCTCAGGTCAAACTGGTGACGAAAGCCGCTCCACATGACCGTTGGATCTTGAAAAGCCTGAGCGACTTGTCGCAGAGCCGTTTCTGGCGGTAGCAGCGTCGCGGGATGGTGTAGCAGCACCACCTCTCCCTGACTGGCCTGGATGCCGACATTTAGCCGTTGCGCGCGATTCGTGGCCTCGGACTCAATTACCCGGAAATGGGGAGCAGCTTGCAAGACGGCTAACGTTTCATCCGAGCTGGCACTCACAACCGCAATGAGTTCCTGATCGCCCTGCTGGGCCTGTAAATTCTCAATAATTTTGGGCAAATAGCCGTGGCGCAATTCATTGACACAGGGCAAGACAACAGAAATCACAGGCTCAACCTTGAACGAATCCTACGCACTCTAAAAGTAAAGCTTAAGCAATCTCGCCCGGCAGAGAAAATCGTTTACGCTGCAACCGAAGGTTCCCACGTCTATCGCTCAAGGTTATGACTACTGCACAGATTGAAATTTATCCCGATCGCCCCGCTTTGGTGGCGCGATCGCTGGAATTGGTGCAAGACCGCATCCAAACCGCCGTCGCGGAACATGGCCGCTGTGCGATCGCCCTGGCTGGCGGCAGCACGCCCAAGCCGCTCTACGAAGGGCTTGCCAAACTCGATCTGCCCTGGGCCAACCTCCACATCTTTTGGGGCGATGAGCGCTACGTCCCGGTCGATCATCCTGATAGCAACGCGGGCATGGCCAAAGCCGCCTGGTTGGATCACGTCGCCATTCCGCCGACGCAGATCCACATCATGCCGACGCATTTTGAACAGCCCGAGGCTGCCGCTAGCGCTCATGAAACCTTGCTGAAGGACGTGTTGGGCTATCAGCCTACCTTCGATATCGTGCTGCTGGGCATGGGCGACGATGGGCACACGCTGTCACTGTTTCCCCATACCGAGGCGGTGACCGTGAGCGATCGCCTCGTCACCGTGGGCAACAAAGACGGTGAACCCCGCATTACCCTCACAGCGACCGTGGTCAACCAAAGCCGTTGTGTGATGTTCCTCGTGTCTGGCAGCAATAAGCAACCCGCCTTAAAGGCCGTCTTTTCTGACGATGCCGATGATCTGGAATTTCCCTCGCGCACCATTCGTCCCGAGGGTGAACTTTGGTGGCTCCTGGATGCAGCGGCGGGCGCGGCTGTCAAAACCCTGCCAAACGTTCGCGAGGCTTAGGTAGCTGACCACCTCAAACCTTTTATAAACAAAGGGTGTGGCCGCTCATTAAAGTGCCATTCCCAGTAGCGGCGATCGCCCCCACAGGGGCCGAAATTTGCATTTGTTAAATTAATCCTCTAAAGCCCGACCGGAATACCGGGGTTTGTGGCAAGATAACAATCGTGGCTAACTCAGTCACAACCACATTGACCTTTCAGATTCAGAGAGAGAGTTACCTATGACGCTGCAATTAGGCGATACCGTACCTAATTTCACTCAACAATCTTCCGAGGGTGAAATCACGTTTTACGACTGGGCTGGTGATAGCTGGGTCGTCTTCTTTTCCCACCCCGCTGACTACACTCCGGTTTGCACCACAGAACTGGGTGAAGTCGCTAAGCTCAAAGGCGAATTTGCCAAGCGCAATGCCAAAGTGATCGCCCTGAGTGTGGACGACGTTGATTCCCACAAGGGTTGGATTGGCGATATTGACGAAACCCAAGGCACCGCTGTTAACTACCCCATCATTGCGGATGCCGATAACAAGGTTTCTAACCTGTACGGCATGATTCACCCCAATGCCGATGCCAAGGTCACCGTGCGCACCGTCTTCGTGATTGACCCGAACCGTAAGCTGCGGTTGACCATCACCTATCCCCCCAGCACGGGCCGCAACTTCCAGGAAATTCTGCGCGTCATCGATTCTTTGCAGTTGACGGATAACTACAGCGTGGCAACTCCGGTGAACTGGAAGGATGGCGAAGATGTCGTCGTTTCTCCCAAGATTTCCACCGAAGATGCGAAGCAGAAGTTTCCCAAGGGCGTTACTGAAATCAAGCCCTACCTGCGCATGACTCCGCAGCCCAACAAGTAAGTTGATGTGGCATTGCTGCCAACTTTAGGACTATCAAAAAGGGGCTGTCGTAAACACGGCAGCCCCTTTTTGTTGTTGGGCGAGATGCGTTAGCGATAGTGCCTGGCCGAAGTCAGGGGACGGGTCCCTTGGTCTGATCCCGAATATATCGGTGTCAGGGGACGGGTCCCTTGGTCTTATCCCGAATGTATCGGTTGATCCGACAGGGACCCGTCCCCTGGAGTTGCCAGGTCAATGTGAATTTGTGCCTACCGGATCAACTGATTTCGGCAGCTTCTGCTTCGGCAGCCTCGGCGGCTTCGCGGGCAGCGGTTTCGGCGGCTTCGGCCTCGGCGATTTCCACCAAGAATTGGAGCGCCTTGGACGTGTAAATAGCGCAGTCTTTGGGCGATCGCCCATAAAACGCCGACCACGCGGCCTCTTTCTGTGCATCATATTGGCCAGCGCGATCGGGCCGATCTTCGACCCAGGCAATGCGGACAGCGTGACCGATCAGCACATCCAGGGCGATGTAATCATCAAACTGGAGATCGGGATTGCCTTCAAAAATCGCCGCCAGTTCCCGCAGGGACTCGATGGTGAGGTGGCGATATTCCGGCGCGTGGATTTTGGTGAGCAAGTGATCCAGGCGGCGGGCGAAGTTGGCCTCTCCCGGCGTCATTTCCGAAATTACCGATTCGCTATCAATGCGGTTGCGGCGATCGAGCTTGTTGCCAATAATGACGCCCCGGCAGTGATGCAGCAGCTCCCACACTTTGAGGTAAAACTCTTCCGGCAGGCGAGTCAGCTCTCCATCGATTTGTCGCTTGCGCCACCAGTCTTCCACTGACATTTCACTCGTGGCTTCAAATTGCTCCGGCACCACGCTCCAGGTGACCGGAGACGAGGTTTTGATGTGCAGGGATTCTTGTTGAAAGAGGGTGCGATTGATGCCGCTGTAGCCCGCCAATACCTGGCGCAGCCGCATTTTGACTTCATAGGGGCTGAGGGCGGTGAGGCGATCGTAGGCTTCGTCGCGGGGAATGTAATGCTCGCGGGCCATTTCACCCGTCAGCAAGAGAATCAAATAGCCCACCCGCAGCGTCAGCAGGCCGTCAAACAGTTCGCGCTCGGATTTGATCAGGACGCTCAGGTAGACGATGATTTCTTGGGTGAGGGCGCGATCGCGTTCGTCTTCTCGACAAAACGTGATGATTTTCTCCATGATTTCTGAGTGGGGCATGGGGTCGCGAATCAGCGAGTCATCGGAGTAGGCCTTGCCCACCGTGACGTACTTTTGGCGCACTAACAGCTCGGTGACCGCATCCGACAAATTCACATCCATCTTGTTCAGGAGTCCGGCGGCGCGGCGCACGATCACCCAAATTTCCTGCCGTCCCGCTTTGACGTAGACTTCTTCGAGCAGGTCACCGACTGTCATCGGGCCGTCTGGATCAATGCCTGTGTCAAAATCGAGCCCTTCTAGTGCCTGCAGTCGCGCCAGCAGCTCCACCTGCTCGTACAGGTTGGTCGATCGCTGCAAATTGTTGACCAGATGCCCCGCATCCGTCTCCCGCTCAATGCGAAACAGGTGCCACACATCTAGCGGAACCGTCTCTTCAGGCACCATCGCCAGGTAAGCCGAGCGGTGAACGCGATCGCGCAGGGTCGGCGGATGGAAGGCATAAACCCCCACATCATCCACCCGTTCGGAGCCCGCCGTGAGCAAGAGTTGGTTGAGTGGCCCCAACACCACCGGTACGCCCCCACAACGTCCCGTTTTGAGCTCTTGAATGAGGGCGAGCAAAGGCGACTCATGAATCGGCCGATGTCCCAACTCGAACATGTCGTAGGTCAGCAAGAGGGTGATGGTCGGTCGGCCGATCGCCTTCCAGTGATAGTGAATGTAGGACAGCTCGCTGCGAATTTGGGCTACCAAAAAGTGATAGTCCAGGGTGATGTAAAACTTTTGCGGGTCGAGAAAGGACGGCAAAAAGACCGCTGTTTCGCCGCGAATGCGGAACACTTGGGCAGTGGTCAGTCCCCGCAGTCGCCGAATCGGACGTCCCGAAAGGCCCAATTTTTCGTTAATGCCGATTTGGGCATAAATCGCGGACAGCTCACCCGACGGATAAATTTTGACGGGCTCGACCTGTTCGGGCACCTGGGTCTCGATGCCGTAATCGGCCAGCGTCTCTTGCAGGGCTTCATTTTCCGCAATCAGCGCAATTTGGACGATGGACTGCCGTTTGCGACCCACCTGGGCGTGACGCCCCAGGGGATCGATATCGCCGGGGGTGATCAATCGGTTTTCAAGCAGTTGACCCAACAAATAAAGGCTCTGCGCCCAAATCAGGGGCACATTCTCGTTCGGCAACCGGGTCTGACTCCCCGGCTTTTCACGCTCTGCCGCGATCGCCTCCTCCGGCACGTAATACAGCTCGGGCAAGAGTTGCAGGCCATCTTGGGGCACCGCTATCGCCTCTAGCCGTTGCCGATAAAAGTCCACCGCTTTCGCATCATTGCGAAACAGCCCATCCAAATAGAGATAGGTGAAAAAGAGGGGCCACTCACATTCGATATGCTCAAACTGTTGCAGCTCGGCCGATTCGTAGTGCAGGCGAGTGGTGTCTTCAATCACCGTCTGGTGACCATCGCGCAAAAAACGCTTGCACCCGTAATTGCCTTGCAGCTTGTCGATGATTTTGGTGCGGGTGCGATCGACCAAATCTGCATCCTCAATCGCAAATGCCGGATAGCCAATAATGCTCAGCACCGCCGCATCTACTTCCTTCGAGCCTGATTCGCGGGGCAAGAGGGATTCCAACGTCAGCCGCGCCCGCGACATTTCATCCGGCAACACATGCACCACCGACGCCTGCCCCCCCTGCACGCCAAACAGGTTCAGACCATCCATCGCCTCTAGTGCCGCCTTGGCCATGCCGACTGAACTGGCATTGAGTTCTGGCTTGCCGTGGTTCAGCTTGTTGCCCCGCTCCCAAATGCCGTAGTCGGGGGTGCGGTAGGCCCGCGCCACGTAGTACACCAGGTTTTGAATGAAGCTCACCTCATCCAGCGTGAAAATGATTTGTAAGCCTGAAGCGGTCATCTGCGCCAGCATGAGCAAGAACACCGAGGTGGCATCAATCTGCAAATGCCCCCACTCGTCATCGCCCACCACCGTGCTGCCGGTCGCCGTGTCGTATTTGGCGTGCAGCGACTCCAAGGGATCTTGGGCATCTTTGAACTTCTCGACCTTAGCGGCCTGCTGCATCATGGCAAACAGCAGGCCCCGCATCAGTTTGGTCACACTTTGCTGCAGCTCATAGGTGCGCCCCTGATTTTCATCAATCTTGCGGTAGGCCAGCGCCAAGCCCCACACCGCGAGAATGCTGTACACGTTGTCGCGCACCCAGGCGTCGGTGTAGTTGCCGTGGGTGGTGATGGCGGTGCTCGCGGGTAGCAGCCCACTGACAGGATGCTGTCGCGCCAAGATCAGCTGTTTGACTTGACCGTAATATTCATTCAGTTGGTCGGTGAGGGTAACCAAAGATGACGTTGCAGAGCCCATAAACGCACTGTCCTGCTCAAAGTTTAAGAAAGCGTGAATATAGCCTAGTGGATACTTAGGTAAATCAGCTAGCGTCGTTATCTTGTCCGATGCGGCTATGCCCTTTGGTAACGCTGCACACCCCCACGAACGGTCACATTCAGACAATGTGAATGGAGCGGGCTTTCAGACATGAAGGAATTGGGACCCGACCCAATGCGATGGCCGCGTCAGCAGGCGATGGTTGCAGCTTTATCGCTCTGAAAGAGTGACAGAGTATCGTCTGCCCTTCGTTGCCGAGCGACTAAAGGTTCCTCTGGGTAAAAATCGCCTTCCCCCTAGATTGCAGTGGCGCTCGCGCGATCAATTTCCGTTGTAAAGGTAGGGTTGGCAGCGATCGCCCTCAACCTCTTTTGGATCAGCTGAAGAAATATGAGTCGGGTCAATATGAAGATTGATTTTCCTGCCGTCAGTTTTTCAGTTTTATTGTCGGAGAGGAACGACCTAATCTATTCTAGGTGATTCATTACTGATGAATGACTTTCGAAAGAAGTCAAAGTTATTATTTTTCATTTCTAATTCATTCCGTCTTCTCGAAAAGAAATCAAAGATTTCTTCAGACTCTACTACAGAACCTAAGGCATCATACCTTGTCACTTTTGTAGAGCTGTAAAAACCCATCCTGCCTTTGTAGTTGTCAATTCGCGAAGAGACTTTACTCTCGCATAGATTTAAATCAGCCCTGAGTGATTTCCGAGTTTGCTCATGAATTTTCCATAACGATCTGAGATATCCTCTTATTAGAGGGAGTAGGTCTATTTCATTCCCCATCTCATTTAATTCGCTTAACGTTTCTTTCTTGAACTTCTTATTCTTTCTAAGCTCGTCAACACGAATTTTTAGGCTAAATACATATTTATTAAAGACGCCAGATTTCGCTTCTACTCTTTTGAAGTTTTGATTTAGCATCTGAAAAGGTATATCGTAATGTTGACAATGGTTTCGAAAGGCACACATCACACGATATCCCGGATCCTCTCCATCATACTCAGATTGAGTAAGAGATTTGACGAGGTTATAGTTTCGATTTTCTCGGTTATAGATAGAATGAATTGAGTGCTTTAAATGCTCAAC
Organism: Leptolyngbya iicbica LK; assembly: GCF_004212215.1. Classification (NCBI taxonomy): domain Bacteria; kingdom Bacillati; phylum Cyanobacteriota; class Cyanophyceae; order Leptolyngbyales; family Leptolyngbyaceae; genus Leptolyngbya; species Leptolyngbya iicbica. The sequence goes on from NZ_QVFV01000003.1 coordinate 264,061, forward strand.
ATATAAAAAGCCAACCGCAAGCAGGTTGATGACTCTTCTGTTCATAAAGTAAATTTTTTCGACTGACCTGCACCACTGTTCATCATCACTTAAGCTCATGTTTAAACCTTCGCAGAAAACGACATTTCTAAGACTGCATCCATAAAAGTCTTTTTCAAGCTCAATGTAGTTTTCGATGACTGAATTGAAATGCTCTTCAATAGACATGGCTTTGAAGAGAAAGTCTTTCGCTCGTTTTAGAGATATGTACTCCTGTTCTGAGATTTCTTCTTGTCCATTTTTAATTCCTCGTGCCACAAAGAAATATTTATCCATGGAATTTGTTCGAAGTGATGTCGAAAATACAATAAATCGGATTTTGACTACTTTTACCTAGCAAGGTAATTCGCTGCGCGGATGTACCTCAAAACTACGAATTTCGCCCCTCATTAACAAATCAGCAAATACGATTGTACGGGCCGATTCTCCTCATGAGATGTTTCACTAACGCTGCCAGCTTAGCTTTTCATTGCAGATGTCAACTCTCAGTGATCGCCCCTATTCTTCAGCCAGTTCTAGCACTTTTGTTAACACCTCTGTGCTGACGCGAAAACCAGATTCGACCAGTTTTGAGATTTCAGTGCTGGCAGAGGTGATATAGCCCGCTTGCTTGGCTAACAAAACGATACTCAACGTGCCGCGAACGTTAACTTGCAGGCTTTTTGCAGCTTTGCGAGCGGCGCGATCGTCCAAGATGGCTTCATAGGTCGGATGGCAAATTGCCCAAGAGAGAACGTGGCTCTCTCCAGGTCCTAAATCCCAAGCGGCCACGAGGCGATCAATCTCGGTCTCTTTGAGAAAGACCTGGCCCTCAGCCTGTATCCATGACAGTGCGGCATCATCATAATTGCCCTGTTGAATTTCGTCCGCAACGCCTGAGGAATCACCATTTCATCGCAAAGCTGAGGGAGCAGATTAACCCTGTCAATTTTTGCCAACGTGATAATGGGCGAAGCATTGACAACCCACTGCCTAACCACGATTCAGTTCTTCCTCCAGTTCTTCGGGCGTGGTCTGAAACGGAGAAACTTCAAAGCGATTGAGGGCTGTCAGGAAGGCTTGCCGACTGATGCCTGCAATCTCTGCTGCCTTCGATTGCGAGATCATGCCCATCTCGTACCATTTCACCACAGCAGCAATCAGCAGCTCTTGTCCAAACTCATCGGGCGTGCTGCGTAAGGCAGAGAAGGCACTTTCGGGTAAGTTCAGTTGAATTTGAATCATGGGTAGCACCGAAAACAGGAGCCATCGTTAATCACAATGGTAATCGGGCTAAGCGGATACCGTCTGCTGTGCTTTACCCTCGTCAGCAGATCTCTAGATACGATTATTTGAATCAGCGCCAATGGTACCGATATTTTGTTAACGAGCACGGAGGGATTCGAACCCCCGACCCTCAGAACCGGAATCTGATGCTCTATCCAACTGAGCTACGTGCCCTGGGCCAGCATTGATTGTAACACCCTGGTTTTGTTGCGATCGCACCCACCGCCGAAAAGTTTAAGAATTGCGGGCTAACTGACCAGCTTTTCACCGCGAATCGACCGATCTAGCAATTCGATCGGGTGCATCAGCGGCATCTGATGGCCTTGCGCTTCCAGATGCTTGAGAATTTGTAGCGAGCAGCCGGGGTTGGGCGATGCCACCAGTTTGGCCCCCGTATTGACCAAATTTTGCGCCTTCATCTGCCCCAACTCTGCCGCCACTTCGGGTTGCAGCATGTTGTAGACGCCCGCACTGCCGCAGCACAGTGCCGCGTCCACCGGTTCCCGAATTTGCACTTGGGGAATTTGCTTCAGCACTTGCCGGGGTTGCACGCTGATTTTCTGACCATGCAGCAGGTGGCAGGCGTCTTGATACACCAGCGGTAACGGGCCGTCGGTGATGGGGTGCAGTTCGGCAGTTAGTCCCACCTCCGCGAGAAACTCGTGGACATCGCGAACGCTGGCAGAAAAGGCTTGGGCGCGATCGCGGTATTCGTCATCGTCCTGCAAGATGTGGCCGTATTCCTTCAGCGTGTGACCACAGCCCGCTGCATTGATCACCACATAATCCACGTCGGTGCCCTCAAAGGCGTCGATCATTTGTCGCGCCAGCGCTTGGGCCTGCTCTTCTTCGCCCTGGTGAGCGGGCAGAGCCGAACAGCAGCCCTGACTTCGGGGAATCACGATTTCGCAACCGTTCGCCGAGAGCACCCGCGCGGTGGCTTCATTTACATCGGAGAAAAAGACCCGCTGCACACAGCCCAAAATCATGCCGACCCGATAGCGCTTGTTGCCCTGAGCGGGGATCACCTCCGGCAAATTGTCTTGAAACGATTTAGCCGTGACCGTCGGCAACAGCGACTCCATCGCCGCGAGATGGGGCGACAAGCGCTGCAACAGCCCTGAGCCTTGCACCAATTTTGAGATACCGAGTTTTTGATAGAGGCCCAGCGGCGTTAGCAATAGGCGGATGCGATCAGGGTAGGGAAAGAGCTGAAAAATGAGGGTGCGAAAGAGTTGTCCCGGGAGCGATCGCGTATGGTTGCGCTTGACCTGGGGACGCACCGCCGCAATCAACTGGTCATATTGCACCCCCGACGGACAGGCCGTGGTGCAGGCCAGACAGCCCAAACAAGAATCAAAGTGCTCCACCGCCGTCTCGGAAAACGGCACCTCCCCCTGGTTGATCGCATCCATCAGGTAAATGCGACCGCGCGGCGAATCCATCTCTTTGCCGATGACCCGATAGCTGGGACAGGTCGTGAGACAAAAGCCACAGTGCACACAGGCATCAATCAGCCCTTGCTCTGGCGGATGCTGGGGGTCAAAGCCTTGGCTGGCCGGGGCGGGGGCAGGCTGCTGAGCAGCATCAAGCGAAGCAGAATTGGGAGAGTCAGCCGTTTGCATAGGGGCGATCGCGAACTGTGGGTCAGTAGTTTCCAGCGTACCGTGTTGCTTTCGCGATCGCGGGGGATCATCTTTCAATAGTGATCATTTGCCCCAGCGAAGTCCCTTTTTTGGCAAACATACCTGCGTATTCTGGCGGGCGATCGCCGACCAGAATACGCGCCCAAACCTTAGCCCGCCAACAATTTGGCCTTAGCGAGCTGAAACTCCTCATCCGTTAGGGCTCCAGCGGTTTTGAGATCGGTGAGCTTTTGCAATTGTCCCAATAAGTCATCACTGCCCGTCGCCGGGGCTGCCGCTGCGGGCATCGGTGTTGCCGCCATCGCCTGCTGAGCTTGCATCGCCGCCATTTCAGCGCGCATTTGCTCCAGTTCAATTTGCGACTGCATGGCAGCGTTATTGGCAACCTGTTGCTGCTGGGCGGTTTGGGCACGGTTATTCATCGCGCCGCCCACCGCTCGCGAAGTGGCCGTCGCTGTACCCGAAATCACGGCAGTGCGAGCCATCGTCCGGACCAGGCCAGGCCCTTGACGTTGCACATTGACGGTGGGACCACGTCTTCCTCTACGGGGCATAACAAAACTCCTAATGAATTGATGAGGGTTTTAACTAAATCCAAACGGCTAACTTAAGCGATCGCTTCTGGCTGCTCGGTGCTCAGGGCTTCAATGACGCGGTGAGGGATGCGCTCACTCAGCAGTACTTGTCCATTAGCGTTGACGATCGCATCCCGGAAGCGGGTAGCCCAAACATTTTCAAACAGTAGCAGGGCCGCAGAGGAATTGGGTTCCAAGGATTGCGCCAGGGTAATGGCGTCGCTTTCTGCCAAAAATCCATTGACCTCAGGGACTAACGGGTCAAAGGCATCGTACACCTCGTCTTCATCCACTTCGTCCACTTCGATAATGGTCAAACTGCCATCCGCGTCTTTTTTGATAAACAACAGATCAAGAATGCGGACAGTATTGTTATCCACCAGTTCTTGTAAAGCCGGCACAATTTCGCCAGTGAACTGGTTGCCAGGAAATTTCACCAGCAACATTTCGACGGGGCCAAGGGACATGAGAGCGATCTCCTCAGAGCACAAGAACGAGGCCATTATATGAATACTTTGAATTGAATGGGGGATGCCGCAATGCTTCTGCATAGAGCGTGAATGCGGCACCAGTCGCTCTCGACCTGAAATATAGCGTTGCGCAGATAACTCCGTTCATCGACTTGGCAGAAAAATAAGGAGCTGAAGAAGCAGGGTCTTATCAAATCCAAGTTTTGTCAGGCAGGCATCTTGCCTGCGCCGGGACAGCCGTCTCGGCTGTCCACACTTAGGTTAAATTCCCATGCTTTAAACTTTTGGGCTGTCGGCACCGTAAGTGTTTAGCGTAAAGCTCTCCGCCGGTATTGCATCCCCTCTGGGGCTAATCCTGTAGGGGTTTTGTACGAGCCTATCAGAGAATCGCAGACACCTCGTTTAGCAGAAGCTAGCGGTGATTGTATAGACTAAGTTGACGTTAAAAGTTGAGTGAGTGTCAGCGCCTCCAAATGTCAGAATTTAGCCAATTGAGTGCCTTCCGCCCGCAGGTAAAAAAAGCCTAAACAGAGCTTATGAACTGGCCTGTGAGCAACCGAGCCTGTCCTTTTCTAGCTGCATGGGCAATAGCTTCCGGCAAACTGTGGCCGGGTTGTTTGCGAAAGACGAGATGAACAGTTCAACGATGTTGTCAGGTCACGTCGCAGCGACGCGAGCGCGGGCGCAAGCCAGTGAGAGCGAGTATCTGATAGCGGCCCAAGACACGACGTACTACAACTACTCAGGGCAGGCGCAGATGTCGGGACTCGGTGTAATTCAGGGCCAGGTACGGGGGCTGATGCAGCATAACGTGTTGCTTATGGATGAAGGCGGGCTGCCGCTGGGTATCGTCGACCAACAGTACTGGACGCGAGGCGGTGCGATGGACTGGCCCACGTCGCAGAAAGAGTCTCAGAAGTGGTTCAACGGTCTAGCTGCGGTCAACCAGCAAGCGCAGGGCAGCGACAAACGCTGGGTGGTCACGGGTGACCGCGAGAGCGACATCTTCGACTTCTTTAAGGCAGAGTGCGAGTCGAATGTCGACTTGCTGGTGCGGGTGTTTCAACCGCGTCGGGTCGAAGTCGTCACCGCTGGGGTCGTCTGCCCATTGCCGACAGTCTGCGCCCACCTCGACGACTATGGGAATGAGTCAGTCCAAATTGAGCGTCTGTATGACGGTAAGCGCCGCACGGTCGAGCTGACGCTACACCTGCAAGCCGCCATCGTTCATATCCATCCCAACCAGACTCTGAGCTCAGCGCGCCACAAGACGCAAGCCCTCTCGCTAGTGGTGGCGACTGAAGTCGCTTGTTGCGATGTCAAATCTCAAGCGGACTGCTTCGAGACCGACAACTCCCTGTCTTGGTTTCTGCTCACCAGTTTACCGATTACACAGGCCGACGAGGTGCAACGCATTGTTCGCTTCTATGCCTTGCGCTGGCGCATTGAGCGCCTGCATTTCACCCTCAAGTCAGGGGCACTGGATGTTGAGAAGCTACAGTTTGACGATGTCCATACCTTGACCAATGCCTTAAGCTTCTATTCTGTGGTCGCTTGGCAATTGTTGGGGCTCACCTATGCCTTGCGCCAGGACCCAGAACAACCCGCTGAGACACTGTTTGAGCCAGATGAACTGACGTTGTTGCAGCAACTGTCAGGTAAACCGGTTGCCTCGCTGCGTCAGGCAACTCTGGCATTAACCAGGTTGGTCGGCTTTGCCCCGTCTAAGAAGCAGCCCTTGCCAGGTGTCAACGTATTGGCCACTGCCATTGAACGTTTCTTCTTTGTCAAACAGGGCGCTGCAGCTGTTTCTAAACCCCTACAAGATTAGCCTCTGGGGAGGGGCGTTGGGGTGGGTTAGTCAAGTCATGACCGATATCTGACCCACCCCGCCCTCCGGGTACCCCGCCATCGGAGGGGCAGCTATTCCGAACTAACGCTAAACAGGTACTCGGCACCTGACTGCGGATTGCGATACGTGCGAATTGCCAAACGTTACGTGAGCGTCGCTGCTCAACCCATGCGCCCAGGACTGAACTGGGTTTGAGGATCGAAATTGGCTTGTAGACGCGCCATCATGAGTTGGCTGGCGGGAGCAATGCCCCAAGCCTCAAACTGTTCTTTCCAGGCTGTGGGTGCTTCTAATAAATTGAGGTAGCCACCAAAGGCTTGACAGTGCGATCGCACTGCTATCAGTGTCTCTACAGAATTTTCTCCTGCTTTCAGTCGTAACGTCCCGATGCCGCTACTAGCGTGAATCCGGGCTTGCCAGGAATCGGCGGCAAGGGTCTTGGCTAAAAAGTTCAGCAGTGGCACGGCTTGAGCAGGAAGGATGCCCAGTTTGGTGATCGCGACATCGTCAGCCTGCGGAGCAAACAGGGTGTCGCCTAACCTTCGCCAGAATTCTGCATCGGCGGCATCAGTGAGGACTTGAGAGTGGAGTTGGTGCGTTTGAGCGATCGCCTGCAACCGTTCCACCTGTTCGCTCACCCCCGCCGCAATACTTTGAAACTGTAGCGCCAGTCCCACCGTTCCCTGCTCCGCCCCCTCGAATAAATCCGTGGTCACCAGATCCATGGCTACCGGGGTTAGTGAAGAGGCCAAAATGCTGGCCGTCGCTTGTTGAATAGCCGTCGGCTCACCCGTGAGCAAAACGGTCTGAGCCGCTTCTTGCAAAGGGTAGGTACGCAATGTGAGTTGGGTCATGATGCCCAGGGTGCCAAAGGAGCCCGTCATCAGCTTCATCAGGTCGTAACCGGCGACATTTTTTACCACGCGGCCCCCCGCCTTGGCGATTTGCCCATCATGGCGGACGAAGGAAACCCCAATCAGCATGTCGCGAATGCCGCCATAGCGTTGCCGCAGGGCGCCCGTATCGCGCGTTGCCACGATTCCCCCAAGGGTGGCCCGGTCGGGATAGGCTGGGTCAATCGCCAGAAATTGTCGCGTAGCCAACAGTTGTGCCTGCAAGTCCGCGAAACTTACCCCCGCTTGGGCCGTCACCGTCAAATCCCCTTCGGCATGTTCGATCACTTGATTTAAATGCTGGGTGCTGACCACGATGTCGGCCCCCGTGACCAAGTTTCCCCAAGCCAGTTTGCTGCCATGTCCACAGGGCAAAATCCGCCATTGATTGTGGTGGGCACAGGCGACGATCGCCGCCATCTCGGCTGGAGTTTTGGGAAAAGCCACGCACGCGGGTAATTCATCGGCGGCGATCGCACCCTTCACCGCACTCAAGAGGGGCTCCACCAACGACTCGCATGGGGTCACCTGAGACGCCCCCAAAATAGATTCCACAGTTTGGGCGATCGACCCCATAGCGCAATTCCGAACCTCACCATTATTTAGTGTAAGTCGTGCGGTCACCCTGCCCACGGCGTCGCCTGGGCTTCCGCCGTCCCATACACAAATGTGCAGGCTACTCCTTGAGAAGCAGCCTGCACATACGACAAAAGTAATTGAATGCTCGATCTAGCGAGAAGTTTTGTCCTAAGCTTCCCGATTGTTCAAGAAAGTCTGGAATTGACCAATGGCAGCTTTGCCAATATTGAAGACCGCCCAGCCAGCAGCCAGACCGAGGGGAGCTAATACAACCACAATTCTCCAATCCATCGCCAAACCTCCTAAAAATTAAGTGACTTAATGTGATGTCACATTCTTCTCATAATCTCTCTATATCATAATTGAGAATTGATTCACAATCTTTGTGACTTAACCAAACCCAAGATTTTCCGATTGCCCCGCGTGGGCTAAGGCCAGTTGACGATATTTCTTGGCGTGCTCAATCAGGTCAGCGGCTTCAGTCTCCGAAACTGGACGAGCCACCTTAGCGGGTACCCCAACCACCAGCGATCGCGGCGGCACATCCTTCGTCACCAGAGCCCCCGCTCCAAGAATGCTACCGGCCCCGACCCGTACCCCATTCAGCACAATGGCACCAATACCAATCAAGCATCCCGCTTCGATATGGGCGCTGTGAATCACCGCGCGATGCCCCACCGTGACATATGCCTCCAACACCGTTGGCTGACCCGGATCGCCATGCAGCACCGCCCCGTCTTGAATATTGGTCGCTTCCCCCACTTGAATGGCTTCGACATCGCCGCGCAGGACTGCGCCATACCAGACGCTACTGCCGGGGGCGAGGGTGATTTGACCAATGAGAGTCGCACCGGGAGCGACAAACGCGGCTGATGAGATATCGGGGGCAGGCCACAATTTTCCCGGCGCAGATAAAATGGGGGCTGAAAAATTTGTCATTGACCAAAGGTTTATAGAGATTGCACAGTGGAAGCATCGTTCCCCCGTTATAATACGGCTACTGGATTCCGTTGGACTGCCTCCCTCAGCCGATTGCTACATGGTTAACCCAGCCCTGCAATATCCGATTTTTGGCCCTGAGATTAAGTGTCCGCATTGTCGGCAAAAGATTCCGGCATTGACCCTGACCGATACCTATCTGTGTCAGCGACATGGGGCTTTTGAGGCCAACCCTGATAGCAAGGAGTTGGTCCATTTACAATCGGGTCGTCACTGGCGGCAGTGGGAAGGCGAATGGTATCGCCAACATACGCATCCTGACGGCATTCGGTTCGAGATTCATGAAGCGCTTGATCGACTCTATACCCAGGGGTACAGAGCTACGCGAGTGATCATCGCCCAGCGCTATCAAGAGCTGGTCAAAACGTATTTAGAACGGAGTGCCCCCTGGCGAGGCCATAGCGAAGGGACGACGCCTCGGCTATATGGTTTGCCGGTGGAGTTCAGTCCTTCGTCGGATGAAGACCCTTGCTGGAATGTCATTAACTTCAATCTGGAGAAAGAGCCGGGCGTGCCTGTGCGCTATCCCTATTTCCGCTTGTTTGAATAGGCCAGCACGCTAGGGCGGGTCGCAGCGTTGCTTGTTTTGATGGCTCCCAGCCTGGCCCACTTACTTGTGTCTGTATGCATCACGCTTCCATCCGTACGGCTAATATCCACCGCGCGATCGCGTTTTATTCGCTGTTGGGCTTTGAGATGGAAACGCAATTTACCGCTGGCATCACTCTGGCTTGTTGGATGACGGGGTTACAAGGCCGCATCGAGTTACTGCAAATTCCGGAGCCGCAGCCTGCGCCCGACTGTTTTCACGACGAACACTACACCGGGTATTACCATTTGTCGTTTGACTTAACAGAAACCGTCGATAGTTTGCCAAATTGGCTAGAATCGCTGGCAAAGCAGTTTGAGCACGCCAGTCAGCAACCAACGGCTGACGTTTCGCCCCTCAAGGTTTTGCTACCGCCGCAGCAACAAATGATCGGCGATCGCGTGTATGAGGTGGCCTTTATTGCCGATGCAGATGGCCTGCCCCTGGAGTTTTTGCGGATGATGAAAGCATGAGCAGTAATGGCGTGCAGCCGTTTGAAAATAACTGGGCTTACCTAAAAACGGAGCTGCGCTGGCTCGATCGCATGTTGATGATGGCGGTAGCTCGCAAGCGCCAGGATGATAAAGCCGTGCATCGGGTATCTAGTGCCACCGTGGACGAGATCACCAGCCACTGGTGGAAGGGCATCATCACGGTGAATCGCGGCATTGACGATCGTGAAGGCCCCCCGCCCAAACGCCAGCCCCCCGCCACCCCGAGTCAAGCCAGCTATAGTCAACAGCTACAGCTGCGGGTGCGGGCGTCGCAACAGGCCAATATCCTTCTGGCGTTGCCGCTATTGCGCGATCGCCTCCAACTCTCGGAGGTTGAGAAGAATCTGGTGCTGATGGCGATCGCCCCCGAAATTAATCGCCGCTATGGTCGTCTTTACGATTACCTACAAGAAGAAGAAGGGGCGCTGGCCGATTTGCCCACGGTGGATCTCTGTCTGCGATTGCTGTGTCGCAATGATCAAGACTGGCAACAAGCTCGGGCTCGCCTCACGGCCCATCACTCTCTGGTCCACCGTGGCCTGCTGGAGTGGATTGGGGATGAAGACGGTACGCTGCTGAGTCAGCAAGTGCGCGTCAGTGACGACCTGGCAAATTTTTTGCTCGCCGATTATCCCACTGCCGCCACCCTAGAGTCGTTGCTGGCATCCTCGGCACTCGATGGGTCAGAGGCGTTGGATGAACTGCCATCGGGAGTGGCACCCCGCCGGAGTACTGCACCCGTGCCGCTCGCCGACTCGGAGACAGCTGCGCTAGACAGCTCTGAGGAAACCGCTGCTCCGTCGTCGACAACCTCCACTACCTGGGACGATTTGGTCTTGCCCAAAGCCCTCATGCGGCAACTGCAATATCTGGCTCGTCAGGCCCAAGCCCGCCACCATGAGACCGACATTCCCGGCCTAATGGTGTTGCTAGTAGGAGCACCGGGTACGGGAAAAACCACGGCAGCCAGCGCGATCGCCACTGATCTGAAAGCGCCTCTCACCTCCGTTGACCTGGAAACACTGACGCCTGAGGACTATCCCGACAGCTTGACGGCTTCCCCCAGCGAAACTACCAGCTTGCTCTTAGTCAACCAGGCCGAGCACTGGTTTGGTCGCCAGTCCCAAGTCGAGGCCCCCTGGCTGCATCAATGGTGGCAATGGCGACAGCAGTTTGGTCTGACCCTGGTGAGCACGACTGCCCCGCAAAAAATTCTGCCCCATTGGCGACAAAAGTTTGACGTTGTGCTCACCCTGCCGCGTCCCGATGAGAAGACTCGCCAGCAACTCTGGGAACGGGCGTTTGCCCCCAAGTTCAAAACTCATCAGTTGGATTGGCGGGCGATCGCTCAACAGCTTCCCCTCACGGGCGGCGAGATTAGTATCCTGGCCCAGACCATCGAGCTGGATCTGCGATCGCGGCAACGTGCCACGGTTACCCTCGCTGTTTTCCGGGCGGCACTGGCGCTCCATCATCCCCACTTAGAGGTGACAGCCGTCGCCAAAGCTAAAGTAAACAACCCCAAACAGCCCTAGTAACGGGCATCGCGCCAAGCGGTGCAACCCAGCTGGCATCGCTAAAACAAGGGCCACTGTTGATGACACGTCCAACTGTTATCCTCATGGCGCTCATAGAACCGGAGTTCCCAAGCCACCGACGCCTGCGGCTTCACGAAGTCTTCAGCCAGTTGTTGCAGTACTTGACGGTGCTCACTTTCAAAGCCGTAGGCCAAACTCAGATGCAGCCAATCTTTGAGCCGAAGGGGGGCTGACCGGGTCGGCGAATTGGCGGCACTGGCAAAGTCAGCAATCAGCTGTTTGAGCCAGTCAGAAGACAATTCCAACCCATGCCACTGTGCTCGAAACGTGAGAGCTTTCACCCCAATCGGGGGCTGCGGTTGCGATCGCCGATGCCGTTGCAGCGATCGCGCCAACCCATCTACATAATGCGGAATGCTGCTGACCGTGTCTTCAAAAAAGCCCGTCAGCGTGCAGTGCGGCATATAGTGGTGGGCCAGATTAGGGCCACAAGTAGCGCGACTGCGTTCAAAATACACCGCGAGTTGATCGGCTAATTCCCCGACTGGGCAGGCGTAAACAATCAGTTTGGGCATGGGTTGCAAATACGAGTCAGGCTCTGGAAAATTGCCCCAACGCGGTGTTTAGCTGGCCAGGGGAAAGAAGAGTTGCCAGTACCAGTTGATCAGGCGATCGCCCCAAAACAGCGTAACCAATCCTCCCAAGGCGAGAAAGGGGCCAAACGGAATGGGATTTTGGCGGGTGGTCAGCCGGAGCGCGATCGCGGCGCCCCCGATCAATGCGCCCAAGGCACAAGCCAAAAAGCTACTCAGCAACATGCCCTGCCAGCCGAGCCAAGCCCCCAACATCGCGGCTAGCTTACCGTCGCCGCCCCCCATCACCGTTTTACCCGTCAACACCGAGCCCACAAATCCGATCGTTTCAAAAATCCAGATGCCCAGCACTGCCCCCACGACGGCAGCCATTAAGCCGCTGGCTGCATGGCTGAGCGTCAGCGTCTCGGTGGAAAAAATCAGGAGCGTTTGGGCCAGGATCCCAAGCACTAATCCAGACTGGGTCAAGACATTGGGCAAGGTCAGCGTGTCGAGGTCGATAAACGTGAGGCACACCAGCCAGCTCAAAAAAATCCACGCGCCGACGGTGGCCCAAGTTAGCCCAAAGTAAGCAAAAGTGCCTAAAAATAGACCGCCGACCAATGCCTCTACTAGGGGATAACGGGGCGCGATCGGGGTATCGCAGTACCGACAATGGCCTTTGAGCCACAGCCAACCCAAGATGGGCACATTGTCGTAGGGGCGCAGGGGATGATGACAAACCGGACAGCGAGACGGCGGATGCAGCAAAGAGAGTGCTGCCGGCACTCGGTAAATCACAACGTTCAAAAAGCTGCCGATCGCCGCTCCGAACGCAAACACAATCAGTGGAAAAATGATACCTATCACAATGGCTCTGGCACCGTGTGCTGAACAGGATCCCGTTTGCCCAGAGAGTTAGTGAATATCGGGCTCAATTTGCTCGAGGGGCACAAAACACTCACTCGGTAGCAAGACTGGCGGGCCGCTGAAGATCAGTTTGCCCCGGCGACTTTTGCGATTAATCGCGACGCCCATGGGCCGCTGCATGTCGTCAGGATGCACCTCATAGTAGGTGCGATAAATGTGTCGGGCAGCCTTAAGCAAGGCCGGATCAAAAATGGCGGCGGCCCCAGCAATTTCGTCGGGATAGGGGGCACGGGCGATCGGTGGGAGCGGCTGATGATAGCTATGCACAGCTCAGGAACCCTTAGTGTGTGGACAAAAGTTCAGTCAACTATAGCAGCAGTCTTTACAATCGCTCGGCGAGCGATCGCTTTGCAAAACTTCTTAAGCAAGTGCCTCTAGGATAGCGTCTCCCATGGCTTTGCAGCCAACTGGCGTCATGCCCTCAGCCATAATATCGCCCGTGCGATAGCCCTGATCGAGTACTGTGTTCACTGCCGCTTCAATCTTGTCTGCTGCTGCTGGCTGATCGAGGCCATAGCGCAGCATCATCGCTGCACTAAGCACCTGGGCGAGGGGATTCGCTTTGTCCTGCCCCGCGATATCGGGGGCAGAACCGTGGACAGGTTCAAACACCCCAGGGCCATCGGCTCCCAAACTGGCGGACGGCAACATGCCAATACTGCCCGTTAGCATCGCCGCCGCGTCAGACAAAATATCGCCAAAGAGGTTGCCCGTCACAATGGTGTCGAACTGTTTGGGCCATCGCACCAACTGCATGGCCGCATTATCTACATATAAATGTGATAACTCTACATCGGGGTAGTCGGCGGCGAGGGCGGTGATGAGATCGCGCCATAACTGCGACACTTCCAACACATTCGCCTTATCGACAGAACAGAGGCGACCCTGCCGCTTTTGCGCCGTTTCAAAGGCGACGCGACCGATGCGATCGATTTCGCTCTCGGTGTAGGCCATGGTGCTGACCCCCCGCTTTTCTCCCGTTTCTGACTGAAAAATCCCCTTGGGCTCCCCAAAGTAGATGCCGCCGGTCAGTTCTCGCACCACCATAATGTCTACCCCTTCGACGACTTCCCGCTTCAGAGATGACGCATCAACCAGTTGGGGCAAAATCGTGGCCGGACGCAGATTGGCAAACAGTTCTAATCCCGCCCGCAGAGCCAGCAATCCGGTCTCGGGGCGTTGGTGGCGCGGCAGCGTATCCCACTTGTAGCCGCCGATCGCCGCCAGCAACACCGCATCACTTTGCTTACACGTCTCCAGTGTGGCCTCTGGCAAGGGGGAACCCGTCTCATCAATCGCGGCTCCGCCCATGAGCGCTTCCTGAAAGTCGAAGCTGAGATCCAGCTGACTGCCTATCTGATTCATAACATCGACGGTGACGGCCATAATTTCAGGCCCAATGCCGTCGCCAGGGAGCAGAGTGATGCGAAAGGATTGCGTCATGGATTTGCCAGGAAATCGAATTGCGTGAGCAGAATGACCGTTAGCAACAGTCATCCAAAGGCGTATTATCCTACATCTGAGTCAGGAGTCCAACCCTGTTATTTGCAGGATGTCCGATCAATTGCCGAAAAATGGGGAGGAACCCGTTACAGTTGATGGAATACCTTTATCTGCATGGGTTTGCGTCGGGGCCACAATCTGCCAAGGCACAGTTTTTCCAGCAACAGTTTGCGCAGCTGGGCCACCCCCTGCACATTCTGGATTTGAATCAGGGGGATTTTACCCATCTCACCCTGAGCCGCCAAATTGAGCAGGCGATGGCGTGGATGGGCGATCGCCCCCAGGTCACCGTCATCGGCTCCAGCTTTGGCGGCCTCACGACCTGCTGGCTGGCCGAACAGCCTCAGGTATCAGCTCAAATCAAACAGTTGGTGTTGCTCGCTCCGGCCTTTCAGTTCTTGGCTCAGTGGCTACCGCGCTTGGGGCCTGAAGCGGTAGCCCACTGGTGCAAAACCGGGCGGCTCTCGGTCTACCACTATGGTCAGCAACAGCAGGCAGAGTTAGCCTACGACTTCATCACCGATGCCCAAAAATATGATGAGGCTCATCTCCAGGCCGCCGTCCCAACGTTGATTTTTCACGGTTACCACGACGATGTGATCGACATTCAAGTCAGTCGCGACTACGCCGCCCCTCGTCCTTGGGTGCAACTCATCGAACTCGACAGCGACCATGCCCTGGGCAATGTGAATGACATCATTTGGGCGACCTTGCGATCGCAGCTTGCACTCGCCTAAACAGGCTTACCTGCTGCCATAGAGACAGCGATCGTCGAGCCGACCATCATGACCTGCAAGGCGTCATTTATACGGTCTGATCATGAGGTCTTAACGAAGAAATGACGGTAAAGTTTTAGCCTAGATGAAGATACCCCTGTGGACTTGCAAGAATCTACCATAGCGGTCAGGTTAGGAAGGAAAGCGGTCAGGGCTTTTACGTAAGTATCAGTACGACATGAGTACGATACGGATTTGGGTGCAGGGTTCATCGGTCAGGCGTATCATAATTTTTCAAGCGCATCTTGATATTTAGACTTTTTCAACCTTGTAAGATTTGCGATCGCCAGCAGTTAGTGAGTTAGAGCGAGCCTTATTGAACTGCAGACCGTGGTATTGGGTGCATCAACTTGGGAACGTCAGTCAACCTTAAGCAGACTTAAGTAGATATCAGTCAAAGACGAATCTTTAAACCCAGGTGAGTGAGGTCGAGCATTGCCTCACTCCGATTGAGTCAATTCCGCTGCAAGTGTTGAGGAAGGTATGAAGGCTGTCGGCCTAAAATGTATTTCAGCTGGGCTGGGGCTAGCGATCGCCACCAGCGCAGGGGGCGCAGCAGAAGCGGCCACCTTGATTTTGGGAGCCAGCACACAATCTCGATACGACCAATATGGCATTGATTTTTTGGCCCCTCGGCCTGAGCATCCTCCCCTAGCTAACACCCTCACCGGGTGGCGGAATGATGTGGAATTTCGCTCCTACTTTTTCTTTGATTTAGATACCGTATCTACTGCCGTGACGGGGGCTCGGTTGCGGCTCCTCAACAAGCGCTATTACTCCACTGAGGCCAGTGAAACCCTGCAACTGTTTGACATTGTCACCCCTATGGAGCAGTTGGTCGGCGGTTTTGGGCGACCGGAGTTTTTTGCTGATCTAGGCCAAGATGATTCTGGACAAGGCAGCTACGGTGAAGTCACGTTAGTGTCTGCTCCTACCACCACTGACTTTGACAATCTGGTTGAAGAATACTTTGAAGTGGTGCTGACACAAGCCGCCATTGACGGTATTAATCGGGCAGTGGCAGCAGGGCAGCGCTATTTTGGCATTGGCATTCGACTCGCCGATACAAGTCGAGGCAGTCCCTACGCCTTTAAATGTGAATTTTCGAATGGCGAGCCGATTCCCCCTGACGATTGTCCGGTGAGGGGAGTCCTAACAGAAGGAGTCGTCTTTTCGGGTGGCAAGGGCGATCCACGTCAGCAGTCTGAAGTACCAGGAGAATTGCTACTCGATCTGCAGCCAGATTCACCGTCAGTCGGAGTTCCTGAGCCGGCCACCGCCCTGAGCCTGATCACTGTGGGATTAACGGGTATCTGGTTCAAAAGTCGCCTACGGCAGTCTGATTGAGCGGGGGATGACCGATATCCCCCACCTGGATAGGAATTAGGCTGTTGTACAGGGGCATCTACTTGCTATTAAAACTGTGTCGCCCATCTCAAAGGCATCATTGATGCCAGCGAATAAGGCCAGGACTACCCCGTTTGAGAAAAGGAATATGTAAAGAATCGATTGAGTATGCCGAGGGACTCAATCCGATATTCTGGCAGCATCGGCATATTGGGAATGCCCAGAGAAGTTCGATAAATGCTGCCGATCGCAAAATTTAAGCGCTCAGTGCGATCGCGAATGAGGGTGTCTAACTCTGGCATGAGTGACTGCACCATCTCGCCACACTGGCCGCCCAAAAGGTCACTGATACCGGCGGGCAAATCGGTACAGACTTCATCGGTGAGATAGGTTTGCGCCTGGGCCCCGACGTAATCGGCATAAGCCTCTGGGCCAGGATTAGTGACGACTAACGCAGCTGTGGCGACGGCTAAGATGATCGCCCCCAGCAGAACAGACAGTTTCATTATGAATCCAGATTTACTAACGTGGACGCTCGCAGATGACACTGACGCCTGCTAGCTTTCGTGTCCTTGAGACGGGCGATCGCCGCTACGGTTCCATCGTAGTGTTCATGCTAGCAGAGTCATCATCGCACCATGTGGCCCTGCTAGCTGCAGTTGAGCAACAGTGATCATCCCCTCACCAAGACTGAATTTGCTGACGGTGCTTGTCAACAAAACGAGATGAAATGCTATATTGAAAAACGCGCATGGCGAGCGTAGCCAAGGGGTTAAGGCAGCGGATTGTGGTTCCGCCACTCGGGGGTTCGAATCCCCTCGTTCGCCCTTATTTTACATAGTTAGCTTCAGGGCTAGATTCTTATTCGTGCTGGTCTGGTTGAGTCCGCTCAACACACCAAAGTTGATGTACAAAACAGCTTAAACCTTGGGAGTTTTACTAGGGTCGGTCGGTATGGCTCTCAGCATCCAAACCCTACTCAAAAGCAACGTCATAGCGTCCGGTTAAAGGAGATCCTTCGTTCCTGCCGCGTTACTGTTTCTTGCAGTGAAGCATGCAGTCACAGCCAGGCGAGTACACAGCAGAGAATGGCTGTTGCTCAAACGACTTGTTGAAACGGTTAGCAGGACGGAGCCGTTTTCGTAAAGGGCTCAGGTAGGGCAACAAAATTCCTGATTTGACGCCTGATGGCTATTACTGTCAGAGGGCTGCGGGACTCAGGAGGAAGCTGAGTCATTTCTATCGATTCATTAGCTAACTTTACGGTTTGACCTACGCTGAACTGATTAGTGGTTGACTGCCACGGCAGGCAATGTAATGCGAACAATGGTTTGCTTTTTGGGGATACTTTCGATGACAAAAGAACCGTGATGTAGTTCGACCAGTTTTTTGGCGATCGCTAAACCTAAGCCCACCCCCTGATGCTGAGTTCCCTCCTCTGAGAACTGCAAGTAAGCACCAATGTTGTCAATTTCTTCGGGCGTCATGCCTTTGCCGTAATCAATCACATAGAAAACAAAAGCCTGGTTCTGAGAAGCACACACTACTTTTACAGGGCTTCCTTCTTCAGAGAACTTGAAGGCGTTGGCAATGATTTCTTGGCAAATCCACTTGAAGTTGGATGCTGATACCTGAGCTGAAGCGGGCTCAGCCATGAGCTCAAGATCAGCATCACGTAAGAAATCTTTAGCAATCGTGTGAGCAATTTTAATCAGGACTTCGTCAGCGTGCTCTGTTCGCTGCTGCCGCATCGCGATCGCCCTTTCTGCATGGGGATCTAAGCTCTCCAACTGCGCAGAAAACATCAGTTTTTCTATCAACTCCGCCATCTGCTGAGCATTGCGATTAATCGCCTTGGCTAAACCCACGATACCTGCGGTTGGCAAGGTGTCGGCTTTCAGACTTAATGAGTGAGAGAGCGCCCAAATTTCCTCTAGATAAGTGGCAATCTCTCTTGGGATAGCGTTATTGACGCTCGTTCTCAAAATCTCTAATTGCTTCTTGGTTTCCTGGTGAGCGGCGGCCTTAAGCTTTAGGCGACTTTGGATAGTGCTTAACAGTTCATCATGAGTAAACGGTTTGGTGATGTAATCATTGGCCCCTAAATCCATCCCTTCTCTGAAGTCAATCTTGTCTGCTTTCGCCGTCAGAAAAATGAAGGGTAACGTTTGAGTTTGAGGATTGTTGCGAATTTTTTTTAGCACCCCGTGCCCATCTAAAATCGGCATCATGACGTCACAAATCACTAAATCAGGATGAAATTCCTCAATCACCTCTAATCCTTCTTGACCATTAGAAGCACTTTCGACAATATAATCTTCAGCTTGTAGGATGTCGACAATGCTATCTCGAATGCCAACTTCATCTTCAATCACAAGAAGTTTAGTCATGGGTAGATCTCTCTTTCATAAATGGTAAATTGACGACAAATGTGGTGCCGTGCCCTAATTCACTGGAACAGGCAATTTTTCCCTGATGTGCCATGACTGCTTGTTTAGCAATCATCAACCCTAATCCTGTGCCTGAGATATTGCCAACATTGTTACCCCGATGGAAAGGCTCAAATAAATGGCGCTGATCCTCTTCAGAAATCCCAATACCTTCATCCGACACTTTGAAAATTGCCGTGCCACTATCCACGGTTAGTGAAAATTTTACGGGTGTCTGCTCAGGAGAGTACTTGACCGCATTTGACAGCAGATTAATCAAAATATGATTTAGCAACTTTTCATCGGCTTCACCTTCAAACCGATCTCCAATGCATTCAAATTCAATGGGAGTCACTGAACCAGACTGAATAATGTGCATTTCTTCTACTAAGTTCAAGCAGAACTTACGTAAATTAATCATTTGCGGCTGACAGGTGAATTTCCCAGCTTCTGCTTTGCCGGCAGTTAAGACATCACTCAAGAGGGTCGTAATATATCCCACTGAGTCTTGGATACGTTTGAGAATAATGGCCTGCTTTTCATCGGAAAATTTATGCCGATATCGCTCTAAACTTTCGGCTGAAGCCATAATGGTTGTGAGGGGCGTCCGAAATTCGTGAGATGCCATCGAGATAAAACGAGTTTTGAGTTCGCTCAGTTCTTTCTCTTGAGTGAAAGCTTTGCGAATGTCAAGTTCAGCTTGTTTGCGCTCTGTAATATCCCGAGCAATACCACGATAGCCACCAAAGCTACTATCAGGGTTTAAGACGGGTGAACCGCTAATTTCTAAGGTCAGCGATCGCCCGGTTTTGTGGCAACAATTCACTTCAATCTGGGTAAACGGTTGGTGAGAGCGAATGAAGTAGCTCAGGATAGTGGTGAACCGGATACCTTCATCCGCTGACATTAGATCAGTAAGATCTTTTCCTAGTAAGTCATTAATTGTGTAGCCGGTGATGTCTTGCACCTTAGGACTGAGATAAATAAATTGGGAATCTAAATCCATTTCCCAAACCCAGTCATTGATATGCTCCACTAAATTTCGAAATCGCGTCTCACTTTGTTGAAGGGCGGCCTGAGCCTCTTTTTGTTCGGTAACGTTGATGCCAACACAAACAGCAGCATTACCATTATCGTATTTTTGTGCAGCGACATAATAA
The DNA here is from genome assembly GCF_004212215.1 of Leptolyngbya iicbica LK. Lineage (NCBI taxonomy): Bacteria > Bacillati > Cyanobacteriota > Cyanophyceae > Leptolyngbyales > Leptolyngbyaceae > Leptolyngbya > Leptolyngbya iicbica. The sequence goes on from NZ_QVFV01000003.1 coordinate 283,718, forward strand.
GGCGACTGAGTTCCCTGAGATTCAATAATCACTTCTTGAGCCGCAACTGTTTTGTCGCTTGCGAAAAAGCTTTCAAGAAACTCCCGGAAATTAAAAATTTCATTTTTGAAGCCTACCTGGCATCCGATAAAGTCAGTTGGATGTAGTTGATAGGCTTCTGCCAAGGCCTGATTGCAGCCGAGGTAAGTTAAGTCACGGTTGACCCACGAAACCATCCCGGGAACCGCATTCAGGACAGCTTGCAACTGCTGGTTCGTTTGGGCCAGAGTCTTCTTGACTTGGGCCTGCTGATTGAGGAGTTTTTTGATGATCAGGTGATTTTGAATGCGAGCTTTCAACACAGTGGGGTCGGCGGGCTTCACGATATAGTCATTGCCCCCAATTTGAAAACCTTTGGCCTCTTCGCTAGCCTCCCGAAGACCGGTCAGAAAGATGATGGGAATATCTTTTGTGAGGTCGTCTTGCCTGAACTCAATGCATAAGTCATAGCCACTCAATTGGGGCATCATGACGTCCAGCAAAATCAAATCTGGTGGCGGTGACAGATGAGCTAATTTTCTGGCCTGCTCCGGTTCCGTCGTCGTCATCACATCGTAGTCTTGCTTGAGATGCTCTGTTAGGACGTCAAGTTGCTCAGGTTGATCATCCACAATCAAGATCTTCGAGAGAGTTGCAGATGTCATCATGCCATTAACTCCAGCCAAAAATCCGACAGCATCGGAAAGGAATCGTATGCTTTGATCCTTCATTAAACGATGATTTCGCTCAAAATACTCAGTATTTTTATCGAGATTTACATGACTTTGAGAAGGGAAACTGCCATTTTCAAGCCATTCAGAATGATTGAGAATATGCTGTTTACAGGAATCGTCAACCATGTTGATTTTGCGCGGGCTTGATTGATTTGATGACTGATCTCAAATCAACCAAGGAGCACATGATTACCTGTAGCGCTCATTCTTCTATCACAGACACCCTGATGGCTAGAAAAGATACAGGTTGAGTAGGAAGTGATGTTTTGATGTTGTTGAAACAATTTCCTGCTGAACTTAAGATGCCACCAAGCTACTCGAAAATGACATCCATTCACACTAATTTATGTTTTAGCTAGTCGATGATTCTCTGAAAGGTCTGATGCGAAACCTATGGGATTAGCCTCGGGTCTCTGGCGGAGAATACTGTTCGCCAGAAGATAAGATATGTGAATTTTTGTTTTGCTTCTCTCGATTACGTCTGGCCTCTTGAAAAGCTAGGAAAAGTATATGAAAAGAAGATTGGATGGCTGATTTATTACTCTTGATGTTGTTTCAGGAGTTGATGATTGGGACTGCGCTTTGATCGGGGAATACTGGGGCGTGCTCCAGAAGGTCTAGTTAGGCTATCCTCCATGGGTTTGGGTTGCTTTACCTGGTCTTGGGTCTCTTTGGGAGTTTTATGAAAAGCGGCTTGGTGCAGCGTCGAGGCTGAATTTGAGGGCTGTCGCGAGGTGACGAGACTCACCGCTTTAAGACCTCTGGTGGGCTGCTCTACGGTCGACCCACCAAAGGTATCCCAATTGTGGGGATTGGTAGAGCACTGGCTGCAAAATCTCACTTTCCATTCTTGATGTAAGGAATGAACACGCTCTGGGTTGTCGCTAGTTCTGAAACGGTATCTAACACCTATCGGCGTTGGATGCTAGAAGAGCCATTGGGGAAGACGACGGTTGAGGTGGTTCATACGATCGCGGCTGATACGACCTCTCCTCTCTGGGATTTAATTATTCTGGATGCTGGCGTCGGTGCGGACTCCACGCAGCCGGTGCGGCAATCTTTGTTGCAAGCAGATGTGCCGGTGTTGGTGGTGGCGGCTCCGCACGAAGAGGCGATCGCTCTAGAGCTGCTCCGTCAAGGTGCTCAGGACTACATTATTGACCTGTCTGAGCAGTCTTACGACGGTTTGGTTTACAAGGCTCAGCAGTTGACTGCCGCCCAAGCGCCTCCTACCCGAGCCGAGAGGTCGCCGTCAATGCCGCTGGCTGAACATGTCAGGGATCAGCCAGTGTCGGCTGTCGTGGCGGATATCGCCGCAGTTGCAGCGACCTCACTCCAGCTTTTACAAATCGGTTTGGAGGCTGACCAGATTCGCCTGGTGCGGGGTGGACTGGGTGCCCCTGGTGAGGTGATTGCCGCCGCTCAGCCAACAACATCTGGTGTCTCGCTCGGTCAGCTAGCGAGCTATTTTGACGGTCAGCTCCACGAGACTGATGCACCCTCAAAATCCACTGATGCCTCAGATGCCGCTTTGCTCGTTGTGCCGATTTACCAAAGCGGTGTGTTTTGGGGAGCGTGGGTGGTGGAGCAGTGGTCACGATCGCGATCGTGGCAATCGCAAGACCTCGCACTATTGCAACTGGCGGCGCAGCAGATTGCCCAATGGCTACAAAGCCAAGAGTTGGCGCAGCAAGCACACCGGGAAAGAGCCCGCCATAACGATGCGATCGCTGCCCTGGCTGACACCACAGAAATGTATGCCAGTATCTTGCGGAATATCTCTGATGCCGTTTTCATCACCGATCACGCGGGCAAATTTACCTTTATTTGTCCGAATGTGGCCACCATTTTTGGCTACAACCAAGCCGATGTCGTGGCGATGGGCTCTATCGACCAGCTCTTGGGAGACGATCTCTGTGAACCCAGTGAGCTGCAAGCCCGTCAAGAATTGACGAATCTGGAATGCCGAATCAATGACCAATCTGGTCGGACCCATGACTTATTGATCAATGTGAAGCGGGTGGATATTGGTCAGGGCAGCCGGCTGTATACCTGCCGCGATGTGAGCGATCGCAAGCAGGCCGAGACACAACTGCACCAAAGCGAAACGGACTATCGCCGCTTAGTCGACAACATCCCGGCAGGGGTAGTAGTGCATGACGGCAACACTGAGATTCTGACCTGCAATCACCGCGCTTCAGAATTATTGGAACTTAGCCTGGCGCAAATGCAAGGTAAAACGAGCCTTGATCCAGCCTGGTCTTTTTTACAGGAAGACGGTACGCCGCTCTCGCCCGCCGATTTTCCGGTAAATCGTGTGGTGGCAACTGGCCAACCCTTGGAAAATTGGGTCATTGGGGTCAATCGTCCAGTCAGCCAAACGCAGATCTGGGCCTTGGTCAATGCCTATCCCACCTTTAAGCGCGATCGCACCCTCGATCAAATCATTGTGGTGTTTGTCGAGATCACCGCTCAGAAACAAGCCCAAATTGCCTTGGCGGCGAGTGAACGGCGCTATGCCTCCCTAGCGCAAGCGGCCCCGGTCGGCATCTTCCGCACCGACTCTGAGGGCCACTGTGTTTATGTGAACGATCGCTGGTCTGACATTGCCGGCATGACTCTAGCGCAAGCCCAAGGCTTTGGCTGGGTCGAGGGTTTGCATCCTGAGGATCGCGATGCCATCACGGCGGAATGGTACGACGCCGCGCAAAATAACCGGCCCTTTAGCCTGGAATATCGCTTTTTGAGCCCGGCTCAGGAAACCACTTGGGTCTATGGTCAGGCCGTGGCCGAGACTGATATTGAAGGGCAGATCACAGGCTACATTGGCACTGTAACGGATATTACTGAGCGTCACCAAGCCGAGGCTCAGCTCAAGGCCAGTGAAGAGCGCTATCGCCTGCTGTTTAACATTGCCAACGATCTCATCTTGATGCACCCATTGGGCACTCCTGAGCAGCCGGGGCAGCGCTTCATTCATGTGAATGCCATGGCCTGTGAACGGCTGGGGTATACCCAGGCAGAATTGCAGCAGCTAACCCCACTGGACCTCATCCCCCCTGGGGAAATGGACGAAGTCCCCGCCGAGCTCGATATTCTCACTACGAATGGACAACTGCTCTTTGAGAAAACGCTGATTGCTAAGGACGGGCGGCACATTCCGGTGGAATTGCATGCCCATGTTTTTGAATGGGATGGCCAACCGATGGTGCTATCCATCGCTCGAGACATCAGCGAACGCAAAGTGGTGCAAGATCAACTAAAAGCTCGGGAACGTCTGTTTAGAGCGACCTTTGATCAATCGGCGGTGGCCATGGCCATGGAGTTTATCGATGGTCATTTCGTCCGCGTCAATCAAAAAATGTGTGACCTGCTAGGTTACACCGAAGCCGAACTCTTAGAATTGCACGCGGCTCATCTGCGCCATCCTGACTATCGCGCAGCGGCACTCAACATCACCGAACAGCTGTTGGCTGGCGAAGTGAGTCTTTGGCAAGGTGATGAACAATTCCTCAACAAAGCTGGCCAGCCAGTCTGGATCAATACCTGCATCAGCTTGATTCGAGACACTGATGGCCGACCTGACTATTTCCTCAGCGTGATGCAGGATGTGGGCGATCGCATCCAAGCCCACGCGGCCTTGCAAGCCAGTGAAGTTTTATTCCGCAATACTTTTGAGCAGGCTGCAGTCGGCGTGGCCCATGTGTCTCCTACAGGGAACTTTGTGCGGTTAAACCAGCGATTTTGCGACATCCTCGGGTATCCCCACGATGAACTCATTGGCCTCACCTTCCAAGACATTACCCATCCTGATGACCTGACCGTCGACCTCAAACAGGTACAAAATTTGCTGTCAGGGGCTGCCAACACCTACAGCCTGGAAAAACGCTATATCCATCAAACTGGCAGTATTGTCTGGGTGAATCTCACCGTGGCCCTGGTCAGAAATGCGGAGGCGGCTCCCGATTACTTCATTGCCGTGGTGCAAGACATCAGTGCGCTCAAAGCGACCGAAGAGCGCCTCTCGCTCGCTCTGAGTTCAGCGAATCAGGGCATCTATGATCTCAATCTCAAAACGGATGAGGCGATCGTCGGTCGTGAGTATGCGTTGATGCTGGGCTACGACCCCGACCACTTTGCCGAAACCGTGACCTCTTGGCGCCAGCGAGTTCACCCGGAGGATCAAGCCGCTGTCAAAGCTGCTTACCAAGCTTATGCCGAGGGCCAAACCCCCAACTATCGAGTCGAGTTTAGAATGCTCACTTGCCAACACACCTGGAAGTGGGTGCTGTCGGTCGGCAAATTTGTCGATTGGGATGTTGACGGTAACCCGACGCGACTGTTGGGCACCCACACTGATATTGACGATCGCAAGCAGGCTGAACTGGAACTGCAAGCGCTGAACCAAACCTTAGAACATCGGGTGCTGAGGCGGACGCAAGATCTCACGGCGGTCAACCGCCAACTCAAAACCCAAGCGGCAGCGTTGCACCAAGCCAACCAACTGCTGCAAACCGTGATGGATAGCATTCCGCAGCGGATTTTTTGGACAGACCGAAACTCCATTTTGCTCGGCTGCAACCGGCAATTTGCCGCCGATCGCGGACTCACAGTTGAAGCGGCGATCGGTCGCAACAATCATGAGGTTTCAGCCACGCCAGAAGAAGCCGACTTGTTTGATGTGGGCGATCGCCAGGTCATGGAATCGGGGGAACCCAATTTGCATGTTCAAGAAACCTGGCGTCGGGCCGATGGGGTCTTACTCCATCTCGACACCAGCAAAGTGCCTCTCCGCAATGAAGCTGGGGAAGTGATTGGCCTGTTGGGCTGCTATGAAGACATCACGCAGCGCAAAGTGATGGAAAACCGGATTCAACAACAGCTGCAAAAAGAGCGGTTGTTGTCGTCGCTGCAGCAACAAATGCGCGAAACCCTTGACCTGCAAGAAATTTTGGATCTCACGGTGCAGCAGGTGCAGCAGTTACTCAAGATCCATCGAGTGCTGATTTACCAGATTGATGAACATCGCCAGGGCCAAGTGATGGCTGAGGCGACTGGTTGTGAATGTTTTCCGGTCAGTTTGCAAGGGGCGACCAATCATCTGACGATTTCGGAGGCTTGTTATCGCCAGTATTTGCCTGGTAAAGCCCAGGCCATCGCTGATATGCGCCAGGAAGATGTGTCTGAGTGCATGCAACTTTTAACGCAACAGACTCCCGGTGTGGTGGGTGAAATCATGGTGCCCATCGTGGAGCATGGCGGTCATCGAGTTTGGGGGCTGCTCATTGGCCATCAATGTGAACGGCCCCGCCAATGGCAACGGTGGGAACGTCAGTTTTTGGAGCAGCTCAGCAGTCACTTAGCGATCGCCATTCACCAAATTTGCCTGTACGAGCAGCTTCAGGCCGAACTCCAGCAGCGGCAACAAATTGAAAAATCATTGCGGGCCAGCGAAGCCCGTCTCCAGTTAGTCACCGACTCGGTTAACGGCTGTATTGCTTATGTGGATGCTGAGCAGCGCTATCAGTTCATCAACCACACCTTTGAAGCTTGGTTTGGCTGGGAAAAGGCCAATATTATCGGACGCACCGTCAAATCGATTATTGGCGCTGCCGCTTACGACGCCACGCGCAATTATATTACGCGGGCTTTAGCAGGCGAACCTGTTACCTATGAAGCGGCCCTGCCTTATCAACGCGGTGGGGTGCGCCATGTCATCGCTTCGCTGGTGCCAGAAATTGATGAGCAGCGGCAGGTGCATGGCTATTACGTGCTGATTACGGATATTAGCGATCGCAAAGCCGCTGAACTGGCTTTACAAGAGAGTCGCCACTTTATTGAGCAAATTGCGAACGCCTCACCTAATGCGATTTACCTCTACGACTTGATCGAACAGCGCAATCTATATGTGAATCGGGAAATTGGAGCCATGTTGGGCTACAGCCCCGATGAGATTCAAGCGATGGGGGCACAGCTACTCTCCCGCCTGATGCACCCCGACGATTGGCGACGCTATCAAGCCTATTGTCAGCAACTCATGGGTGCCCAAGATGGCGAAGTGCTGGAATTTGAATACCGCATGCGCCATCAAGAGGGCAATTGGCACTGGCTCAATAGTCGTGACAGCATCTTTGCGCGCAATGAGCAGGGCCAGGCGACGCAGATTATTGGTTCGGCCCAAGACATTACCGATCGCAAGCAGGCCGAAGCGCTGATTCAAGCCCAGGCCAAGCGAGAAAAACTGTTGCGAGAGATTACCCAGCGGATTCGGAGCACTTTAGAGCTCGCGACGATTTTTACCACCGCTTGTGATGAGATTCGCCAAGCGTTGCAGTGCGATCGCGTGGGGGTTTTTCAATTTGATCCCGCTGCCGGCTACACCGTTGGCGAGTTTGTCGCCGAGTCGACGGGGGCTGATATGGCCTCCACCCTGCACGTCACCATCGAAGAGCCCTGCTTTGCCGAAGCATACGCCGAGCAATATCGTCGAGGCCGTTACTTCATTGCCAATAATATTTACGAGGCGGATATCTCCAACTGTCATGCTGGCATTTTAGAGCTGTTCCAGATTCATGCCTGTATGGTGATGCCGCTGCTGGAAGGCGAGGCCCTGTGGGGGCTACTCTGCATTCATGAATGCCAGGCCCCCCGCGACTGGCAAACAGCGGAAATTGATCTTGTGCATCAACTCGCTGCGCAAATTGCGATCGCACTCCGGCAGGCCAAATTCTACACGCAGACCCAGGCCGAACTCAGCGTGCGCAAACAGGCAGAACGCCAAATTGCCCGCCAATTGCGAGAACAACAAACCCTCGCCGCAATTACGCAGATTACCCGAGAATCCCTCAACGTCGCTGACATTCTGGAAAGCATTGCCGCTCAGGTGAAAGAAATCCTCAACGGTGATCGGGTCATTATTTTCCGGCTATTTGACGATGGCCGCACCCGCATTATTGAAGAGGCCGTCGGGCCGGACTTGCCCCAGCTTAAAGATCAGCAATGGAACGATGAAGTCTGGTCACAAGATATTTTAGAACGCTACTGGCGGGGCGAACCGCGTCAGGTACCCGATGTGATGGATGACATCTGGACTGAGTGCTTGCAAGCGTATGCTCAGTCAGGGCAAATTCGCTCGAAGCTGGTGGCCCCCATCTTGCAGCACGATGCCGCAGTGGAAATGAACCGTTGGACTTGCCCAGAGACGCATACCAAAATTTGGGGGCTGTTGGTCGTTCATGCTTGTGTGGCCCCACGGCAGTGGAAAGACTCAGAGGCGCGGCTGTTACAGCAAATTGCCGACCAGTTAGCGATCGCGATGCGCCAAGCTGGGTTGTTCGAACGGTTGCAGACCGAACTGCAAGAGCGCCAACATGCCCAAAACTTGCTCACCGAACGCAACCAACAGCTCGCCACCTCGAATGAGCAGTTGGCCCATGCCACTCGGATGAAAGACGAGTTTTTGGCGAATGTCAGTCACGAAATTCGCACCCCCATGAATGCCATTATCGGCATGACTCAACTCACTTTAGAAACGTCACTCACAGCCCGGCAGCGCAACTATCTCACCAAAATTGACAAATCAGCGACGACTTTGCTGCATATCATCAACGACATTCTCGACTTTTCTAAGATTGAAGCCGACAAGCTCGAACTAGAGGTCGTGCCGTTTGCCTTGGATGAAGTGCTCAGCAACCTGGCTGATGTCATTGGGGTGCAAGCGAGTCATCAAGGGCTCGAACTGCTCTTCCACGTGGCTCTGGATACGCCGTTACAGTTGGTGGGGGATCCGTTCCGACTTGGTCAAATTTTGTTGAACTTGGTGTCAAATGCGATCAAGTTTACGGCGCAGGGCCATGTCTTGGTGGCAGTGAGGGTTGAGCAGGCCAATGAGACGTCGTGCCGACTGCGGTTTGCCGTGACCGATACCGGCATTGGCCTGAGTGCCGCACAACAGGCCAAATTGTTCCAAGCGTTTGCCCAGGGCGATGCCTCCACGACGCGCAAGTTTGGCGGCACCGGGCTAGGGCTCGTGATTTCTCAACGCTTGGCTCACCTCATGCAGGGAGAAATTGGCTTGGAAAGCACCCTCGGCCAGGGCAGTACCTTTTGGCTGACGGCGACGTTCCAACTGGCGACGGCATGCCCGAATGCTCTCTTGACCCAGTGTGAACTCCCCACCGCACTGCAGGGAATCCGGGTGTTGGCGGTGGATGATAACGCTGCTGCACGCACAATCTTTCACGAAGTGCTGTCAAGCTTCCAGTTTGAGCCGACCGTGGTGGCGACGGCGGCTGAAGCGATCGCCGCGATCGCCGCGGCTGAAACTGCACAGCAGCCCTTTGAGGTGGTGATTGTGGACTATGTCATGCCCGATATTGACGGCATTGCCCTGATTCAGCAAATCCATCGGACGTATCCAACTGCTATTGGTCCGGCCATTTTGCTCGTGACCGCTCATCGGCAGCGGGTGGTGCAAGAGTCTGCCCAGGCCGCCGGCATTAACCACCTGCTCTATAAACCTTTGCAACCGTCTCAACTGTTGGAGGCCATTGTCGAAGCAGTGCTCCCAGGTCAGGCCACCGTTACGGTGCCAGCGGTGCCGTCGCTGGCGCTGCCGTCTCCGGGGGCGTTAGCCCAGGTGCGGGTGCTCTTGGTCGAAGATCACGAAATCAACCAAGAACTGGCCCTGGAATTTTTGACCCAGGCGGGGGCGATCGCGACCGTGGTGGATCATGGCCGGGCTGCTATTGAGGCCCTGCAACAAGCCCCCTTTGATGTGGTGCTGATGGATTGCCAAATGCCCGTGATGGATGGCTATGAAGCCACGCGCCATATTCGTGCCCTGCCGGGGGCCGTCAGCCAGGTGCCGATCATCGCCATGACGGCCAACGCCATGCAGGGCGATCGCCAAAAATGTCTCGCGATCGGCATGAATGATTACCTGGCCAAACCGATCGTGAAAGCGGAAATGTATGCCGCAATTCAGCGGTGGGTACCCTCAGAACAGGTTCCCTCATCACGGTCAACCCGTTCTATGCATGCCCTTCCCATCTCCCCAGTTCCTGCTGCTTTTACCCACCTCAACTCTTTTAATATCGAGCAGGGCTTGCAATACGTTGGCGAAAATCTAGACCTTTATATCAAACTGCTCCAGCAATTTCTGAGCAAAAATCAAACTTTTGTCGAGCAGTTTCAACAGCATATTGACCAAGAAGATTATGTGACAGCGACCCGGTTAGTCCATAACCTCAAAAGTACGGCGGCTACTTTAGGGTGTGCGGCCCTCAAAAATCCCGCCCAAACGCTTGAACAGTCCCTGCTCCAACATCCGCAAAACTATGATGCCGATAGCTTCACTGCAGTAGTCGATATTCTAGCCACGGTGCTGAATGAACTCACCACCTGGCAAGCCTCTTACCATCAGCCCCAGCTCCCTGAGGAGACGCTCGATGACCTTGATTGGTCAGTGGTCTTGCAGCAAGTGCAGCAGATGCAAACAGCTTTAGACAGCGATCTCGTCGCCGCCCTTGAGCATCTCAAATATCTTCAAGAAGTCTTACAAAATCATCATTCCACCCGCCAGATTGTGAATACTCTTGCCAGGTCGCTCGACGACTTTGAGATTGACCGGGCCCAGACCACATTACAGACGCTCGCCCAATTTGCGAACTCGCGGATACCGCATGGCTAAATCACCAACTGCCAAAATTCTGATTGTTGATGATCAACCCGAAAACATTCGGGTCCTGATGTCAGCCCTGCAAGATGATTACGCCGTGATCGCTGCCACGAATGGCACTAAGGCCGCTGAGCTCGCCATGAAATCGCCTCAGCCGGACCTGATTTTGCTCGATGTCATGATGCCAGACGTCAGTGGCTATCAACTCTGTGAGCAGCTCAAAAGCGCTGCGGCAACTCACCACATTCCCATCATTTTTGTGACCGCCCTCAGCGAAGCCCATGACGAAGCCAAGGGTTTTGAATATGGGGGGGCTGACTTTATTGTGAAACCGGCTAATCCTGCTGTCGTGCGGGCTCGGGTCAAGAGTCATCTCACCATTCGCCAACTCACTCAGCAACTCCAGGCGATCAATGACTTGCTAGAGCAAAAAGTTGCACAGCGCACCATTGAGCTGAACCAAGCGTTGAATGAAGTCAAGTCGCGCACCCAAGCGCTGCATCGCGCCCTGTATACCCACGCCCTGACCGGCTTACCCAGTCGGGCGTCGTTAATTGCCACCCTGCAGGCACTGTGCGATAAGCCTGCCGCTGAGAAGCGGCCCTTCGTGCTGATGTTGATGAACCTGGTGCGATTTAGTTTGATCAACAATTCCTTAGGCCATGAGATCGGTGATCAGGTCTTAAAGGAAATTGGTCAGCGCTTGAACCAGCTCGTTGCTACCCAAGATGTTTTGTATCAAGTGGGGGGAGATGAATTTTGTATTTTGAGTTTCGCTCCTCAAACTGAAGACGAAATTCTGAAATACGCGAATACCATTAGTGAAACCCTGGGCCAAGTGGTGCATGTAGACGGCTATGAAATTGTTGTTCACGCTTGCGTTGGCATCGTGCAAGGCGACGACCATTACGCAACTTCGACCGAAATTCTCAGAGATGCGGATACTGCCTTACAAAAGGCGAAAGCCGAAGTCATTGACGGACATTACATCTTCCGGGCAGATTTTCACGAGGCGGCGATGCGCCGCTTGGATTTGGAAAGCGCGCTGAATCAGGCCCTGGAGAAAGAAGAATTTGTCCTCTTTTACCAACCGATCATTAATTTAGAGACTCGTCAGGTGGATGGGTTTGAAGCGCTCATTCGTTGGCAGCGCGCAGGGCACGGGCTAGTGCCTCCCAATGTGTTCATTCCTTGTTTAGAAGAAACGGGGTTGATTATTCCGGTGGGGCGCTGGGTGATGCAGACCGCGATTCAGCAATTGGCTCTTTGGCAGCAACAATTTGGTCGATTGACCATGAGTGTGAACTTAGCGGCTCCTCAATTTAGTCACCCCAATTTGCTGCAAGACATTGATGCTGCGGTGGCTTCAGTCTCTTTGCTAGAGGGCACCTTGAAGTTGGAGGTCACCGAAAGCGGGCTGTTAGAAACCCAAGAACGCATTCTGGCCAAATTTAACCAAATTCGCGATCGCGGCATCAGCATTAGCATTGACGACTTTGGCACCGGATATTCTTCCCTCAGCTACTTACAACAATTGCCGGTGGATATTCTCAAAATCGATCGCTGCTTTGTGAAAGATATTACTGAGACTGGCGACAACTCGGAAATTGCGCGGGCGGTCATCTCGATGGGGGCAGCCCTCAACATGAGCATCATTGCTGAAGGCTGTGAAACTGAAACCCAGGTCAACTTTTTGCATCAACTGGGTTGTCAATTTTGTCAGGGTTATTTCTTTAGCAAACCGATGTCGGCCCCCGATGCGACTCAGTGGCTACAGGACACCTATCCAGAATTGGCCTTGAAACGGTAGCTCGGATCAGTTTGTTTGCTCGGCTTTGCACAAACTGACGCCCTCGGGGGATGGCACTAGCGTGCTGCTCGGGATGGATATACCGGAGGACCGGGTGGGCTCGAACGTGCCGTGCGGATCTGCAGCAATTCCTGACGATCCGCGCGACACAGTTACCGACCAGTTTGTTTCCGGTTTCTCTGGCTACTGGGCTGGCAGCGTCAGAGCCGTGTTCAAGACCAAGCTGAGATCCTCATTGGGATTGACGGTGATGACCTCAATTTGGTTGCGCCCCAGAAGACGGGCAATGGTCGCTCCAGTCGCGGTGCCCGCCAAGACTTCGAGGGTCTCGACGCGCTGATCGCCCGTCAGGCCCGCGATCGCTGCCGCCGCCCCAGAACCGATGGCCGCACCCAGCAGGGTTTCACCCAGGCTGGCTCCGCGACTGATGGTTTCGGTCGTGGTGACGATTTGCGAGGTCGCGTTCAGAGGGAAGCGATCGTCCGTTGGCAGCACCAATTCTTGCGCGACAAACTGGGTGCCTGCACCGTTAGGCCGCAGCTCACCGACAATCTGGCTGCCGACAGGAATCAAAATTTCGCCGCTGGAGTTGGTCACGGCTTGGGCCACTTCGAGGGTTAAGTCGGTGGTTTCTTCGGGCAGTACCACGACGGTGTCGCTCTCGGCATAACTCACGCTGAGGACCGTGCCAGCCGGGACGGTGAAGTCATTTACCACGAGGGACTGACCCACGATGTAAGGCGAGTTGACAACCGCGACCTGATTTTGGCTGACCAGTGCCTGGTAGATGAAGGCCGCGACATCGGCCCGGGTCGCAGTTTGGTTGGGGCGCAGCGCTTGCACATCGGGATAGTTGACGACCATGCGCTGCTCAGTGGCGGCGGCAATGCTTGCGACGGCATAGTCGGGAATTTGGGCCGCGTCGCGAAACACTTGCACGCTATTGGTGTTGGTCGCGGTGTAGTTCAACCCATTGGCTAAGGAGACGAGGACTTGAGCCCGAGGAATATTTAGGTTAGGTCGAAACTCGTTGCCCGGATAGCCGGACAAAAAGCCCATCATGTTGGCTTCCCGGATGGCTTCCGTCGCCCAATAGCCAGCGGGCACATCCACAAAAGTCGTGGCCCCGCGTACCGAAGATTGGTTAAACGCCTGGCGCAGCATCGCCGCATATTGCGCCCGAGTGACGGGCTCTTCGGGCCGGAAGGTGCCATCGGGAAAACCGGCGATGATGTCTCTGGCGGCTAACGTGACGATGAATTCTCGCGCCCAATGCCCAGAGGGCACATCACTAAACTGCACTTGCGCTACTTGCGTCTGGGCGACTACGGGCGTTGCGGTCAGCATGGGAGCAACGGTTCCCATTCCCATTCCCAGAGCTAAGAATAAAGCGGTGCCAGATTTCCAACGAGAGACATTTGACATAAAAAACTCCGAACAAGCTTAAAAGATGAGCACAATGATGGGAGATGCGAGCGCGATCGCCCAGATTCCGATGGTATGTCAGCGATGAAATCCCCTAGGACAAGGATGTTGAAGCCAGGGGCGGTTGCCGCGATCGCGGGAGCGTGCATTGAATCAACCTGGGCCGACTTCAGAGGGCATTAGCATGAGCTACCGAGTGATTGGGGGTTAGCGCCATTCCCGAGATACAAGACTGGGACGCTGGACGAGAAGTTCCCCCAGCGAGGTGGCGAGGCGGACGTAAAGGGGGCTATTCAGTGATGAAAATGTTGAGCCTCAATATCAATGCATCGCCCAAGGGGGCGGCTCAGTCTCTGGCCTGCTTTGGGGCCGCCGAGACGATTATCCCCAAGCAGGCAAGCCTCATTGCTTAGCTGCGGTGGGCGATCTCCGTCGGACGATGCCCCAGCAGCGGGCGGAAAATTGATATATTAAGGAATGTAAATAAAGCGATAAGGTCCGCGAGCGCTTAATGACAGCACTCTCCCTTCCTACCATGCCCTTCTTAGAGGCGCCTGAACCCCTGGATTTGTCCCGCGGTTTGATTCATCTGACGGGCGTTAAATTGACCGTGTCGGGGCAGCGCCACATTCCTCAAGGAGTGCCCACGCTGGTCATCAGCAATCACCGCAGTGGGATGGATGCGCCTGTGCTCATGGCTGGCCTCAATCGCCACATTGGCTTTGTGTGTCATCAATACATGCAGCACGTGCCGATTTTGCGGGACATGGTGCACCAGTTTGGGGCTTTTCCCTTGGATACACCCCAGCGGTTTTTTCGGCAGGGATATCGCCGCCTGCGACAGCGCGAAATGATTGGCATTTTTCCTGAGGGGGCGCAGTCGATGGTGCAGCTGAATGAACCTCGGCAGTTGCAACCGTTTCATCGCGGGTTTGCGCATTTGGCGTTGCGGGCACCGGTGGAACCGTTGGCGCTATTGCCTGTAGCCCTCGTGTCAGATGACATGGGTTTTGAGACTCCTGTCCCCCTCCGGTTGTTGGGCTGGTTTGATCCCAGTGAGCCGATGTTTCAGCAAGAGGGTGGGCACCCGTTGGTGTTTTATCGTCGGGTCGAGGTCAGGGTGGGAGAGCCGATTTGGGTGACAGACCGCGATCGCGAGCAGTATCAAGGTCGGCAAGGCCCGCAACATGCCCAAGCGCTGACCGATCGCTGCTGGTCAGCGGTGCATGGGTTGTTGCAGTCATAGTTTGCGTTAGCGACGTTCTCTGAGGTTAATGAAATCATCCGTTGCGCCTAGCTTATTTGCTCCTGTGTTGCCTCAACTCGACAAGCCGCTTTTGTTGCTGCTGCCGGGGTTAGATGGCACGGGCCAGTTGTTTGTGTCCCAAGTGCCGACGTTGGCGCGAGATTTTGACGTGCGATGTTTGACGATTCCTCCCGATAATCGCCAAGATTGGCCCGCTCTGGCGCAGGCGGTCATCCGGCTGATGCAAGAGGCCGGGGGCGATCGCCCGATTTATGTTTGTGGGGAGTCATTTGGCGGTTGCTTGGCGTTGCAAGTGGCGCTGCTGGCGCCAGCGCGGTTGACTCATTTAGTGCTGGTTAATCCGGCGTCGGCGTTGCGTCGCTCGGTGTGGGTGCGGTGGCTGTCGCAGTATACCAGCACCATTCCAGAGTGGTTATTTCAAACGTCGGGGGCGATCGCGCTGCCCTTGTTGGCCAATTTAGAGCGCATTAGTCAAGACAAGCGCGATTTGTTTACGCGCACGGTGCGGCCCATTTCCCAGGCCTGTGTGGCTTGGCGCATTGCCATGCTGAACCGCTTTGACGTGAGTCAGGAGCAATTATCCCGATTACGGGTGCCCACCAGCTTATTGGCCAGTGGCCGCGATCGCCTACTGCCGTCCTATTCAGAAGCGCAGCTGCTACAAAAGTCGCTGCCCCAAGCCCAGATCTACGCCCTGCCCGAGAGCGGTCACGTCTGTTTATTAGAAGATACGGTGAATTTGAGTCGATGCCTGGAGGCATTGAACGTGTTGCCGGTGTCGCAGGATGTGGCTCCCGTGGTGAACTTGCAACCGCGTTAGTTGGCAGGAACTCAGGAGGGGCGGCGCGATCGCGCCCGATGTCGCTATGATGATGGGCGGCATTTACCTGTAGCAGAGCGTGGATATTACCAACACGTTGTTGACCAGTTGGGTGACGATCCCGTTGTTGGCGACCTCCCTGGTGGCGGCGACGCTGATTTTTGAGCGGCTGTGGTTTTGGCGGCGAATTGCGCGACGGCAGCGCCAACTGGCTCGGACGGTGTTGCAGACCTATGCCCAGGAGCCCCAAATTGTCGTGACTCATCTGCAAAAAAATACGGACTTGCCCTTGGCCCGCATCTTTTTGGCAGCGCTGACGTTACCCGATGCGACGCCCGAAGAATTTCGCTTGGCGTTGGAGAGTGCGGCTCAGGGCGAATTGCCGTTATTGCAGCGCTTTGCTACGGCATTTAATACGATTGTGGGCATTGCGCCGCTGTTGGGATTGCTGGGCACGATTTTGGGTTTGGTGCAGGCACTGTCGGCACTGGAACTGGGCAGTGCGGGTGGGGATAGCTCATTGGCGGTGA